>JANWKZ010000179.1 GCA_025451115.1 Bacteroidia bacterium | reverse complement strand
TTATGTTACCACGCCTCATTGGCTACCAACGCGCTCTGGCGCTTTGCATGATGGGTGACAAAGTGCCCGCCGCAGACGCTCTGCAAATGGGCATGCTCTATAAGGTTGTTGCCGACGAAGCTTTACAAGCAGAAGCTATGAAAGTAGCGCAAACGCTCGCTTCTATGCCAACCGTTGGTTTAGGGCTCACTAAAAAACTCTTCAACCAGGGTATGCACAATACACTCGAGAAACAATTGGTTGCGGAAGGACAGGAACAGGTGAAAGCGGCACAAACCTACGATTATAAAGAAGGCGTGAAAGCTTTCCTGGAAAAGCGCAAGCCGGAATTCAAAGGTAAGTAATTTAAAAGGCGCCCCGCGGGGCGCCTTTTCCCTTAGTTCTTCAACAGTTTCACAAAGGCGGTCTTACCGCCGCTTTCCAGTTTTATGAAATAAGCCCCACTTGCAAGCGACAGGTTCTTTGTATCGAAAGTAGTTCTGTGTTTGCCGGAACTCTCATTCGTATTAGAAAGAATAGTTTCCCTTCCGATCATGTCTATCAAAGATATCTTCACGCGCGAATTCTCTTCCAGCGAATAATTTACAGAGATATGGTCACTGAAAGGATTCGGATAAGCCGTAAGTTGACCGATTGTTACGGCGTTCTGGCTGATGCCAGTTGTTCCCTGTGTACAGCTCCAGTTGGCAGCCCAACCCGCGTCGTGCACAAAAGGATCGGCTTTAAAACGAATGGTCATCGCTCCGCTGTTGGCAACCAATGTGCCCGGGCTGACGGCTCCGGTATAAATTCCGATGAGCGGATCCTGTTCGGTAGGGCCATTATAAACCCACATCGAATCAAAATTAGCTTCTGTTGTGAACGCGGTAAAGTTCATGGTAACACTCGTACCATTGCTTGGAGCAAAAATGCTAACGTAGTCTTCATTTCCAGAGTAATTTCCGGTTGGCCCCCCTGTATCATAAAAAGATCCCACGCAGTTTGTATCCTGGTACATGCACGATGGAGTCATAAAGCTGTTTCCGTAAGTGTGGGTAGATCCATCCCAAACACGCCAGTAATAAGTAGTGTTGGGTTTGAAAGCGAGATATTCCGTAGGAACAAGGTTATTGGCAAAGCCGCCCGGACAACCCACTTGCGTTAAATTAGGAACAGCCTTGTTATAAAAACTGGTCCATGTAGCATCATCCGTCACATCCACAAACCAGCTTGCGCCGCTGTTGGTCCATTTTAAAGTTACACTGTCTTGTGGGCAGCTTGCGGTGGTAATTGCGAGGTTGGCAGGAGTGATCGTTGTGGCGTTGCTGCTCCATGATGCATCCCATCCTATACCGTCCGTAGCGCAGTCGGAGCGAAACTCCAGTGTCAGCGTTCCGCTTGAAGCGATCAATGTTCCGGGATTTGTATTGCCGGTATAATAACCTATGAGCGTAGACCAAACATCCGGCCCATCGTACACGTATAAATAATCCCAGGTGTTCTCCACCGAAAAATTGTTGAATGTTAAAGTGACATTTGTTGCGCCGGGAGGGGCAATGGTCCACAATAAACGTTCGTCATCCGAATAATTAGCGCCGGCTCCGCCCGAATCAAAAATATTTCCGGTAGCGGTAGTATAAACTGTAGCAGCAGGAGCGGGATCGTTGATCAGTTTGTAGAAGTAGTTCCAGTCCCAGTTCGGACCCGGATCTGTGTGAGATTGATTTGGATAGTGCATGTGGCCCTTTACTTTTGTACAGGAACCCGGAATGGATGATTGATTATAATACGTGGTGCTGCCCCAGGGTTGGAACAAAGTACGCTCAGGATCGATGCCGTGACTGGCGCAAATGTCGGCAACCAATTTAGCCGATTCAGTGTACATGTTCACGGTGTACCAACTGGCCTGGGTTACATACCCTTCATGCTCAATACCTACTGTATAACCGTTTTCGCTTCCTACATGCCAGCCACGATTGGCTTCCAGCACCATTTGTGTGATCTGTCCATCGGATGAACGCACAACGTAATGCGCAGAAACACCCGAAGATGTATTCTGGAACCAGGAGATGCAACCCGCGTAACTTCCCTGTACGGTGTGGATCGTCACAGCCGATACGGCTTGCCCGCCGCGGGAGTTAAAATTAGGTGATGCAACCCAAAGGGCGGGAGCGTAGTCGGCTGATTGTACAGAACTGTTTCCGCTTTTGAAAGTATTTTCTTTTCCGTCAGTGATCCTGTCCTTCGAGATGGTCACGCGTGTGCTGCTGAGTACTTTGTAGTTCTCTGCTCCGAAGATCTCTGCCAGGTTAAAACTATACGCGGGGAATTTGTATTCCGATTGCATTTTAGGATCGTTCAGGAAAGAAAGAAAAGCATAGTATTGTGTGTTGAGTGCGAATTTTTGCCCCTCGGTCTCCTGGGGAAGTTCACTTAGTAAGGTGAATGGCATAGCCATATTATTCTCAGGAAGGGATAGAGAAAGCTGGTGCCATGCTTTGGCATATGCGAGAATGTTCTTTTCGGGAGATGAGATCATTTCATCTTTGCTATACCCTGAAAGCTTAGATACCTCTAAAAGATTATTCTTGAAATAATTCTTTCCATCAAGTGTTAATCCCATCACACCGTAAGCGTTTGGAATACCTATACAGCTTTCACTTTCGTTACCCACATG
Source organism: Bacteroidia bacterium (assembly GCA_025451115.1). GTDB lineage: Bacteria > Bacteroidota > Bacteroidia > B-17B0 > Aurantibacillaceae > PALSA-968. The sequence goes on along the minus strand of JANWKZ010000179.1, from coordinate 3,404 downwards.
TGTTATATGGTTAAAGCGCGTGTTGTTATAGGCCACCGCTTCTAAGGCCCCTCTGGGGATCTCCGGATACATTTGATAGGCCTTATCGAAATAGGCTTCATACGGATTAGGAGTAACGGGATTGGTTTTTGCGGTTAAACAAAGGCTGCCGGCAAGGGCGAGGAAAAGGGTAAGGATTTTTTTCATAACAAGGGGTTTGGTTCTGTTCCAAATTTAAAGTATTTGCGTTCTATAGACAAAAGGAATTGACCGAATATTATCATACTAAAAGGGTTTTGCCTCTTAATTTTTTAACTTTGTATGATGTTTCGGGTCATTCGGATGCTTTAACAGGAATTAACAGGATTGATACAGAATTTATAACCAATTTGGGAAAGATTTCCTTTTGGATAAAATGCGGGTTTGGGTCGTAATACTATTGGTTTTCCTTGCAGGTTTTGCACATGCGCAGACTAAGTCGCTTATGCAGATAGGAGGTAATTTGCAGGATACAGCTGCAAAAATACCTTTGCCCAACGCGGTGGCCGTGGCCGTACGGCTTTCTGATTCAGTGCTCGTTAAACACACGCGCTCTAACGAGCAGGGAGTTTTTCAATTGAAGAGCCTGCCGATCGATACCTACCAGGTCATCATTTCCCATCCCCAGTTCTCCGACCAGGTGTTCATTGTGGTGGGAAGTGAAAAGAACCTTGTTTACGATTTCGGAAGGATCGTTCTGCCGCTAAAGTCGCAACAGCTGAACGAGATCGTTGTTTACGCTTTCAAAGATCCTATCTATTATAAGGGCGATACGCTTGTCTATACCGCCGATTCTTTTAAAGTAAAACCGAATGCCACCGTAGAGGATCTGCTGAAGAAACTCCCCGGAATAAAAGTAGATGCCCAGGGAAAGATCACCACGCAGGGCAAGGCTGTAGACCAGGTATTGGTTGATGGCGACGAGTTCTTTGGTTCCGACCCTACGGTAGCCACCCGTAATTTGAATGCCACGTCCATTGAATCGGTGCAGGTGTACGACAAAAAGAATGAAGATGCTTCGGGCAATTCACAGAACGAGACCATCAAGGTGCTCGATCTTAAACTGAAAGATGATGCGAAAAAAGGATATTTCGGAAAGATCTCAGGGGCCGGCGGAGCTCCGGACCTCACAACCCCGAAGCAATTTTACGAAGGTGAGTTTCTGGCCAATGTGTTCAATAATAAAAGAAAAGTATCGGTTTTCGCGCTCACAGGAAATACACCCAAGACCAATTTTGGCTGGGGCGATGTTTTTAAGTATGGCTTAACAGCCGATATGAACAACATGATGGACGATGAAGAGGGCATGATGTTCTTTTCAAGTAGAAGTGATGGCGAGGGCATTCCACAAACCCTGAAATCCGGCGCTTATTATACCGACAAGATCGGGAAAAGAACCAAATTGCTTTTCAATTATACTTTTGGGTCGAGTAAGCTTACTCAAACATCAACCACACGTAGTCAGTATTTCCTGGAGGATACTACCTATACAACCACTAATGAAAGTTCAACCATTAAGAAGGGGCAAAACCATGTTTTTAATTTCGAGATCGAACAGAACCTGGATTCGCTCACCAAACTTACCATTAAACCCAAGGTCACACTCGGGCAGAGCCAAAACTCACATTTTGAGAGGAATCAATTTATAACAGAGAGCGATACCCTTACGCGCCAGACAGATATCCTCAATACAAGCAAGGGAAGCAGTTATGAGATAGGCACAAAAGTGAAATTGAAACGCAATTTTAAGAAGAACGACCGGGTGCTGAAACTTGACTATGATTTTGATCTGAGTAATTCTGAAGGAAAAGGAATTTTGCAAACCACGAACACTTATTTCACACCCATCAGTTTTCCGATCAGTGATGTAGATCAGCAAAAAACCAATTTAAGCCTGAGTAATGGTCATAGTGTATCTTTTTCCTATGTGGAGCCGCTTACCAAGAAGATAAAACTTGAAGCGATGGGGGATGTAGGTATGCGCACGAATATCCAGGAAAAGAATACGCTCAATTTCCAGAACGGCGATTATACGATAAGAGATTCGGTGTTGAGCAATAATTTTGATAATACCCGAAACACCTATAGGGCAGGGTTCAAATTCATCTACGAAACAAAGAAAACGCGTTTCACTACGGGTACCCGGGTGCGGGAGGTTTTGGTTGATAACCATAATAAGATCACTGATCAAACCATTAAGCAGGATGTTATCAATATTTTGCCTTTCGCAACCATGCGTTATAAATTCAGCGATAACCAGAACCTGCAGTTGAATTATACAACGGGTTCGCAACTTCCTTCGGTCACGCAATTGCAGCCGGTGGCCAATAATTCAAATCCCAACTATATTACTTTAGGAAATCCCGATCTTATCCCTTCTTTTGATCAGACTATCGAATTCAATTTTTACTCTTTTAAGCCTATCAGCGGAAAGAACTACTGGGCGGGAATGAATGCTACGATCCAGAACAATGATATTGTGAATTCAACCACGTATGACAATATTGGCCGTACGATCTCGCAGCCGGTGAATGTAAATGGCAATTATAGTTCCTATGCCTGGTTGGGAATGACCCTCCCTATGTTCTCAAAGGTTTTGGAAGTTAGTCCCAACGTCAACGCCAATTATTACAGCAATACCAATTTTATTAACGGCCAAAAAAATACTACCTCTAACGCTTCGGCCAACGGAGATCTGAAATTTGCGTTTACCCAGGAAAAATGGAGTTTCAGTGTGAGTGGAAATTATGAATACACGATCCCTTCTTCTACGTTGAACTCACAAAGCAATAAACCCTATGCCACGCAGGGATACGAGGCTGAACTAAGCGTGGAATTACCGAAAAAGTTCACGATCAGTTCCGATGCCGAGTATATTATTAATACAAAACGTACTGCGGGATATAACGTAAGCTATGTGTTATGGAACGCGGCGATAAATAAGACATTTTTGAAGAATGAGAACCTGATCCTTTCAATAAAGGGTAACGATATTCTTAACCAGAACATCAGTAACACCCGGAACATTTCGGGGAACGTGATCACGGATGATAAAACTACCGTTATCAAGCGCTATGTCATGTTGCAATTAACGTGGAAGTTCAACAGCAAAAAAGAAAAGGAGGACGAGGATGATTGGGATTAAGAAAAATTTGATCGTTGTATTCCTTTTTTGCTCGGTAAACCTGTGCTTTGGGCAGATCACATCCGGCAAGATCACATACGAAAGAAAGACGAATCTCTATAAAAAATTTAAAGATAACGGTACGCGGGACTGGATAAAGGAAGAGAATAAGATCAAGGTGGACATGTTCGAGTTGTACTTTAACGATAGCCTGGCTGCATTCAAACCACAGGAAAGTGATGAAAAGGAGAAAATGGGCTGG
>JANWKZ010000178.1 GCA_025451115.1 Bacteroidia bacterium | reverse complement strand
TAGCGGATCTCGGCTACTTTTCCGTAGTCGCCGTTCTTCTCAGCGTTGGTGGCTTGCAGTTTATAGTCTTCTATCTGAAGTTTTATTTTCTGTACGCCTTCAATAGCGTCTTTTTCTCCCTGCCAGCGTGCACGGAATTCGTTTCGTTTATCATTGAGTTCGGCAAGCTCTTTATTAAGTTCGCCTACTTTTTTGTCTTCTCCTTCGCGTTTCATCGCCTCACGTTCGATCTCTACATGCATGATGCGGCGTTCGATCTCATCCAGTTCATAAGGTTTGGAATTGATCTGCATACGGAGTTTCGACGCCGCCTCATCTACCAGGTCGATAGCCTTATCAGGCAGGAAACGGTCGGAGATATAACGTTGTGATAATTCCACCGCGGCAATGATCGCCTCATCCTTAATGCGCACTTTGTGGTGCGTTTCGTATTTGTCTTTTATACCTCGCAGAATGGAGATCGCATCTTCTGCACTTGGCTCATCGACCATCACTTTCTGAAAACGACGTTCAAGTGCTTTGTCCTTCTCAAAATATTTCTGGAACTCGTTTAAAGTTGTTGCACCTATTGCACGCAATTCCCCGCGGGCTAATGCGGGCTTTAAAATATTGGCGGCGTCCATCGCGCCCTCTCCCCCGCCCGCTCCAACAAGCGTGTGGATCTCGTCAATGAATAAAATAATATCTCCATTGGCCGAGATCACTTCCTTCACCACCGATTTCAAACGTTCTTCAAATTCCCCTTTATATTTCGCGCCGGCAACCAATGCGCCCATATCGAGCGAGTAAATCTCTTTGGTCTTTAAATTCTCCGGAACATCTTCATTATTGATGCGATGTGCTAATCCTTCTGCAATAGCCGTCTTACCCACACCGGGTTCACCTACAAGAATAGGATTGTTCTTGGTACGGCGCGAAAGAATTTGCAGTACTCGACGGATCTCGTCGTCGCGGCCAATAACCGGATCGAGTTTTCCTTTGCGTGCCTGCTCATTTAAATTGATAGCGTATTTGTTAAGTGCGTTATAAGTCTCTTCCTGTGTCTGGCTTGTTACTTTACTTCCTTTTCGTAATTCTTTGATGGCTGCTTTCAGATCCTTCTCGTTAAAACCAAGGTCCTTCATCATTTTGCTCACCGAATCACCCGAGGCAAGGATTCCCAGCAACAAATGCTCAATGGAAATATACTCATCGCCAAATTCCTTTAAATAAGAAGTCGCCTTGGCAACTGTTTGGTTTGCATTATTAGAAAGATATGGTTGGCCGCCGCTGATCTTCGGATAAGAAGTAACGATGCTATCGAGCGTCTTAGCAAATACCTGCTCATTGATGCCAAGTTTTTTAAGAATGAACGGCGTTACCGTTTCATCCTGGTCGGTAATGGCTTTTAAAATGTGGCCGTTCTCAATGGCCTGCTGACCATTCATGTTGGCGATCGTTAAAGCCTGTTGAACGGCTTCCTGCGATTTTATAGTGAAATTATTAAAGTTCATGCCTGCGTTCTATCAATAAAAGGTCCAATGCAAGGTAGGTGAAATTTTGTCGTAGAGTTTGCAGCTTTTACGACTAATTGACTTGATATTTATAAGTTTAGAGACTTTTTTTCCGTCTTATACGCTCCAGTCAATTTCTTTTCGGCCTTGAGTTTTCAAATACCCGTTGGTTTTTGAAAAATGCTTGCAATTGAAAAAACCTCCGCGAGCCAGCGGAGAAGGATGTGGTGCCGTAAGAATTAAATGTTTTGTTGCATCTATCAAAGGCACTTTATTCTTGGCGTAATTGCCCCAAAGCAAAAACACGAGTCCTGATTTTTTATCGGACAACGTTTTTATAACCGCGTCGGTAAATGGCTCCCAACCTTTGTTCTGGTGCGAACCGGCCTGGTTCTCTCTAACCGTAAGTGTGGCATTAAGTAGCAATACGCCCTGTGTGGCCCACCTGGTAAGATTACCCGAACCGGGAACCGAAATGCCCAGATCTGAGTTTATTTCCTTAAAAATGTTTACAAGCGAAGGGGGTGGTCTTACCCCATCCGGAACTGAAAAACTAAGCCCATGCGCCTGGCCCAAGCCATGGTAAGGATCCTGACCCAGGATCACTACCTTTACCTCATCAAAAGGAGTAAGATTGAACGCATTGAAAATCAGGCTTCCCGGCGGAAAAAGCTTGAATTTGGTGCGTTCCTCCTCTAAAAAACCCTTCAATTTTAAAAAATAATCCTTCTCAAACTCGCCTTTTAAAGCATTGAGCCAGTTAACCTCTATTTTAGGCGTTTTCACCTCCATACCCAAAAATTACGCTGCATTAATTTGTTTATTTAAAATATCGCCCTATTTTTGCTTCATCAATTATTATTACCGCGTATGAAAAAGACCATCATAACTTCACTTGTATTCTTTTTTGCAATTGCCTTAGGTACCTCTTGCAAGTCTAAACAGAGCTGTCCTGCCTATGGCAAAGCTCCTGTGGCTAAGCAAGTTAAGCGCGTGTAATTTCCCTACAAGTACGTAAACTTTATCTCCTGCTTTATGTCGGGATGCAGGCTCTTTGCAACCGGGCATGTATAAGCTGCGTGTTCATACATCTTCTTTTCTTTCTCCGTAAAACCCTTCGCAGGCATCGTTATTTCAATATGAATTTCGCCTATGCGACGGGGTTCGGCATACATTACCTTTAACACAGTTGCTTTTGCTCCCTCACTTGTGGTGATACCTTCCTTTTTCGACACAATTCCCATCACCGAAAGCATGCAGCAGGCCAAAGAGGTGGCCGTAAGATCAGTGGGCGAGAAAGCCTCTCCTTTTCCATGGTTATCTTTAGGGGCATCGGTGATCAATTTGTTGCCCGATTGCAGGTGAACAGCCTCCGTTCTAAGGTGGCCCGTGTAAATTACTTCCGACGTGTTTGCCATTGCAAAGTTTTGGTCAAACCTACACAATTTTCACTCACAGATCGGCGTTTTTTTAGAGTGATTTTGATAACATTCTTTGACCTTTAAGACATGGTTTTTATACCTATTTTACCTACCTTTGTTAAGACCATGCGTTCGAGTTTGTGCATAGGACTTTTACTGCTTTCCTTTCTCTTTACGGAAAACCTTTTTTCGCAAAGCGCCGGACAGGCTTTGGCCATTGGCCAGGACGTGAATGTTTTGTTCCGTAACGAATCAACAGGCAGCGTGTTCATGACCTCGCGCGGCTTCGGCGCCAATTACCGCCGCCTCTGGCATGTTACCGGCGAAAAAAAGAGATTCGTGGAGATCGAAGGACTCAATATGAGTCACCCGAAAGAAGAAAAAGTAAAACGCGATCGCGGAAAAAGTTATTACTACGGAAAATTGAACAATCTTTTATTCATCCGCGCGGGTTACGGATATCTGCAAACGCTGTACAGGCGCGCCGAACGTAAAAGCATTGAGATAAGAATGAATTACGGTGCGGGACCTGTTTTGTGTTTCGCAAAACCTGTTTTTTTAGAAGTTGAATACCCGGATACTACAGGATCAACCCCCGGCGATAATTACATTTACAAAACGGAAGCTTACAATCCCGATAAACATAACCCTAACAACATATTAGGGCGTGCGCCGATGTTTTACGGATTAGGTTCTACCAAAATTTATCCGGGCGGGTATGCCAAGCTTGGTTTTAGTTTTGAGTACGGAGAAATGCGTACTTCCGTAAAAGCCATTGAAACGGGTGTGGTGGTGGATGTTTTCCCAAAAGCGGTTCCCACCATGGCTAAATTTTCAAGTGAGAATGTATTTGTAACCCTTTATCTTGGATTCCATTTTGGAAGACGCTGGTTCTAGTAAAGCTATGTCAGAAGAGATCGCCCTCGAAAAACCCCGTAAACCCAATTGGCTGCGCGTAAAATTGCCCACCGGCGAGGAATACGTGAAAGTGCGCAACATTGTGGATAAGCACAAGCTGCACACCATTTGCCAAAGCGGTAATTGCCCCAATATGGGCGAATGCTGGGGCGCCGGCACGGCTACGTTCATGATACTTGGTAATGTTTGTACGCGATCCTGCGGGTTCTGCTCTGTATTTACAGGCAAACCCTTGCCGGCAGATTGGGATGAGCCTATGCGCGTGGCAAACTCCGTAAAATTGATGGGTGTGAAACACTGCGTGATCACTTCGGTTGACCGCGACGATCTGAAAGACGGCGGTTCCATCATTTGGGCAGAGACCATCAAAGCCATTCGTCAGGAAAGTCCCACTACCAAGTTTGAAACGCTCATTCCCGACTTTATGGGCAAATGGGATAATCTGCAACGCATCATTGATGTGAAGCCCGATATCGTTTCGCATAATATTGAAACCGTAAAACGTTTAACGCCACAAGTACGCATACAGGCCAAGTACGATCGCAGCCTGGAAGTTTTGAAACGTGTGAAGGAAGCGGGCATCCGCACAAAATCAGGCATCATGGTTGGCTTGGGTGAAACCGAAGAAGAAGTACTGCAGGCCATGGATGATCTGCGCAGTGTGAAATGCGATGTGGTTACCATTGGGCAATACCTGCAGCCTACTCCGAAGAATTTACCGGTTAAAGAATTTGTACATCCCGATCAATTCGAGCGTTATCGTATAGCCGCTGTTGAAAAAGGATTTTTATACGTGGAGAGCGGCCCACTGGTTCGCTCTTCCTATCACGCCGAAAAACACGTTTTGTAGGAATGAAAAAATTTTTTCTCCTTCTTTCATTCTTACTTCTTAATTCTGTATCCTTGATTTCTCAGAATACCTGTACCTGTAACGAGAATCAATTACTTTTTTCGGAGAACTACATCAAAGCACACGCTTTGATCTTCCGCGGAAAAACGCTATCGGTTGAGAAAGGAACTGATTTTGGAAAAGCTGTTTTCAGCATCACACAATTATTCAAGGGAAGCGCTTCGAAAGAGATCACTGTTTACTTCGATCACAAATCAGAATGCAATTTGAAGCTTAATGCCGGCGAGGATTGGATCATTTACGCCAACTACAAGCAATTACAAAAGCCTTATGTGGAGTATTGCTCACGCAGTCGAAAAAATGTGGTAAACACCAATAAGAATGTGGAGGTGCAGTACATTAAATCAGATCTAACTGTAGATGCGGAATCTGACCGGCTGGTGGAACAATTAGGCTCACAAAGATTCGCGGCACAAGCAGAGGAAGATAACCGTCACAGCAATATCATTCCGGGTTTCAGCCAACGTATCATTCTGATATTACTTTCTATTGCGGGATTTGTGCTGATCTATTTTCTGCTCAACAAATTCCTCCTGAAAAAATAACTACTGTCTCACGTACTTGATGCAGAAAGGTTTCCAGTTGATAAGAACCTGTGCAGGATACACATTCTTTAGTCCAAGGAAATACCCCGAATACCCAACCACCAGGCCTATACCTCCCCCAATGAGGGCGTAGATCCTGCGTTTGGTGCGGGCCTCTCTTTCATAGCCCAAAATATACGCGTCGCTATCCAGGTAATTTATATTGGAAACTGTTTTGTGCTTTATCTTGATCTTTGTGAGGCCGCTGCCGGCCACATATACCGTAGGTGGAATAGGTCCGAAAATAGTTCCCGTTAATCCGCCCACCAATCCGCAAGCCATGCTGCCATAAAAAGCGCCCCAGGGTTTAAAGCCTTTTTTAGCATCACGCTCTCCCTGCATGAACATCCACATCTCCTCGCGGCTGAACCAGTTACTGATGGTATCCTGCTCGTAATAATAAAATACGTCTTTGTTATGATACTTAATAGCAAAAAGCGCATCGTTCTCAATGTGCTCTCTTTTAGTGCTGTCCTGTGGGTTCACAAAAGTGGCGGCGCCAAAAAGAGTGTCAATCACGGGCGACACCACAATACTTCCGTTCATCAAATACAAAGTGTCGGCAGGCTTTTTCTGCGCCGAACCAATAAGAGAAATAAAAAAAAGTACAGCGAATATCCTACGCATCAGGTCAATTAATCGGCACGGAAATACTCTTCCTTATCTTTCGAATAGAAGAAGCTGAGGCCCATGTTCTTTTTAATGAAGGCTTTCAGCTCTGGAGCAGTAGCGAATTTCTCCGTGATGTTTTCTGTCACAGGTAACAAGGTGGCCTTAGCACCGCTTCCGCTCATCTCGAGTTTATAAAGGTAAAAGGTCTTGGTAGAAGAAGCATCCTCAGAAATGTTGATGAATTTCACGCCATCAATAACCGAGAGAAAACCGGTATACAGGGTAGCGTCGGTAGAGGTCTTGCCTTTCTTCTCAAATTTATAGTTAAAGTCGTCTTTCTTGGTAACGGTATACATGTAATCGCCTGAGTTCTTGGCTTCCCATTTGCCCAGCAGTTTTTCGTCAATTTTAACGGTAGGCTCATCTATGGCTATTTCGGTGCCATAGGGACAACCCTGTAAAACAAGCATTAAGCCCGCCAGGAGGGTAATTTGCAGGAGGAGTTTTTTCATAAGAGTTTTTGATTTTGGTAGGGTTAAATATACAAATAAAATTTGACCCGTTCCACCCCCTTTTTTTCTATTGGAAACAGGCCTTAAATTCCTTACTTTTGCCTCTCTAATTTCTCTTCGGATGACAGATAAATTCTCCTCGCGCCACAACGGCCCCCGTGAACAGGAAGTAAAAGAAATGCTTGCCAAAATTGGTGTTTCTTCGGTTGATGAACTGATAGACCAAACCGTTCCTGAAAAGATACGCTTAAAGAAGCCATTAAAGATTGGCGACGCAATGAGCGAGTTCCAGTACGCTAAACATCTGCGCTCGGTAGCGAAGAAAAACAAGGTTTTTCGCAGTTATATCGGCCTTGGTTATTATAATAATATTTTACCCGCTGTTATTCAGCGCAACGTTTTAGAAAACCCGGGATGGTATACAGCTTATACGCCTTACCAGGCCGAGATCGCACAGGGACGTTTGGAAGCTATCTTGAATTTCCAGACCACGGTGATTGATCTCACCGCCATGCCAATTGCCAACGCGTCTTTACTGGATGAGGCGACTGCGGCTGCAGAAGCGATGTTCATGTTCTACAACAACAGAAGCAAGACCAAGCAGGGCGCGCATAAATTCTTTGTAAGTAATACCTGCTTCCCGCAGAATATCGATGTAGTAAAAACACGCGCGGTGCCTGTGGGCATTGAAGTTGTGATCGGTGATGTAAATTCAGTTTCTTTAGACGATTCTTACTTTGGAGCATTAATTCAATACCCGGACATTAACGGAGAAATTGTCGACTACAGAAATTTCACTGCGTCCTGCAAAGGAAAAGAGATACAGGTAGCTGTAGCAACTGATCTTCTTACGCTCGCGCTTATCACACCTCCCGGCGAGTGGGGTGCCGATTGCGTAGTTGGAAATTCACAGCGTTTTGGTGTTCCGTTAGGATATGGCGGACCTCATGCAGCATTCTTCGCTTGTCGCGAAGATTACAAACGTTTAATTCCCGGCCGTATCATTGGCGTAAGTGTGGATGCAGAAGGCAACCGCGCTTTGCGCATGGCTTTGCAAACGCGTGAGCAACACATAAAACGTGAGAAAGCCACGTCAAACATCTGTACCGCGCAGGCGCTTCTGGCCATCATGGCAAGCATGTACGCGGTATATCATGGTCCGGATGGGATTAAAAGCATTGCCGAACAAGTTCACAAAAGCACTGTAACGGTTGCTGAAGAATTGAAAAAACTCGGTTACAAGATCCAAACCAAATTATTCTTCGATACAATTGTTGTTGAAGCTGACGCGAACAAAGTTCGCTCGCTGGCCGAGTCGAACGAAATAAATTTCCGTTACCCTTCTGATAAACTGGTTGCTATCTCTTTAGATCAAACTGCTGAGTTGGCCGATCTTTACGACATCGTTTCTGTTTTCGCAAAAGCTGCAGGAAAAGAAAATGCAGAGTTTTCTGTTCTGAATCCAACACTTACTTCATCATCGGCTGCTCGTAAATCAGAATACCTCACGCATCCTGTTTTCAATTCGTATCGCAGCGAAACCGAGATGATGCGTTATATCAAACGCCTGGAGAACAAAGATCTTTCGTTGGTACATTCTATGATCTCTCTTGGATCCTGTACTATGAAACTGAATGCCGCCTCCGAATTACTTCCTCTCACCTGGCCCGAATTTGCGAACATCCATCCCTTCGTTCCGGTTGAACAGGCAAAAGGTTACCAATACGTAATTAAAGAACTTACCAAAGATCTAAGCAATATCACCGGCTTCGCTTCCATGAGCCTGCAGCCCAACAGCGGGGCGCAAGGCGAGTCTGCCGGACTGATGGTGATCCGCGCTTATCATATCGCGAATGGAAATCCAAACCGCAACGTAGTTTTAATTCCTTCTTCGGCGCACGGAACAAATCCTGCTTCAGCCGCTCTTGCCGGCATGCAGATCGTGATCGTGAAATGTGATGTTAAGGGAAACATCGACGTAAAAGATCTGAAAGAAAAAGCGGAGCAATACAAAGACACGCTGAGCTGCCTGATGGTAACTTACCCGTCAACACACGGCGTGTACGAAGAAAGCATCAAGAAGATCACCAAGATCATTCACGATAACGGCGGACAGGTTTATATGGACGGTGCTAACATGAACGCCCAGGTGGGCTTAACTTCTCCCGGCAATATCGGCGCAGATGTTTGTCACTTAAACCTGCACAAAACTTTCGCCATTCCGCATGGCGGTGGCGGTCCCGGCATGGGTCCAATTGGCGTAGCAAAACATTTAGTTGAGTTTTTGCCTTCTCATCCCGTAATTAAAACAGGCGGCGAGAAAGGAATTACTGCTGTATCTGCGGCTCCTTACGGAAGTTCATTAATTCTCCTGATCTCTTACGGTTATATCAAAATGTTAGGTAATGACGGATTGACCGAGGCAACCAAAACGGCGATCCTCAACGCCAACTACATGAAGGAGATCCTGAAAGATCATTATAAGATCCTGTACACCGGCAAGAACGGCCGTTGCGCGCACGAGATGATCCTCGATTGCAACGACTTTAAAATGGCAAGTGGCGTAGAAGTTGCCGACATCGCAAAACGTTTAATGGATTACGGCTTCCACGCTCCTACTGTCGCGTTCCCTGTAGTAAATACTTTAATGGTTGAACCTACCGAAAGCGAGAACAAAGCTGAACTCGACCGTTTCTGCGAAGCCATGATCCACATCCGCAAGGAAGTGCAGGAGATCATGGACGGCAAATTCGAAAAGACCGACAATGTGATCAAGAACGCGCCACACACTTCTAAACTTGTTGTAAGCGACAATTGGAACAAATCTTACAGCCGTGAGAAAGCCGCGTACCCACTTGCATGGGTTAAAGGAAATAAATTCTGGCCCAGCGTAGCGCGTGTAGATAACGCCTTTGGCGACCGCAACCTGGTTTGCGCTTGTCCACCGATTGAGATGTACTCTGAGCCGGAAACTGAGCTTGTGCAATAAAATTTGAAAGGCCGCCTGCTCATATCATTTTTGCTGGCAAGCCTTTTTATTACGGCCCAGGAAGGACGTTTAGCCATATCTATAAATGGAGGCGTCGGAATTCCTACCCGTTATTTCCGCATGGGCACTGCGAACGCAGGTAGGACCACACAATCAGGAGTCAGCCCGGGGTACGCCCTTCCTGGATGGAATACGGACATTTCTTTTACTTCTACACCAAGTGGGTTTTTTGCTTCTTTTACCGGTCTTTTTCGTTACCAGGATAATCCACGCGACGGAAACGGTATACGAAAATTTCATGGTAGTGATGGTCTTAGCGTGATCACAGGCCATTGGCAAACCGGGTTTCTTCTATTTGGACTGGCCTCTAAAGGAATTACTCCGAGAAGCAATGAGTTTACCAGTTTTTATTTCAAGCTGCTGATAGGTCCGGCTTATTGTAAACTTCCGGCAATAAGCGTAACGGGGAAAACCTCTTCCAACCAATTTTATTATTATGAGCAAAGTGGCAAAGCTGCATTTACAATGTCTTACTTACTGGGCGCGGGAATGCATGTAAAACTTACGGAACATATTGGCATTACGGCTAACCTCGATTATTTCTTAACCCGGCCGGAATTTAAAGAGGTGTTGGTACGACAAAACAGCACATATACCGGCAGCCAAACGATCGTGCAGAATATCACCGTGTTGTCTCTAGGGGTAGGCCTGGTGTTTTTCATGTA
>JANWKZ010000177.1 GCA_025451115.1 Bacteroidia bacterium | reverse complement strand
ACCTGGTGATTACCACTCGCAGAGGGTTCGAACAACAAAGTATTTTCGGGGCTATAGTATAAAATACCGGTTTTTTCCAGCTCAAGCCTTTTTTGCAATTCCAGCTGTCTTTTGCTGTTAAAGACCCACTGTTCTACAAGACCATTAGCCTCACGGTAACTCACAGACAGCTTTTTTGAGATATGATTGGCCAGCAGGCCATCACTATTGTCGAGGTTTTTGTTGAATACGAGCGATTTGCCGGGCGGTAAAAGAATATTTCCAGCATTTGAGAAATGGGCCGGGGCAGGACGGGCCACAAAGCCCCCGAAGCCGGGCACGATCACGCAATCGTGTTCGGCAAGCAATTCACTTATGTAAAGTCCCAGGTTTTCCACTTGTCGCGAATTTACGTTTTTTGGCGATTTATTACTTTGTTTTTTAAAAATAGTTAATAAAGCTTTAATCTTTACCTTTGCCTTTCGTTTTGAAAAAACTGCTCAAATACTTCCTTATCATCCTACCCTTAGGATTCCTCTCTTTTTCCTTTCATTCAACAGGTTACAACTGCCGCGAAGTGATGGACAAAATGGTTAAGAGTGTGGAAGAGGTAAAAGGACTTAAATACGACCTTAAACTGGCCGAACGAATTGAGAAGAAATACAATTATTTCGGGTCATCCGTTAAACTGAACCGTAAACCCCGAAAATTATACCTGAACGCCAAAGGGATAGAGGTGCTTTGGGTGGAAGGTAAACACAGCGGGGATGCCCTGGTAAATCCTAACTCCTTTCCCTATATCAACCTCTACCTGGACCCTCTTGGATCTTTAATGCGCCAGGACCAGCACCATACCATTCACGAGGCGGGTTTCGATTATTTCTCTTCCATCATTGAGGCGAACGTGAAAAAGGCGGGCGATAAGTTCGATCAGTTCTTCATTCCGGATGGAGAAGAGAATATGAACGGCCGTGCCTGCTACAAGATCATTATCAATAACAAGGACTTCGCTGCGAAGGATTATACAGTTTTAAAAGGTGAGAACCTGATAAGTATAGCGCGAAAACTTTATTTGGGCGAATTCATGATCCTGCGCATGAACAAACCCAAAGTGAGTGATTATAAAGATGTGAAAGCAGGGCAGGTCATCAAGGTGCCTAATGCCTATGCCAAGTATGTACTTCTTTATATCGACAAGCAAAATTATCTTCCCATTGGCGTGCGCGTGTTCGACGATATGGGACTTTACGAACAATACGATTATTTTAATGTGCAGGTAAATCCAACGTTTGAAGACGTGGAGTTCACGAAAGATTATAAAGGCTATAATTTTTAGCATGTTCACAGGCGGTTCCGCTAAGATCAGTTTTCTTCCCGTTTTTATGTGGCTTTCTGTGGCCGCCATGTTTTTTGTATTTATGTTCAACGCGCTTCATGCCCGCTTCATTTACGACGATCTTTTTTTTCTCGACGCCGCTTCGCGCTTATCTTTTTCAGATGCGGTAGCGCATTCAAATAATGTTTACAATCGTTGGCTAAGTAATGTCATTAATCCATTTGTGTTCTTAATATTCGGTGCGCGGGTGTCCTTGTACTGGATCATTCATTTGCTCCAGCTTTGTTTTTTTGTGATGGCTTTCACAGTGTTCTTTAGGTCTGTTTTCGGGCATTTTTTCCGGGTGGATCTCAGTTGGAAAAGATCAGCGAAATACGCGCTTTTCTTTACTTCTGCCTTTTACTGGGCATTCTTCGACGCCCGCATTGAATTGTGGCATTGGCAATCTTCGTCTGTGGTGTATTTGTATTCCATCATTCTCTTGGGTTGTCTTTTCGGAGTTATCTATGACTGTAAAATTAGTGTAATTGTAAAATACACGTGTGCTGTGATCATCGCTTTTCTTATCGGCGGATTGTCGGAGACCAGCGCTGTCTCCATTCTGCTGGTTTGCGCTTGCCTGGGTTTTACAGGAAAAGGCCAATACCGAATGCTACCGTTAGTAGCCTGCCTGGCCATCCTGGGTTCTTTGCTCATAACGGTGTTGTCGCCTGGAGCTTCCCTACGCTCGAATGTATTGCCCGAACCTGAACTTTTGAGCGGAATAAAGAATGGTTTTTATACCGTCTTGCTGCAGCTTAAAAAAGTGAAGCACCTGCCCTTCAAAGCGCTGTCGGTCTTTTTACTTTTCCTTATGGCAGTACTCATGCGCGCGGAAAACCCTTCGCTCGGTAGCTTCAAAAAATTGAATGTGTCCGCTTTCGTGATCATAGGCGCGGTAATCGGGATAAACCTTTTTGTCCCGGCTTATTTTATTTCCCAGGAAACCCCCGATAGAGCGCTTGCTATAATCTATTTACTGATGTTGTTGGCCGGATTACATTTCTTTCTTCGAAAGAACCTGGCCGGGAAGATCTAATCGTCGTCCTTCTCCCTCTTGCCACCTATCATTTCTGCTGCCTCAAACTTCACATTGATGTAATAAGTAAGTTTTTCCTTTAGCGTTACATTCGTTTTCACGGTATACCAATAAGGACCCTTGAACTTTAATTTATGAGGGCCCGCTTTCGAGGTGATCTTAGTGATCCCGTTCTTATCAACTACCGGGTACACAGTGTCCTTGTCAACCACGATCTTTATCAATGTCTTGGCAGGTTTATTATTGGGGCCAAGGAATTTGAAGACCAGGAGCGCACGATCCGGCTTGATGCCTTTTAGTGTAGTGGGCTCGGTCTTGGTGATCTTGGCGCAGCCCTTTTCGCAGTTCTGGGCATTCAAACCAACTGATAAAAATGCGGCGGTAAAAAGAAAGATCAGTTTTTTCATCGTTCAAATATATCAAAAGAAACGGGTTGGCCGCTGAAGTTTAGATCCATCCTTTCATCCAATAATAAGTAATTGCGCAATATTCCTTCATCACCAAAAGTTCGTAATGCATATAGCTCCAGGTATTGTAGCGAAGATCGGGGCTCTTTACCCTTGTATCAGAGGAGTTTTCAGTATCCTCAATTTTTTCCTCGTCGGGCGGTTTTTCAAAAGTGGCCATGCCGCTTACGGTTTTGAACCCCGATCTTTTAAAAGTTTCTACCGAGCGGTACATGTGTTCGGGAGAAGTAACTAACAAAACGGAAGAAGCCTGTGAAGAAAACTTTCCGGCAATGTTCTCGGCTTGCGAACGTGTATTGAAGCCAAGTGGTTCGAAGAAAATCCGCGAAGAGTCAATTCCATGCAAAACAAGTTCATTCGCCATTTGCCGCGGCTGATCAATGCTATCGCCTTCATTTTTTGGTAAGGCGATGATGATCTTCGCATCTTTGAATTTATTCGCCGCTAAGGTTGTGTAATAGGTTCGCATGAAACCGTCCGGACTGGGCATTCCGGCCCCGCCAAGCAAAACGATAACCTGCGGTTTATAATACACTTTTGAATTGCACGTACCCAAATAGTGATACGCGTAGTAAGGAATGTCTGTAAAACTGAGAATGAAAAAGATCAGTGCGGAACCACCCGAGATACCGACCAACCATTTTAAAAACTTCAATAAAAATGTTTTTATCCTGGCTGAGTCCATGAAAAACTAATAATTGATCACCTGCTCTTCAATATCCGCCGGCAATTCCCTGAATTCGTACTGCTGGGTGCGTAATTGTGGTTTGAAGCCCGCTTCTTCAATAGCTTTCTGAATGGTTTTATAAGTAAAACGATGAGGAGCTCCTGCGGCAGATACCACATTCTCTTCGATCATGATCGAGCCAAAATCATTGGCCCCGGCGTGAAGACACAATTGCGCAGTTTCTTTCCCAACCGTAAGCCAGGAGGCTTGTATATTTTCTATGTTTGGCAGCATAATACGGCTCAGGGCAAGCATGCGGATGTATTCTTCAGAGCTGACCTGGTTGCGGATATTTTTCAATCGGTTCAATAATGTTCCCTCATCCTGGAAAGGCCATGGAATAAATGCCAGAAATCCTTTGGCGTTTGCCGGTTTTTCGCTCTGTACCTGTCTCAGCATAACCAAATGTTCAAAACGCTCGTAAATGGTCTCGATATGACCAAACATCATGGTAGCAGAAGTGGTTAAATTCAGTTGATGCGCCGCGCGCATCACGTCCAGCCATTCGCGGCCGTTACATTTTCCTTTAGAGATCAGTCTTCGAACCCTGTCGTTCAGAATTTCAGCGCCCGCCCCGGGTAATGAATCAAGCCCGGCTTCCATAAGTGCCTTCAAAACGGCTGTATGCGTACTTTTTTCAAGCTTAGTGATGTGGGCGATCTCGGGTGGCCCTAACGCGTGTAATTTCAGTTTTGGGAAAAGACTTTTCAGTTCTTTAAAAAGTCCCACATAATAGCTAAGACCGAGGTCGGGATGGTGGCCTCCCTGCAATAAAAGCTGCTCTCCGCCATAACGAAAGGTCTCCTCGATCTTCTTTTTGTATGTTTCTATACTGGTGATATAGCTCTCGGCATGACCCGGTATGCGGTAAAAATTGCAAAATTTACAATTGGCAATACAAACATTCGTGGTATTGGCGTTGCGGTCTATGATCCAGGTAACGGTTTTAGTGTCCCCTTTCTTTTTCTTGCGTATTTCGTTGGCCACAAAGGTCAGCTCGGCGAGGGGGGCGTTCTCAAACAAAAAGACCCCTTCTTCGATGCTCAGGAACTCAAGGTTCAGGGCCCTATTTAAAAGTTTGTCGACTTGCATTTTCTCAATAATTTCTCTTACATTTAGCTCTTCAAATTTAACGAATATTATGACAGCCATTGCAAAAACATCTACCCTAAAGCAGGATAACCTTGTTATTATCGCTAAATCCTTTAAAAACAAACCCGAATTCGGCCTCAGCAATGCAGAATTGGCCTATATAGAAAAGCAAATTAAGGACGAGAAAAAACTCGTTACCGTAAATCAATACAGTCGTTTGGTTTGCGTGGTGATCGCAGATGATAAAAAAGGCGCCGCGCACCAGATGGAATCCCTGCGCAGGCTTGCGGATAGCGTTACCGCTTCTTTGAACGCCCAGAAAAAAAGTTCTGTGATCGTTTCTTCACAGGTTGAAAGAAAATTCACATTGGCTTTTGTGGAGGGTATCCTTTTAGGGAATTACCAGTTCATCAAGCACCGTAGCACCGCCAAAAAGGAAAAACATACGCTCGAAAATATTTTTGTACAGGCAAAAGATGTAGATAACCGTCATCTTTCTGAATTATTGATAGTGGCCGATGCCGTTTGCAAAGCGCGCGACCTGGTGAATGAACCTGTAAATGTGCTGAACGCGAAAGCACTTGCCAACGCTTTTGTGCAAATGGGTAAGGATGCCGGCTTCAGCGTGGAGGTTTGGAATAAAGCAAAGATCACATCCCATAAAATGGGCGGCTTACTTTCAGTCAATGCAGGAAGCGTGGATGAGCCCACTTTCAGCATCATGGAATACAAGGGCCGCGGTGCGAAGAACAAGCAACCTTATGTTTTAGTAGGAAAAGGTGTTGTATACGATACCGGTGGATTGAGCATCAAGCCAACCGCAGGCATGGATACCATGAAATGCGATATGGCCGGCGCCGCCGCTGTCGGCTCCCTTATGTGGGCCATTGCCAAAGCGAAATTACCAATACACGTTATAGCACTCGTGCCTGCAACCGATAACCGCCCCGGCTTTAACGCTTTCGCTCCCGGCGATATCATTACCATGCACGATGGAAGCACTGTGGAAATGCTGAACAGTGATGCCGAAGGAAGGATGATCCTTGCCGACGCGCTCAGCTACGCTAAAAAATTCAAACCCGCTGCTACATTCGAATTCTCAACACTGACCGGCGCCGCCGCAGCAGCTGTTGGTCACTTCGGAATTGTTTGTATGGGAACTGTAGGAGAGGGAGTAAAGAATCGTTTGAAACAAAGTGGCGACAATGTATATGAGCGCCTGGCTGAGTTTCCTTTCTGGGAAGAGTATGATGATCTGTTGAAATCCGATATCGCTGATATGAAGAATATTGGTGGACCCGTAGGTGGTGCTATCACTGCCGGCCGCTTCCTGGTTAAGTTTACCGATTATCCATACATGCACTTCGATATCGCAGCTCCCGCCTTCCTCGGAAGCAGGGACAGTTATCGCGGAAAAGGCGGAACCGGTGTAGGTATACGTCTGGTCTTCGATTACTTTAAAAATGTACTGACGTAATTACATGAGGTCCCGGATCTTTCGTCTGCGGAAACCCGTTCTATTTTTTGGCTTACTGTTGTTCCTGTTTTCCTGTTCGGAAGAAAAGGAGAAGGTTGATGTTCCATTTTCAGCGGTAGAGAATAAATATGCCTCTTATTTCAAGATATATAAGCGCGATAGGTATACGCTTTTAGTTACTTTTTTGAACGCGGAGAAAACTGATTCGGCCGTTTATGCTTTGTTCAAAGGCGAGAAACCCGAACTGCAATCCGAAATTCACGGAATTCAAATTCCGGTTCAAAACGTAGCCTGTCTTTCTTCTGTATTTGTGGGCTTTTTGAACCGCCTCGAAGCCATTTCTGCGATCAGAGCCGTCGACAACATGGATTTTGTTTCGAATCAACAGTTGCTTGACCTCTCGGCCAAAGGTTCTATAAAGGAATTGGCAAAAAACGGCCCGCTGAATATAGAACAAACGCTTACCTGCGGCGTGAATGTGCTGTTCACAAACCCTACCGGCGACAAAAAGAAAGACATTGATGCCAGGTTGCTGGGCGCGAATATCACGCCCGTTGTTTGCGCCGATTATTTTGAGAATCATCCTTTGGGCAGGGCCGAGTGGGTGAAGGCAATGTCGCTTTTCTTTGGGAAGGAAGAGATGGCTGATTCACTTTTCGCGGAAACAGAAAGAAAATACTTTGCTTTGAAAGCAAGTGTTGATACTGTTTCTTACAAACCAACCGTCTTTACGGAATTAAAGACAAATGATACCTGGTTCGTAGCCGGTGGAAAAAGTTCGCTCGCGCAATTCCTTGCTGATGCAGGCGCTGATTATTTGTGGAAGGATAACGGCAAGGTTAATGTTACCGCGCTAAATATGGAGCAGGTAATAGAGAAAGCCCTGAACGCTGATTATTGGATAAACCTTCATTTAAGCAACATGCCTTCCGAAATTCTCGAAAAGGATAAGCGTTACGGCGAGTTCAAAGCATTTAAGACGAGGAACCTTTTTAATAATAATCGTCGACTGAATCTCAGTGGCGGAAATGACTATTGGGAGACCGGCCTTTGCAATCCTGATGAGATCCTGGCCGACCTTGTTAACATTTTTCATCCGGATCTGCAGCCTGTAAAGGAACTCAAATACTATAAACAGCTCAAATGAACTTGGGTCTGAAATATCTCTTGCTGTTTCTTCTCCTACTGGTGCTTTTCGTGCTTGATCTGGTATTGGGTACAACTTATATAGCTCCGGGAAAAGTACTAGAGGTGTTTGAGGAACATGGAAGTGTAACCGAGACGATAGTTATACTGGGTTTTCGCTTGCCGAAAGCCATCGCCGCTCTTAGTGCCGGTATGGGACTATCCGTTGCGGGCATGCTCATGCAAACCTTTTTCAGAAACCCTCTGGCAGGTCCTTATGTGCTGGGCGTTAATTCACTTTCCTCACTGGCTGTTGCTGTTTTTATGCTTGCCGGTGGGGCAGGGAGCGCTTTGTTCCTGCAACTCGGTGTTCCTTTCGCGGCTTGTGCCGGGGCTTTCCTGGGACTTGTACTGCTATTGATCCTTTCTCACAAGATAAAAAGCGCCACACATTTATTGCTTGTAGGTATGATGATCGGTTTCCTGGCAGGCGCGTTGCAATCTGTACTGGAATACATGGCCAATCCCTCTGAGCTCAAGAATTTTGTGATCTGGAACATGGCTTCTTTGTCGAATGTAACCGGTAAAGACCTGCTTGCTTTCTTTATCCTGGTGTTGTTCAGCTGTATTTTATGCCTCTTCTCTATAAAACCGCTCAACGCACTCATGCTGGGCGACGAACAGGCTTCTCTTCTTGGTGTAAATGTGAAGTTTGCGCGAAATTTTATTCTGATACTTGTGGCATTGCTAAGCGGCATCACTACTGCCTATTGTGGTCCTGTTGGTTTTGTGGGACTCGCGATGCCGCACACAATAAGAATGCTGTTGAGAACAACACATCATTTACATCAGTTAATAGGTTGTATGTTGGGCGGGGCTATTTTTATGCTCACCTGCGATATTATCAGTAATCTGCCGGTTTTTGATAATACACTTCCTATAAACGTAATTACATCCTTGTTCGGCGCGCCCTTTGTTATCTGGCTTCTTTTTAAAAGCAAAACTAATTTTGAATAAGGAAGGAAAACATACATTGAAATTGGAATCACTCAGCCTGGGTTACGATAAACCTTTGCTGCAGCATGTTTCCGCTTCTTTTGGTGTTGGACTTACAGGCGTGATAGGAAACAACGGAAAGGGAAAAACAACCTTATTCAAATGCCTGAGTGGACTGCTGCGCACAAGAGGAGGTAAGGTATTCTTTAATGAAAAAGATCTGTTGAAGCTTGACGGCAGATCAAAGGCAGAGATCATCAGTTTTAATTCTTCATCCAACCCGGTCTCTTTCCCCATCACGGTATTTGAACTTGTGAGTATGGGTCGTTATCCTTATTTGAACCAGTGGGCAGGATTGGGAGCTGAAGATGAAAAAATTGTGAATGAAGCGCTTGAAATATGCGGCATAAGTGCCTTTAAGAACAAAATGGTGAACGCACTCAGCGATGGTGAAAGACAAAAGGCCTTTATTGCTAAATCAATTGCGCAACAAACTCCCGTAATGCTATTTGATGAACCTACGGCCTTCCTGGATTACGCTTCTAAAAAGCACTTCTTCAGTCTCGCAAAGGAACTGGCTTTAAAGCAGGGTAAGATCATCCTGATCTCATCGCATGATATCGATTTCCTTACTTCTTATGCAGATTCCCTCTTGATGATAGAAGATGATGAGACGGTTGTAACAGGATCCACAGCCGAAGTGATGGCTACTTCATACTTCAAAACCCATTTTACCAAAATTTGATATCTTGATATAGAATATGAAGCGGCAGACCTTATATACTTTAACCTGTTTGTTGCTTATTGTACCTGCCGTATTTTTTGCTCAGAAAAATAAGGTCGATAGCTTATTGAAGGTGCTTCCCGGGCAAAAGGATACTAATCGCATAAAAACGATGATCCGTATTGCGGGAGCGTATCGGAGGCTGAACCTCGACACCGCCATTTCCTATGCCAATATTGCTTTGAAAGAATCGGAGAAGCGTAAGTATGTTTATGGTGAGTACCAGTCGACCTATAAACTGGCGGATTATTATCGGGAACAGGGACAATTCGGCAATTCGCTGAAAAACCTGGAGCGATGCCTGAAGATCAGCAAAGAGATAAAGGATTCGGTAGGCATGGCCCAAACCTATAATTCGTACGGGAATACGTACCAGCGTATGGGGGATTTCCCGGGTGCACTGAAGGCGTTTCAGAATTCTTTGATCATTAAAGAAAGATTCAACGATAAGACCGGCATGGGAAACACGCTTATTAACATAGGGAATGTGTACGATCATATGTCGATCTACGATAAGTCGGAAGAATATATCCTGAAAGGAGTAGCGTTTAAAAAAGAAGTAGATGATCTGCATGGTGTGGCAGGTGCGCTAAACAATCTTTCTATCATTTACACCCGCACAAAGCGTGTAAAGAAGTCGGTCGAAGTTCTCGAAATGCTTCTTCGTGACTATAAGAATGAGATGGAGCCCTTTCTTCTCTCGGCAGTATTGGGTAATCTCGCCGAGGCCTATCAGCGCGACAATAAATTGGACAAAGCCCTTAAAGTGGCAACAGAGTGCCTCGAGATACGCGAAGGCCTTGGTGATTCTACCGAAGTTTCCTACGGACTTATAACACTCGCTGATATTGAAATGGAGCACGGGAATTATGATGCCGCTATTAAACACGCAAAACGGGCCATGCAAATGGGTAAGGATATGGGGCTGCTCAATCATATCTGGGACGCAAACATCACACTGGCTGAAACCTATGCTGCCAAGGGAGACTATAAACAAGCTGTAGAGCATTATCGCAACGTCATCAGGTTATCCGATACGCTGATCAACTCCCGGGCGCATACCACTGTGCATGAAATGGAAGTGAAATATGAAACAGATAAGAAAGAGGCGGAGATCACGAAATTGAATGATCAGAAAAAGATCCATGAGCTGGAGATCGAAAAACAGGAAGCTGATATCAGCCGTCAGCGCTGGTTCCTTCTGTTCGGAGCCTTGCTTATCCTTTGTATGGTGGGAGTCTCTGTAATGGTGTATCGGAGCTATAAGCAGAAGAAAAGGTCGAATGAGAAATTGCAATCGGCCTATAACGTGATCGAGGAGAAGCAAAAGGAGATCCTCGATTCGATCTATTATGCCCGCCGCATCCAGAGCTCGCTTTTTACCTCTGAAAAGTACATTGAAAAGACCATTGGCCGGCTTAAGAAAAGCGAAAAATAATCGTAATTTTACCTGTTTTAGAAAAGATCTATGTCGTTTATTATTTCAGGAATACAGCAGGTGGGAATTGGTAACCCGAATGTGCACGAAGCGTTCAAATGGTACAGGCAGCATTTTGGCATTGATATACCTATCCTGGATGAGAATTCGGAGGCTAACCAGATGTTGCCTTACACAGCGGGAAAACCGCACCAGCGTCATGCCATACTGGCCATCAATTTGAAAGGCGGCGGAGGTTTTGAGATCTGGCAGTATGTTTCGCGTACGCCACAACCGGCGCCCTTTGAAATTCAGTTAGGTGATCTGGGGTTTACTATCGCCAAAATGAAGACCAGCGATGTGAAGGCTTCTTATGATCTACTGAAAAGCAAAGGAGTTTCAATGCTCACAGAGATCGTAAAGGATCCTTCAGGACATGACCATTTTTATGTGAAGGACCTGAACGGAAATATGTTTGAGGTTGTAAAAGGAGAAGATTGGTTCAGTGAAGGAACGATGAATATGGGTGGACCGAACGGAATGGTGATAGGAGTAAGTGATATGGAGCGGTCTAAAAAATTCTATGCTGAGATCCTGGGCTACGATACAGTTGTTTACGACCAGGAAAAGGTTTTTGACGATTGGAAAGGGCTGTCTGGCTCTGAGCATGCCATACACAGAGTACTGTTAAAGCACAGTAAACCCCGCCAGGGAAGTTTTTCAAAATTGCTTGGAAGCAGTGTCATTGAGCTTGTAAAAGTGAAAGGTCGCGCACCTCACAAAATATTCGAGAACCGTTTGTGGGGCGATCTGGGCTTCATTCATTTGTGTTTTGATATTAAGGATATGCAGGCGCTTAAAAGCCATTGCGCTAAGACCGGCCATCCTTTTACCGTAGAAAGTAATCCTGATTTCGATATGGGCGATGCGGCGGGGCAGTTCGCATACATCGAAGACCCGGATGGAGCGCTGATAGAGTTTGTGGAAACGCACCAGATCCCTGTGATGAAAAAGATCAATTGGTACCTGAATCTCGACAAAATGAACCCTAAGAAGCCTTTGCCTAACTGGATGCTAAAGGCATTGCGCTTCAACCGTGTGAAAGATTGAAAATTTTTAAACATACCCGGTTTTTTCTTTTTACGCTCCTCTTACTGCCGGGTTTGCTGAAAGCTGTTCCTGATTCGTTGGTGTATTCACTCGACCAGGAAATGGAAGGGGTTAACATTTCCCTGAACGGAACCAACCTGAATTTTTCTCTCCCGAAGGAAAATTATGATTATTGGTTCTTTACTACGAAGGACTCCTATAGGAACGCCTTAAAGGATATTGCTGACTGGGATTGGTCACGCGTTCCTTGTAACGTAGGTAGTTACGAAGATTCACTTTTCAAAGGGTTTGGGTGGTTCAGGCTGCATTACCGGGTAGGTAAAAAGCTGGCCGGAACCACACTGATGCTCCGGCTGAATCATTTTGGTGCTTCCGAAATTTTCAATGATGGAAAATTTCTGGCTTCTTTCGGTGTGGCCTCACCTAAGCCTGAGGAAGAAATATGCATCAACCCGGGTGGAGAGTTCTTTCCTGTTTTTGTGCCCGATACACTGGAGCACGTACTCGCGGTAAGGTATTCCAATCATAAATATGCCGAGAATGATGATAAATACAATGCTGTACTCGCCGGTTTTATTCTCAAGATGTTCTCAAAGGAACGCATGCTTGAAATAAGCCAATTGGCAGAAACACAACGTTATTTTTTTATCAGTATTTCCTTCTTCCTCATTGCGCTGGCCTTTGTGCACATGATCATATTCTGTTTTGAGCGTTCCCGAAAATTCAACTTGTTTCATAGTTTTTTTGTACTGAGCCTGGGCCTCGTCTTCCTGATCCCGGTGATCAATCATATCGTGGAGAAACCGGAAACCAGCTTTAAGATCTATTATTATACGAATTTTCTTGTCCCCACACTTCTTTTCTCGGCACTCGCATTGCTGTACAACCTTTTTCAGCGCAAACTCAATAAGTTCTTCTACATAAGCCTTGCTTTCTATGTGGCTACACTGATCATGGCCTATGTATTCGATAATATCTCCGGGATCTTTTACATTACTCTTTTCTTCAATGTTTTCATAGGAGCGACTATCCTTTCCATAAAAGGAATACGTCAGAACTTCCGCGGGGCCAAGATAGTTGGTATCGGGGTATTAGGAGTTACCATTTGCATGATCATTTCTATTTTGGGACTTATCGTTCTGAAAGATAATGGACTTGTTTTCTCGGTGATCATGTTGATCCTGGGTATCCTGAGCCTGCCTTTGTCGATGAGTGTTTACCTGGCCTTTGATTTCGCAGGGGCTAACAAGACCCTGAAGCAACAGATCGTTCAGATAGAAGATCTGTCTGCAAAAGCCCTGCAGAAAGAGCAGGAAAAGAAACAGATCCTGGAAAGTCAGAACCAGGTGCTCGAAGAGCAGGTAAAGCATCGTACGGCCGAAATAGCGAAACAAAATGCAGTGCTTGAAAACCAAAAGAAAGAGATCACCGACAGTATCACGTATGCCAAGCGGATCCAGCAATCGATCCTTCCTGCCATAGAAGATTTTAAGGCGGTCATTCCGAAAAGTTTCGTCCTTTATATGCCAAAAGACATTGTAAGCGGCGATTTTTACTATTTACGGCCATCGGGTAAAAATATTTTTGTGGCTGCGGCAGATTGTACGGGGCATGGGGTGCCAGGCGCCTTAATGAGCATGGTGGCGCACGAAAAACTCGAGGAGGCTGTGACGCAAAGCCAAAACCCGGGAGAAATTCTTTCGTTGCTGAATAAAGGCGTGAAACGCACGCTAAAGCAAAACAGTGGCGATAATTCTACCCGCGATGGCTGCGATATCATTTTGGTTGGAATAAATGAAAATAAGCTGGTTTACTCAGGCGCTAACCGTAATCTTTGTATCATTCGAAAAAATGCAAAAGAAGTTGAAGAAATCAAAGCGACGAAATGCGCGATAGGTGGGTTAACGCCAGAAGACCAGGTTTACTCGCAGCAGGAACTGAAAATGAATGCGGGGGATTGTGTTTATCTCTATAGTGATGGATACGCCGATCAGTTTGGTGGCGACAAAGAGAAAAAATTAACGACCCGGAAATTTAAGGAGCTTTTGTTGTCGGTACAAGAACTTAGTATGGAAGACCAGGGAAAATACCTTAAGGATTTTAATATTTCCTGGCGAGATGAGTTAGAGCAGATCGATGATATTTTGGTGATCGGTATCCGTTTTTGATCTTAGCTTTCCTATTAAAGAAACTTCCAGCTTATTTTCTGAAAGTAGCTTTTCGAATTCTTGCCTTTTTTCTGCACTTACTGAAATAAGCAAGCCTCCCGAAGTTTGCGGATCGCAGAGTGTCATAAACTCCAATCCGCCCAGCCATTTTACTTTCTCTTTTACCGCGTTGTAATTGCGCGTGGTATTGTCGGGATAAATGAAAGCTTTGCTGTATTCTTCGGTTCCGGGAAGTAATTTTATTTTCCCGACTTCCAGTTCAGCCACGAGATCTTTTCCTTTCAGCATTTCATCCAGGTGCCCCAGCAGACCAAAACCGGTAACATCGGTCATCGCATGTATGTAAGAAAGACTGCCGCATAATGTGCCAAAAGAATTGAGCGATGTCATGTTTTTCAATAGGACAGGGTAGTGACCCGGATCAAGCTTTCCTCTCTTTAAAGCAGTAGCTAAAATGCCTGAGCCTAGGGGTTTGGTGAGATATAACAAGTCACCTCCCTTACTGGTATTATTTTTCTTGATATGTTCCTTTTTGGCGATGCCTGTAACCGCTAAGCCAAAGACAGGCTCCGGGTTATCAATGCTGTGTCCACCGGCCAGTGGAATGCCTGCCTGTTTGCAAATTTCAATGGCACCCTGTAACACTCGTTGTGCTTCTGTAACCGGGATCTTTTCTATAGGCCAACCCAAAATGGCAATCGCCATAATAGGCTTTCCACCCATGGCGTAAATATCACTGATCGAATTCGCCGCTGCTATCTTTCCAAAATCAAAAGCGTCGTCAACGATCGGCATGAAAAAATCGGTTGTGCTTATTATACACTGCCCATCGCCAATATCATAAACAGCTGCGTCGTCATTACTTTCATTTCCAACCAAAAGGTTTTTATCAGGAATAGACTGCAGTCCGGATAAGATTTGTTGCAAAGCTTCCGGAGCTATCTTGCACCCGCAGCCGGCAGCTTTACTATATGCTGTTAGTTTTATTTTCGACATTTCCTCACAAATGTACTAATCTCTGCGGTCTCTGCGCCTCTGCGTGCCACAAGCTGTTGTCACTCTTTGCCCAAACGTAGAAACTCAAGGTTACGTTTAAGTCCTTTGAAGCCGGTTCTTTTTATGGCACTGTTCTTAAAGGTCTTTGAAAATACTTCTTCCGTGATCTCTTTCCACTGCTTTTCATCCCAATTCAAAAAACCATTATTCTCAAATAAAGGTTCATTATGAGGTTTACTGAAGCGGTTCCATGGGCAAACATCCTGGCACACATCGCAGCCAAAGGCCCAGTTGTCAAATTTTCCCTGGTAATCGGCGGGAATATTTTCTTTAAGCTCAATGGTAAAATACGAAATACATTTGCTTCCATCCACCATATAGGGCTCAATGATAGCTTGCGTAGGACATGCATCAATACATTTGGTGCAGGTACCACAATGATCTTTTACCTGGCCGTCATATTCAAGTTCTACATCAATGATAAGTTCTGCTATAAAAAAGAATGAACCACTTTCCTTGTTGAGCAGGTTCGCGTTCTTGCCGATCCATCCGAGCCCGCCTTTTTGTGCCCAGGCTTTATCCAATACAGGAGCAGAATCTACGAAGCAACGACCATTAACATCACCAATTTCTTTCTTTAGGGTCTCAATAAAGGTTTTGCATTTATCCTTGATCACATAATGATAGTCGGCTCCATAAGCATATTTCGAGATCTTTATACTCTCGTTAGCTAGCTTTTGTTCTCCGGGAAAGTAATTAAGAAGCAATGAAACAACCGACTTTGCCCCATCCACCAACAAGCGCGGATCGAGGCGCTT
>JANWKZ010000176.1 GCA_025451115.1 Bacteroidia bacterium | reverse complement strand
CATACAGTATCCATTTATTCCGCTATTTCGGGACAGGGAAAAAGTTTTCCGATGTTGATACCGAAGGAAACGGAAGAGTATAATTCGGTACTTAAAATAGATCCCAAAGGAACTGTTTACTTCCTGTCGATGCTGAAACCTGAGCGCTACGAAATGACGAGCGGGTTCATTCACGCTTTCCTGGATCCCGAAAAACAAACGGTAGGTGTAACTACAACCGTGATGCTGGACACCTTTCAGTTGCGTGAATTGCTTGGGAAACATGTTGGGTCTAAATGGCAGGAAATGGGCTTGTATTATGTTAAAGATGTTTTTTTCAGGGAGAGCGATATCGTGGTTTTGAGTGAACAGGAGTACGATAAGCGAACTTTTCAGCCGATCTATTACAGCAGCATTAATCCACCCTTTAACGGAAATTCTTTCCTCGGTAATTATTATTATACCAATTTCCGGAATTTCACGGTTGAGCAGCAAGTGAATTCCATTTCCGCGCTCAATATTTCCTATGGCGGTGCGCTCAACTGGGTAAAAATGGTACCCAAGAATCAGGCCTATCCTGTGAATACCTATCTTTCATTCGCAGCTGGTTTCGACGAGGAAAATATTTACCTGATCTACAACGACGATCCCGGAAACGTGAACGCAAAACCCGAACTTGGTCCGCGCGCCATGCGCAATCCCAAGCGTGCCCGGGCGGTGCTGGCAACGATAAGTAAAAGTGGCGCACTGACCATGAACCCGTTCTACCGGCGTAAAAAGAATAAAGGCCGGGTACTCAAGCCCGCCTTTTGCTATACCTGCGATAAAAAGACCTATATCTTCACAGAAAGCAAAAAGAGGGCCCGCATCGGCGAGTTTTTCCCTGCTAAGTTGCTTGGCAAGTAATTAATTCGCACTTTTACCCTTCTATTCTGAATCCTTGTCTACGGTTGATAAAATAAAGGCGCCCATTGAGCAATACATGAGCGAGTTTGAAGTGAAGTTCAAAGACTCGATGAAAAGTAATGTGCCCCTGCTGGAGAAGATCACCAATTACATCGTAAAAAGAAAAGGTAAGCAATTAAGGCCCATGTTCGTTTTCCTTTCAGCCAAAATGCATGGCGAAATAAACGAAAGTACTTACCGCGCGGCCGCGCTCATTGAGCTTCTGCACACCGCTACGCTGGTGCATGATGATGTGGTTGACGACAGCAACGAGCGCCGCGGATTCTTTTCGGTGAACGCTTTGTGGAAGAACAAGATCGCGGTACTGATAGGCGATTACCTTTTATCGAAGGGACTTTTGCTTTCGTTGGATAACGACGATTTTCATTTGCTAAAGCTGGTAAGCAACGCGGTGCGTGAAATGAGCGAGGGCGAGTTATTGCAGATAGAAAAAGCGAGAAAGCTTGACATTTCGGAAGAGATCTATTTTGATATTATCCGCCAGAAAACGGCCAGCCTTGTGGCTGCCTGTTGCGCTACCGGCGCCGCTTCAGTTAACCAGGATAAAAAAGTGGTAGATACGATGAAGCAATTCGGTATCCTCACGGGCATGGCCTTCCAGATAAAGGACGATCTTTTTGATTTTGGCGATGGAAAGGATATAGGAAAACCCACCGGCATCGATATCAAAGAAAAGAAAATGACCCTGCCGCTTATTTTTTCACTGAACAACTCCACTTCGTCCGAAAAACGTCACATCATCAATATCGTTAAGAACCACAACGAAAACCCGGAGAAGGTTGCCGAGGTGATCCAATTCGTGTTCGACAAAAAGGGAATAGGCTACGCCGAAAAAATTATGCAGCAATATAAAAATGAAGCCTTAAATTTGCTGAAAGACTTTAAAGACGGTGAAGCAAAAGCTTCCCTGGAACTCCTGGTGAATTACAGTATTGAGCGGAAAAAATAACATGAAAAAAACAATATTAATTGCGGCTTTTACTTCTGTTGTGCTTTTGGCAAGCTGCCAGAACGGGGAAGAAAAAAAAGACGTGCCCAAAACAAATACCGATTCGGCAGCCAAAGCAACGCAATCGTACATCAATAATATGGTGGATGAGATGGATCCGCCCGACAGCACCTACAGCGGCGATTTCTTTTTGAAATACGATAACGGCCTGATGAAAGTAAAAGGTTTCTTCCGTTTCGGTAAGCGCCACGGTCAATGGTTCTATTATTACGGCAACGGTTTTTTGTGGAGCGAAGGTTTTTTTGATAACGGAAAAATGAACGGGCCCACTAAAGTATACCACGAGAACAGCAAGTTGTTTTATGAAGGCGCCTACAAATTTGATAAGGCTGTAGGCGTTTGGAATTTTTACGACTCAACCGGCGTACATATACACGTGCGTACCTACGACAGTTTGGGGAATGTGTTAAATGATAAAGATATCACGCCTCCTGAAACGAAAAAGTAATGGCCGTATCAAAGTTGCAATATGTCATCTCTTTGGATGTCTTTGAAAAAAGCTCCGACCTTCCTGCTGAAGACCTCAAACTTTTGAAAGAAGCTGAAAAGATTGCGGAGAGCGCTTATGCTCCTTACTCTGACTTCAAAGTTGGAGCAGCTGTATTGCTGGATAACGGTAAGATCATCACCGGCAACAACCAGGAGAACGCGGCCTATCCTTCGGGTTTGTGCGCCGAGCGTGTGGCTATCTTCTACGCTGCTTCGCAAAATGCTTCTTCGGTTGTTAAAAGCATAGCCGTAAGCTGTTGTGCCGATAGTAAGGATCCTGTGATGCCTTGCGGGGCTTGCCGCCAGGCGATCGCTGAGTATGAGCAAAAACAGGGTAAAAAAATACGCCTTGTTATAGGCGTTCCGGGCCGCAAAACCTATGTGGTTCAGGGGATCGAGAGCCTGCTGCCCTTTATGTTTGGCTGTAAGGACCTTAAAAAGTAAAAAAAGGGCCTTAATTCCTAAAAATCAAGGTTTTATCTGCATTATTTTTATTTTTATTATCTTCGCATCACAAAACACATTTCTATGGACGCAAACGACAAAAAGGACATTATCCTCATACCCCTCGATTTTACCGAACAATCTATCTACGCCATCTCTCAATCTTATAACCTGGCCCGATATACCAATTCTAAACTTTTGCTCCTGCATGTGTATGAAAAGCAAGGTCAGGAACGTTTCGATGATATAACCAAACTTGCCAAAAAAACGTCGGATGAATCAGGCGTTCCTTGCGATTTTATGAATATCAAAGGCAGCGTTTATAAAGAAACCGTTCGTGTGGCCGGTGAAGTGAATGCTAAACTGGTTGTTGTGGGTATTGAGTCTCACATGAAATCAGCAGATATCTTTAGTGAAAGCGCTTCGCAAATGGTGCGCGAGTGTTCTTGTCCGGTGATCACGATCCGTGGCCGCGAACAGCGCGATGGTTGCGAGAATATCCTGATGCCGATCGACCTGTCGCGCGAAAGCCGCGAGAAAGTGGATATGGCCATTGAATACGCTAAATATTTCGGAGCTGCTATCCGCGTGTTGGGTATCTTCTCTTTGAAAGACGAAAAATACGAGAACCAATTGCACGCTTACGTGCACCAGGTAAAACAATACATCAAGAGCAAAGGCGTTACCTGCAGCAACAAAACCATGCCAAGCGAGAACATCGCTGAAACAGTGGTTGAGTACGCAAACAAAATTGAGAGCGACCTGATCATGATCATGAACAAACCCGGTCTTACTGTAAAAGAGCGTTTTGTTGGAACACTGGCTCAGAAAGTAATTGACATCTCTAATATTCCTGTAATGACGGTGAACCCGCGTGAGCGCGAAACGCTTTACGCTTCATCGGCTTTATAAGGCATCGAAACCTTCTTCTTTCCAAACGAAAGTACGGGCGCTTATGTTAAAGTAAGCGCCTTTTTCATTTCTTTCAATGTATAAAAAGTTCTTCAAGGGATTTGTGCTGATCTCGTCGTACAACATGGGAAGGATCTCCGCTCCGTTCCTATCCACCAATCCTTTTCCTTCCTCGTTCTCCGTTGTGAAATAACCGGGCATCAATACGGAAGCTTTTGTGGCTTCCAGGGTAAACAGGGTTTTTTCTAATGAGAGATCGTACACGTTCAGGCCCTTTTTGTTTTCAAGGTACCAGTATTTTCCGTCGGAATAAGCCGATAAAAGAGACCTTTTGGCTGACCCGGGTTTCAACACGTTGTATACGCTTATCTTGCTTTTCTCGCGGGCCGTTACCCAATTGTTCACGGGCAGACCAATTTCATCAAATACATGCTCGCTAAAATATTTTCCGCCGTTGATGTTCTGTAGTTCCTGTTTTTTGGCTGTGATCAGGCGTTGGAATTTTCCATCGGTAAGCGCCGCGGTCTTCAGGGAAGGCTGATATATGTATTTTATCTCACTGGTAAAACACCCGGTGCTGTCGGCAAAACCGTATAGATTGTTTTTTACGATGAGATACATGCCTTTGTGCGCTTCATCAATAAGATCAAAAGCAGGTTCGATCACAAAATCTCCTTTGTGGTTTATTACACCAAACAATTTATTGAACTGTGCGCGGGCCTGCCCGTTCTTAAAAGAAGATACCCAATCGTAAAGAGGAGCAATGGCTGCGAAACCCTGTTTGTCCAGGAATCCGTATTTACCGTTCTTTAAGTACACGGCCATTCCTTCGCTGTAATCGCTGATCATATCGAAAGATGGTTTGATGATCTCCTGTCCGTTTAGATTGATGGCGCCAAACTGGTTGTTCTTTTTCACGATGGCGAGCCCCTCACTGAAATCCGCTATATCATCGTATCTCGCGCTCAGTACCTTGTTGCTGTAGTCGATCAAAAAATATTTTTTGTCCTTCTGTACAATGGCTACGTTATCAGAAAAACGCGAAGCCTCGGAGTACTGGAATTCTATTTTCGTTTTTCCCGCCTTATTGATGTAACCATAAAGATCGTTCTTCAGAACGGGCGCGTATCCTTCGCTAAAATCCTCCGCGTCGTTAAAGGCCGGTTCTATCATTTGTTTGCCTGTGCTGTCGCAAAAGCCCAGCTTGTCATTTTTCTTAATGAGAAAGAAAGGTGTTTGCCAATAAACGAATTCTTCTTCCAGCTCATCGCGCTTGGGGTATTCCTTGTATTTTTCAAGAAAAGCCTGTAGTTCTGTCTTCGTATGGTGTGGAGCTTCTATTCCCAACAGCATATTCCACGCGAGCGTAGTTGGATACGTTGAACCGTAATTCTTAATGAAACTGTAAATGCCTTCGGCATTTTTATTCTTAATGTAATAGTTCAGCAATTCCTCTTTGGCGTAGGGCAGGTATTTTCCTTTATGATATTTTTCAATGTAAGTAAGATAAGCCTTGTCAGTCTTCCCGGCAGTTGTTTCCATGTAAATGGCAAACTCCAAAAGATTGCGCGCGTCGCCCAGGTAGCACGATTGCGGATAAGTACGCAGGTAATTTGTAAAGGCCTCTACAGTTAACTTACGGTCCGGACGATAAAAAATAAAACTGTCGCGCAGGCACATTACTCTCCTGTTGTATTTCGATTGATGGTAAACGCTGAGGTATTGTTCCGCCCCTGCCTCATCGGCTTTTTGCATCAATTTCAAAAAAGCTTTTTTACAAATAGAATCGTGCAGGGAAACAAGCGAACTATCGTTAAGCGGTAATTTATTTTTCAATCCTATCTTTTTTGCCTCCGGCCATAATGAAAAATGATCCTTGCCCAGGTTGATGTATTTGTAAGCGCTGTCGAGCTGGTGAAACGGATTGTCGTTGCGGTAATAAATGGTAGCGAGACCAAAGCCCGCTTCGGCCGGATATTTCTTCAGCTCTTTGTAAAAGATCTCTTTGGCCTTAAAGTAATCGTAGATAGCTAATGCCTTGTACCCATTTTCAATGCCGGAGGCCGTGGCGCCGAAAAAGCAAGCAAGCAGGGTAGTGGTTAAAAAAAGACGCCTCATTTATCTCCGCAAAAATATATCTTTGCGCCTGATACCATTCCGCTAAATTCACTTTTTTCCATGTTCACCAAAGGACGTATAATATTCGCAGTTATCTTCTTCATCAGTTTCGTCGTTATAATGATCTATGCTTATCGTAAGGATTTAAAGATTAATCGAAGCCAATTTCCCAAATCCTGGAAAATCCTTCTATCTATTGTGCTGATATTCAGTATTTTATTTTTGATTGTAAAGTTTAAGTCCCTAATAATGAAATGAAAAAAGCCGTATCTTTGCGGAATAGAGCGTAAAAAATGAACAAATTCCTGTTTTCCCTATTATTAGTCCTGTCTGGCACCATTACCATGAATGCCAACGCAGGTGTTTTAGTGGTTGAAGGCAAATACCAACAAAAGAACCTGTTCATTCAGAACGGCTTCTCAAGCAATGGTGTTGGTTTCTGCGCGTTCCAGGTAAAAGTGAACGGACAGATCACCACGGATGAGGTAAACTCAAGCGCTTTCGAAATTGATTTCACTCCTTTTAAGTTCAAAGCCGGCGATAAGATCACAGTTGAGATCGAACACAAAGACGGTTGCATTCCTAAAATTCTGAACCCCGAAGCTTTAAAACCAAAACCCACTTTCGACGTTGTAAGCATCAGCATCAATAACGACGCGATGTTAAGCTGGACCACCAAGAACGAAGTTGGTTCACTTCCTTTCGTGATCGAACAGTTCAAATGGAACAAATGGGTTTACGTGGGCGAGATCAACGGCGAAGGAACTCCTAAAGCAAACGATTATAAATTCAAAGTAGTTGCCCACAGCGGCGAAAATAAATTCCGTGTAAAACAGGTTGGTTTCGCTTCATTGCCCCGCTTCTCGGATGTAGTGGTCTACAACTCGCTGATGGAAAGACCTTCTTACCAGATCGACAAAGACCTTATTAATTTCAATAACGAGACCAGCTACGAAGTATATGATTTCTACGGAAACGTAGTGAAGAAAGGTTTCGGCGCCACCTGCGATATCAACTCACTGAAAAAAGGAAAATATTATTTGTGCTACGATAACGCGGTTACTGAAATAGAAAAGAAAAAGTAGCCCGCTGTTCCTTAAGCAGCTCTTTCACTTCGCTTAAGATCATTGCCGTAGCGCCCCACATTACAAAGCCCTGTACATTGAAGTACGGGGTTTTTAGTTTTATGTTTCCCTGCGTGTATACTTCAGTTTCTCCAAGTATCCTGTCGTCAAGTAATTCTTCCAGTGAAAATTCTATCACTTGCTCAACCTCGCGGCTTGGGTGACATTGCGGAGGATGCGTTAGGTACGCTACAACGGTTTGTATGTAGAAATTGGTAATGGGAATATAGAAAGGCGAGATACGGCCTAAAATGTGCGCGTCTGTAATTTCTAAGCCGGTTTCTTCGTGCAGTTCCCTCAAAGCGGTTTGCTCATAGGTTTCATTGGCATCA
Organism: Bacteroidia bacterium; assembly: GCA_025451115.1. Classification (GTDB taxonomy): domain Bacteria; phylum Bacteroidota; class Bacteroidia; order B-17B0; family Aurantibacillaceae; genus PALSA-968. Next base: position 11,840 of record JANWKZ010000176.1, on the reverse strand, counting down.
CAGCTTCCGCCCGGCATAGCTATTTGTCCCGCATGGAAACGATGTGTGTCGGGCCTTTTGATAAGCAGGAAATGAGGCTTGTTGTTCTTTTCGAAAAGCAGGAGGCACACCGCGCTTTTTTTGTAGCCGGTAACTTGAGTGATGTCTATCTTTTTGTCTTTGTAAAAGTCAGAGGCCATCAAATGCTGGGCATTGGGCCCGGGCAGGGGATGGTTCTGTAATACGGATCTGAAAGTGCTGATGAATAAAGTGAACTCCATTAAGTATAAACGAATTCGCCTTTGCTGCTTTTAACGGTTACCTGCTTGCTGCTGTGAGCTTCTACTCTTCCTACGATCTTAGCCTCAATATTGAAACCATGCGCTATGGAAATGATCTCCTGCGCGGTTTTCTCATTCACGTAAAACTCCAAACGATGACCCATGTTGAACACTTTATACATCTCTTTCCAGTCGGTATGCGACTGCTCGTGGATCATTTTAAAGAGCGGCGGGATATCGAACAAATTATCTTTTATGATGTGTACGTTATCTACATAGTGCAATACTTTGGTCTGCGCGCCTCCGCTGCAATGTACAATGCCGTGAAGTTGTTTTCTATCGATGGAACCCAGCACTTTTTTTACCACCGGAGCATAGGTGCGGGTAGGGGAGAGCACGAGTTTAGCGGCATCAATTTCTTTTTTGATCGTGGTGCCGTCGGCACTTTTGTGTTCTATGGAAATTTTATCGGTGGGTTTTAAATTGCCGCAATAAACCACATCTTTCGGAAGATCGGTGTTATACGACTCAGGATATTTTTCAGCAATATATTTAGAAAAAACGTCGTGGCGGGCTGAGGTAAGTCCGTTGCTGCCCATGCCTCCGTTGTAATCGTCCTCGTAAGTGGCTTTTCCAAAGGAAGAAAGTCCGACAATAACATCGCCGGCCTGTATATTGGCGTTATCGATCACATCGCTTTTCTTCATTCTCACAAAAGCGGTGAAACCCACATCCAGGGTGCGAACGATATCTCCCACATCGGCCGTTTCTCCGCCGGCAAGCACCAGCCCAACGCCCAGTTTGTTTAGGTCTTCAATATATGTGTTGGTACCGTTGATGAGGTGTGAGATCACTTCCCCGGTAATTAAGTTCTTGTTGCGGCCAATAGTAGAGGAAACCACGATATTATCTACCGCGCCAACACAAATAAGGTCATCAATGTTCATGATCAACGCGTCCTGCACAATGTTCTTCCACACGCTGTTATCCCCGGTTTCTCTCCAGTAAACATAGGCCAGGCTGGGCTTTGAGCCCGCTGTATCGGCGTGCATGATATTGCAGTAATTGGCGTCGCCGCCGGCTATATCGGGCAGTATCTTGCAGAACGCCTTCGGGAAAAGCCCTTTATCAAGCCTGGCGATGGCCTTGTGCACATCTTCTTTGCCCGCCGAAACGCCCCGCTGACTGTATTTCTCGCTCATTTGAGTTTTTAGCAAAGTTATAGGATTTTTCCTGATAAATTAGTTCGAAACCCATCCTATAATACCGAGCGAAATAGGAGGTAATTTTTGGGCTAAAAACCCATAGAGCCTCGGTATTACGTGGAAAGACGTAGCTTTGAAAGCAATATTTTTCGTATTTTCGGCTGGTTATGCCACTTGATAAGTTCGGACATAAGTACTTCGACATAGAATTTCCTGCTATAAAATCGGCCAGCGTGTATTACTTTACTACACCCGCAGGCTTACGTTACGAAGTACGATTTGGCCGCCGCCAGGACAATATTTTGCACGCTACCATTGTTTTTGGGGTGATCAACGATGAGTTTGAGGGAGAGGAATATGTTACCACGAACAAGGGCGAGGTGTACGGTGTAATGAACACTATTGCCGAGATCTGCCGCACCTTTATGAGCGAGCACCAGAAGATCATGATCTATGAATTTCACGCGGTTGACCGGGAAGATGAAGAGGCCAGTCGTAACTCAAATGCCCGCATGTACCTGTATCGCCGTTTTTTACCGCGTATCTTCGATAAGAACTGGAACATCGAGATAGAAGGCAATTTTGCGATGGTAAAACGTAAGCTTTAGCAATTATCCCCCTCCCTTTATCCCTCCCCCGCGGGAGAGGGAAATACAATTTCTTATGAGGATCTGGTCCGTACACCCCAAATATTTAGATGCAAAAGGATTGATAGCACTTTGGCGGGAGACGCTTTTGGCAAAGCATGTTTTAGCAGGCAAGACAAGAGGCTATAAAAATCACCCGCAATTGGATCGCTTCAAAGCCTGCAAAGATCCGCTCAATGCCATTAATTTTTACTTAGCGGTGGTTCACCGTGAAGCTGAAAATCGCGGCTATCATTTCAACCGTAAAAAGATAGATTGGAAATTCCGTAGAACTAAAATAAAGGTTACGGATGGTCAAATGACTTACGAGTTAAGGCACTTGAAGAAAAAACTGAAAGTGCGCGATAAGGAAAAACTGAAAGAAATAGCCGGAATAAAGGACTTTTCTGCCCACCCTATCTTTAAGGTGGTGGAGGGAAAAATTGAGCCCTGGGAGGTAATTGCCCCATAACTGGCAGCTCTTTTTTGGTAAGTGGCGGGTTTTACCTGCTAAGTGGTAGCTGTTTTTGACATCCCTTACCTTATATTTGGTATACGATGAGGCTACTTTTACTTACCTTTTTTAGCCTATGTTTTCTATTTGTAAATGCCCAACCCGGCAAGGAGGCAAATAATTGGATATTTGGTCAATCACGTCTTGATTTTAGTAGTGGCTCTGCAGTTCCGATGCCGGGTTTTCCGGGCACTTACTATGAATCTATTGCGACGGTAAGTGATGAAAACACGGGAAATTTGCTCTTTTATACCACCGGAACAACTGTGCTTACCAGTTCTGCGAATACCATGTTGAATGGAACCGGTCTTCATGGAAATATTTCTTCTACACAATGCATGATAGTTCCCTGGCCGGGTAAGTCAGGCTTATATTTCATTATTACTCCCGACCAACTGGCAGGCTCAAAAGGCGTTAAATATTCGGTCGTTGATATGAATCAGAACAATGGATTAGGGAAGGTAACTGTAAAAAACAAATGGCTTACACTGCCTCCTGCCACGGAGAAAGTAACCGCTGTGCGTCATTGTAACGGAGTGGACTACTGGGTATTTACCCACTCCTATAATTCAAACACTTTCAACGCGTACCGGGTTAGTTCTTCAGGTATTGATACGATTCCCGTTGTGTCTAATGTAGGTGTAGCGCATCAGTTTATTGCGCCGGGGCATGATGAAACTACTGGTCAAATGAAGGCTTCCCCTGATGGATCAAAGCTGGCCGTTGCTATTTGGTCTAATTCAACGCCTCTGCTCGAGATATTCAATGTGAACAACGCAACCGGCGTGGTTAGCAATCCTATACCTATACTGTTTCCAGGGTGCTATGGCGCTTATGGTCTAAGTTTTTCACCTGATAATTCAAAATTATATACCTGTGTATATCCCGGCGACACAATATCTGCCTTATACCAGTTCGACCTAAGCAGCGGCGTTCCTGCCCAGATCATTGCTTCGAAAACTCTGCTTGCATATAGAAAGTGGGGTATCAGTAATAAGGGTTATGTTGGAGGCATGCAAATGGGGCCTGACCGCAAAATATATATCGCGCTGTACGCAATTGACACAATGGCGGTAATTCATGATCCAAATAATACAGGCCTCGCCTGTAATCTGCAATTAGATGGTCTCAAGTTGGGGCCGCCATGGTTTGCATGGTGTCACTTTGGCCTCCCCAATTTTATTGATGCTAACTACGCTGGCATACAAATTAATTTACCCGACATATACCAATGCAACACATTTACCAATGAAACTCTCGACGCGGGCGGCGGATATTCTAATTATCAATGGAGCACGGGAGCCACAACACAAACTATAAGCATAACGGCTCCTGGAAATTATTGGGTAACAGTCACCAACACCCAGGGCTGCCAAAGAACCGATACGATAAACGCATTTGTTGTACAGCCATTCAATATCGATACCGCGGTTTGCGATAGTTTTAATGCGGATCTTACGCAAGCCGGCGCAGTGCAATACAATTGGTACGATAGCACAAGTAACCCGATCAAAACCCTTACACAATCGGGAGATTATTTCGTAGACGTTACTTTTCAAAATGGTTGCGTTTTGAGGGATAGTGTTTCGGTTGGTGTGATCTCAAGTCCGAAGGTAGAACTTGGTCCTCCCGTTTCACTTTGTGATTTTAAGTTAGAATTGAACGCGTATTATCCCGGAACTTCCATTAATTGGAGCACCGGAGCAACAACATCTTCAATAACCGTCAATCAACCCGGAACCTATTGGGTAACGCTGCAAAACTCAGGTGGCTGCACAGGAAGAGATACACTCGTGATCGGCCCTCCCTGGCAATTGGTAGAGTTATTAATACCGAACATAGTAACGCCAAATGGCGATCAAATAAACGATGAAATAGATTTTGCAAAATTCCAATTCTCTGCATTTACCATCCGTATCTACAACCGCTGGGGACAAATGATCTTTGAAAGCTATAGTCCGAACGCTGTGTGGAGACCCACAGGTGATGACGGAACCTATTTTTACACAGCAGAATATAAACTTGATTGCGGAACTTATTCTAGCGGAAAGAGTATTAAGGGATATATTACATTGATTCGTTAATGAAGAAAAGGCTATTCATACTTTTTAGCTTGATTACCACGCTCGTAAACGCGCAACCCGGTAAAGAGGCATGGAATTGGTATTTTGGTTCAAAAGCACGGCTCGATTTCAGTTCCGGAGTTCCGGTTCCGGGGATGGGCCCTAGCCAGTTTATTGTTGGGGAAGGTTGTGCGTCAATTAGTGACGCTAATACAGGTCAGTATCTTTTCAGTTTTGGAGCAGGGAAAGTTTTTACGAAGAATAATACTGTAATGGTTAATAGCATGAACACAGGTGCAAGCTCACTTGTAACCCAAGCCGCTGTTATTTTTCCCAAGCCCGGATCAAATAATGTTTATTGTCTCGTAACAAACAACCCGATCTTTGTCAATTATTTAGGAGTACTTTATTCTGAAATTGACATGAACCTGCAGGGTGGACTTGGTGCTGTTACGGTAAAAAATAAAAAACTTACTCCCTCGCCGGTCACCGAAAAACTTACCGCATCAAGGCATTGCAACGGGCAAGACTACTGGATCATATCTCATCCGGTAAACTCAAATGCTTTTTATAATTATAAGGTTGATGCCGCAGGGGTTGACACACATGCCGTTATATCAAATGTCGGCATTTCGCATACTCTTTCACCGCTTCATGGAGAATCCCTGGGTTATATGAAAGTATCTCCCAATGGAAAAAAACTTGCTTTGGGAATACACTCAGATTCCTTGCCTTTACTTGAGATCCTCGATTTTGATAATTCCACCGGTACACTAAGTAATCCCATCGATATTTATCATCCGGGTATGTTTGGTCCATACGGAGTAACTTTTTCTCCGGATAATACTAAACTGTACGCAATTACTAATGATAGCGCAAGTTACCTATATCAATATGACGTGAGCAGCAATAACGCGGCACAGATACTGGCTTCACAAACACTTATAGCCAAGGTAAAACGGAATTATAATTTCTATGTGGGCAATGAACTCGGTACTATGCAATTGGGGCCGGATGGGAAAATATACATTGCACGGTTCAGTTTTAATTCAGATACCCTGGCCGTGATCAACAATCCTAATAACCCGGGTTTAAGTTGTAATTATAACCTGGCGGGACTGAAACTTGCACCGGGAACTTTTTCCAAATTCGGGCTTCCTAATTTCATAGACGCTAACTATGCAGGCATACAGGTAAACATGCCTGATGTGCAGCAATGCAATACGTTCACCACAACAACGCTTGATGCAGGCGCCGGGTATACAAATTACCAATGGAACACAGGGGCCACCACACATTCAATAAGTATTTCTACTCCAGGTCAGTACTGGGTTACAATAACAAACGACCAGGGCTGCCAGCGAACTGATACGGTTAGCGCTTATGTTCTTTTGCCGCACAAGGACACTGTGCTGGCGTGCGACTCTTTTCATGCAAACGTTACGCAGTCAGGCGTGCTTCAATACAACTGGTATGATGGTTTACAAAATCCTGTTCGCGACTTTTTTCAATCCGGACAGTATTGGGTGGACATAAATTATGTGAGCGGATGTGGAATAAGAGATAGCCTTATTTTGACAGTCGTACCTAGTCCGCAAATAGATATTGGTCCGGACACAACTTTCTGTAAGGGGAATTTACCTCTCACCGTTTTTTGTTCTTCCTGCGGTTATCAATGGAGTACGGGAGCCACGACTTCATCTATTGTTGCCTCAATGGCTGCAACATATTGGGTAAAAGTTACAGATGCAAATGGCTGCGTTGATACAGATACGCTTCTTGTAAACCCAGATCAGAAGGCCTTTAATTTTGTAATGCCCAATATCGTTACTCCTAATGACGACAATATAAATGACGAGATCGATTTTGGAAAATTGCAATTGGCATCCTTACAAATATCGATCTACAATCGTTGGGGTCAGCAGGTTTTTGCAAGCGAGAGTGTAGACGGCATTTGGAAACCAAGCGTTGCCGATGGAACTTATTTTTATACTGCTCAATACCGGATGGATTGTGGGTTAGACACAAAAACAAAAAGTATACAGGGATTCATAACAGTAATTCGATGAAGAAAACTTTGATCATACTGATCTGTTTGGCAGGTTTTATCTGCAAGGCCCAGCCCGGAAAAGAAGCATGGCACTGGCGTTTTGGAAAAATGGGCGGACTCGATTTTTCATCAGGCCAACCGTTACCCGAAGCAGGAATACCCGCTCAATGGTATTTCCCGGCAGGATGCGCATCTATATCCGATCCGGTAACAGGCCAATTTCTTTTTTCTACCAGCGGGAACAAAATATTCAACAGGAACAATACAGTAATGACAAATGGATACATTATGGGCCCTGCGGTATCGAAGTCCGATCAGCATCTCATCGTGCCAAGGCCCGGTGATCCAACTGTTTTTCATGTCTTTTCAACTTTGTGGGGAAGTAGTATCAATCCGGGAATTTACCATCATGAAGTAGATATGCAGCAGCAGAACGGTCTTGGAGCAGTCACCATATCCTACAAATTACTTATAAATGGTCCTGCAACCTCCAGGATCACAGCCGTAAGACACTGTAATGGCCTTGACTATTGGGTGATAGGGCATAAGGCCAATTCAGATACATTCTGTGTTTTTAAGGTAACCAGTGCGGGGGTAGATACTATTCCTGTAGTATCAGTCTTAGGAGTTGTGGTGCCGTATGTTCCCTGGAACAGCCAGGTGCAGGTTAATGGTTTGGGCCTTATAAAAGCATCTCCTAATGGCAAAATGCTTGCGGTAAGTGTAGAATCTGCTCCCTTGCCGGTTCTTGAGCTATACGATTTCGATAATTCTTCGGGCATTATAAGCAATTCCAATACAATAACCTATCCGGGCAAAAGAGGGCCGTACGGCGTTAGTTTCTCCCCCGACAGTCGTAAGTTGTATGCTATTCCCTCCACATATGTAAGGGATACGTCTTTTCTTTACCAGTATGATGTTTCAGGAGGTAATACATCGGCTGTTGCTGCAACGGAGACCTTGGTAGCTAAAGTAGCCCGGAGCTATGGGAATAATACAGGTGGGCTGCTCGATTTGCAGATCGGCCCCGATGGAAGGATCTATATGCCACGGGCCGGCGGTGATACGATCGCGGCTATAATTGATCCTAACAATTCCGGACTGACCTGCAATTTCACGTTGTCGGCGTTTAAGATTCCGGGCGGTTATGTCGGAACCGCTGGACTTCCTAACCTGATACTATCTGAGCACACCGGCATGCAACTAAATGTTCCCGATATACAACTGTGCAGTACTTTCACCACTTCGGTTGCCGATGCGGGCCCCGGTTTTGCAAGTTATCAATGGAGCACAGGCGCCACTACACAAACTATTTCTATTTCTTCTCCCGGGCAATATTGGGTAACAGTTACAAGTGACCAGGGTTGTCAAAGAACGGATACAATAGGCGCTTATGTGTTAATTCCAATAAAGGAAGATACAGTTGCCTGTGATACTTTTCATGTGAACGTAACGCAAGGTGGAGTGCTTCAGTATAATTGGTACGATGGTAACCAAATACCGATAAGGGATTTTACAGTTTCCGGAAATTACTTTGTCGACATCAATTACGTGAACGGCTGCGGCATCCGTGATAGTTTTGATGTTACGATCGTGCCAAGTCCGCAAATTGATATTGGTCCGGATACAACTTTTTGCAAAGGAAATTTGATCTTAACTGCGTTCAATCCTACTTCAACGTATACGTGGAGCACAGGTTCCAGTGCATCTTCCATCGTAGCCACACAGGCAGCGGATTATTGGGTTTTGATAAAAGATGCAAATGGTTGTACCGACAGCGATACGCTTGTAATAAACCCTGATCCTATTGCCTTTAGCTTCAAAATGCCTAATATTGTTACACCGAACGGCGACCGGATAAACGACGAGATCGACTTTGGAAAACTGCAGCTTTCTGAGTTCAAAATTGCGATCTTCAACCGATGGGGGCAGCAGGTGTTTGCGAGTGAAAGTGTGGATGGTATCTGGAAACCGAACGTTGAAGATGGAACTTATTTCTATACTGCGCAATACAGGATAGATTGCGGGGTGGATACAAAAGCACAAAGTATTAATGGATTTATTACAGTTATAAAATGATGAAAAGAATAGCAGCCCTGTTTTTCTTATTGTCGTTCACCGCAACAATAGCCCAGCCCGGCAAAGAAGCCTGGCACTGGAGGTTTGGAAGTAGATGCGGTCTGGATTTCAGTACCGGGGTGCCACTTCCTGAAACCGGTTTGGGCGCGCAATATCAAACAAGCTGGGCCACCACGAGTATCAGTGATGCTAATACCGGTCAATACCTCTTTTCTACAAATGGCATCAAAATCTTTAACAAGAACAATGCCGTTATGTATAACGGATTTAATATAGCCGGAAATATCGAGGTAAGTCAGCAGTTGATCATTCCTAAGCCGGATAGCGCGGGTATCTATTACGTTTTTACACCCGATTGGGCCTCTCTGACTAATATCGGTATTCATTATTGCGAAGTAGATATGTCAAAACAGGGGGGACTTGGGGCTGTTACCGTTAAGAACCAGGTGCTGACTCCCGGGCCTACAACAGATAAGATCACGGCAGTGCGTCATTGTAACGGCAAAGATTATTGGGTGCTTACACATCCTGCCAACTCAAATGCGTTCAACGCTTATCTTGTAACAAAGAACGGTATTAGTCCGCCTGTTATTTCGAATGTCGGAACTGCGCACCTCTACCAGGTTATGTACAACAATCCATTATATTATGAAGGTTTTGGACAGTTAAAGGCATCTCCTAACGGAAAGAAGATTGCGTTAGGCATCGAATCTTATGCGATTCCTATCATGGAACTTTTCGATTTCAATAATTCAACCGGGATCGTGAGTAATCCTATTACGGTGAATTACCCTGGCTTGAAAGGTCCCTGGGCACTTACTTTTTCGCCCGATAATTCGAAGTTATATACAGTTCCACATAGTATACACGATGATACTACTTATATTTATCAATATGATCTGTCAAGCGGTATAGCGGCGGTCATTATTGCTTCCCAAACGCAAGTAACGCAAGGAATTCATTCGCAGAATGGATATATGAATTACCAGAGTGTTCCGCAAATTGGCCCGGATGGTAAGATCTATATTAGTCGTCACCTGACGGATACGCTGGCTGTTATCAACAATCCCAACAATGCAGGCCTAGCTTGTAATTACCAGTATGCCGGCCCTAAAATGCCTGCGCCTATGAAGTGTTTTTTGGGCTTACCCGGTTTTGTTGACGCTAATTACGCCGGCATACAGGTAAATGTCCCTGATATTTTGCAGTGTAATTCTTTTACGGTAACGACTGGCGATGCGGGCCCGGGTTTCTCAAGTTACCAATGGAGTACAGGCGCCACTACGCAAACTATAAATATTACCGCGCCGGGTAATTATTGGGTAACGGTTACTAACGACCAGGGATGCCAGCGTACCGATTCAATTGGCGCTTTTGTTTTGATCGGTAATAAAACCACTGTGTTGGCCTGCGATAGCTTCCGCGCGAATGTTGTACAGGGCGGAGTGCTGCAATATAACTGGTATGACGGACTTCAAAACCCAATTCGTGATTTCACGCAATCAGGCCAGTATTGGGTGGATATAAATTATGTGAGTGGATGTGGAATACGGGATAGTATAAATTTGACGGTTGTTCCAAGCCCGCAAATAGATATCGGCCCTGACTCCACTTTCTGCAAAGGCAGCTTGGTGATGAACGCATCCTGCGGAACCTGCAATTACCAATGGAGCACGGGTGCCACTACGCCTTCGATAGTTGCTACAACTGCGGGAGTTTACTCGGTAAAAGTTACGGATATAAATGGTTGCACAGATGCCGATACACTTGTTGTAAATCCTGATCAAATCGCATTCAATTTCAAAATGCCGAACATCGTTACGCCAAATGATGACAAGATCAACGACGAGATCGATTTCGGAACACTTCAATTATCACAACTGCAAATCGAGATCTTCAACCGTTGGGGACAAAAAGTATTCTCAAGTGACAGCGTAGATGCAGTTTGGAAACCAACAGTTGATGACGGAACTTATTTTTATACCGCGCAGTACAAAATTGATTGTGGTGCGGATACTAAAACAAAAGAGATTCAAGGGTTTATTACTGTCGTCAAATAACATCAAACAAGGAACCCGGAACGCGAAACCCCAAACGGCTGTTAAACGCGGACGCCGATCACAAGTACATCGTCGACCTGCTCGTAAGCACCTCTCCACTCATTAAAGATCTTATAGAGATGATCGAACTGCTCGCGCATGGGTTTTTGCGAGATCTCGGCCAGCGCACGCTGTAAATTGGCCACCATGAATTTTTTTCCTTTCGGTCCGCCAAACTGGTCGGCATATCCGTCAGAGAAAACATATACGCAATCTCCTTTTTGCAATTTCACGCGGTGGTGCGTGAACTGACGTTTCTCTTCAAAATCAAACTCCATACCGCCGATGGGGAATTTATCGGGTTTGATGATCTCGGCTTGCTCCGCCGCGCCTTTGCGATAGATCCAGAGCGCGCGGTTGGCTCCTGCGTAGTCAAGCTCTAAGGTTTCTTTATTGATGGCGCACAAAGCAAGGTCCATTCCGTCGCGGCGTTCCTGCTCAGCTTTATTTTGATTCAGCGCGGCTTTTACACCCACGTGCAGATTGTTCAATATCTCGGCCGGCTGATAGATCTTTTGCTCACCAATGATCTCCGTAAGTAAGCTGTTGCCCACAATACTCATGAAGGCACCCGGCACACCGTGACCCGTACAATCAACTGCCGCGAAATAATTTTTCCCATCGCGCTTGGTGAACCAATAGAAGTCGCCGCTCACGATGTCTTTGGGCATGTAGAGTACGAATGAATCAGGGAAATCTTTTTGTAGGCCGGTAATGGCTGGAAGCAGGGCTTCCTGGATATTCTTGGCATATTTGATACTGTCGGTGATCTCGTGATTTTTGTGTTCGATCACGGCTTTCTGTTCCATCACCTCTTTGTTGATCACCTCAACCTTTTCTTTTTCTTCGCGTAACTCATGGGTGCGTAGCTGAACTTCTTTTTCGAGTTTAAATTTGTCGGCGCGCAGTTTGTCGGTCTTGTAGGAGTTCCATGCGTAAATACT
>JANWKZ010000175.1 GCA_025451115.1 Bacteroidia bacterium | reverse complement strand
CAAGGGAGTGCCTGAACTCTTAGGCGGTTCAGCGGATTTAACGGAATCGAATTGCACCATTTGGGATGGCGCCACGGTTTTATCGGCCAAACATCCCGAAGGTCGTTATCTGCATTATGGTGTGAGAGAATTTGGTATGTCTGCCATGATGAATGGCATGCGGGTGCATGGCGGGATAATCCCTTTTGGCGGCACTTTTCTCACCTTTTCCGATTATGCCCGCAATGCCGTGCGTTTGGCGGCCTTGATGCGCATCAAATCCATCTTTGTCTACACGCATGACTCCATTGGTGTGGGTGAGGATGGTCCTACCCATCAACCCATTGAGCATTTGCCCAGTTTGCGCATGATCCCCGGTCTTTCTGTTTGGCGCCCCTGTGATGTGGTGGAAACAGCCGCTGCCTGGCGTGCGGCAATCGAAAACACAGGTCCGAGCTGTCTTTTGTTTTCTCGGCAGAATTTGCCTTATCAGGAAAGGGATGCGCGAAGTCTCGCATCGATCGCACGAGGCGGTTACATCTTATGTGATTATTCCCAAGGCGAACCGGATGTCATTCTGCTTGCCACAGGCTCCGAAGTTTCCTTAGCGATGACAGCAGCCCAACAATTGAAAAACGAACAAATCTTTGTTCGTGTCGTCTCTTTACCCTCGACCGATACCTTTTTGGCGCAGGAGCTGAGTTATCAGCAGGAAGTATTACCTCCTGCTATCACTGCCCGTGTGGCCATCGAGGCCGCTGCCAGCGATTATTGGTACCGCTTTGTGGGACGACAGGGCAGGGTTCTTGGTATTGATCGCTTCGGCGCTTCAGCACCGGCCAAGGATGTTTACCGCGATTGCGGCATGACGGTGGAACACCTGATGAAATTAGTCAAGGAAGTGGTTAAGGAAGAGGTGGCGTATAAGGTAGGATAGAATGTGTCCCCCTTCACCATTCTGTCATCCTTGTAGATGTTAACTAATTCGCTGACAGAATGGGTGGGGATGAGAGGGTATTGGGCTTAGCATTTTCCCATGGCGTAGTTTGCAAAAAGGGTACAGAAGTTAGAGAAACACTGTCATTCCCGCGCAGGCGGGAATCTATTCTTACCTGGCAATCATAATGCCATAAGCAGCATGGATCCCCGCCTACGCGGGGATGACAGAGGGGTGCGGGGATGACAGAGGGGATGCTCAGGATGACAAAGGAGACACCCAAGGCGACAGCCAAGCCGCGTTAAAACCATGTACTTCTCTCCTCTCCTCCCCTAAAATAATGGAAAGCGCTTACGCCCTAACGGATAAAGGACTATCTATGGTACTTGCCCCTGCTACTCGCCCGGAAAGTTATTTCGAATTGGTGTATCGCAGCTTTAATCTCTATAAAAATTCGCTTAAACGAACCTTTTGGTTGGCGCTCGTATTTTCCTTAATTATATTTATCCCGCGCTTGATAGCAATCCAGTTGGGATTTGCCATGAACCTACTGGATTTTTCACGCTTTAATCCTTACCAGTGGCTTTTTATCCTGATTTATCTCCTCTCGATCTGGCTTTTTGCGGCTATCTATTGGCGGATGCGTTGTGTTGCCCTGAATAAACATGAAACCTTTATCGACGATTTAAAAAAAGGAGCGAAAAAAGTTTTTTATTTACTGGGTGCGGCGCTACTTGTTTTAGCCCTCGCCTATCTCTTGGCAGCCTTTATTTTATTATGTCGACAACTGGCCCTTTATTTTGGTTTATTGAATCGCGCTGATCTGCTCTCGGACCTGATTTTTTGTGCGGTGCTTTTGGCGCCGGTAATAATGGCATTTTACGTTACCATGCTTTTTGTTTTTTATTTTCCCTTAATTGTTATTGAAAATGACCGTATTTTCTTCGCGTTGAAACAAAGCGCTTCCTTGGTGGTCGGCCATGTTTGGCGCACCTTCAGTCTGCAAATGACACCGTGGATTTGTTATTTTATAACTATTCTGGTGATCAAGCTTTTTTTCCAATTAAGTTTTCATCTGTATTTTTTTCCGCTGGATGAAATACCGAGTTATCCGGCGGTGGGTTTGCAATTGTTGTTGTTGGCGCTATTTATTCCATGGAGTGTAGCAGCCATGATTGTACAGTTGCGTGATTTGGAATTGCGAAAGGAAACGGTTGCTTAAATGAGTGTGCATAAACAGAGTACCATTTTACTCGGCTTTGATTTTGGTACGAAGCGAATCGGTGTTGCCATCGGGCAATTGGTAACAAGGGTTGCCCGCCCGCTATTTACCCTGCATGCCAAAGATGGTATTCCTCAATGGGATAAGATCACCCAGCTTGTAAAAACCTGGCAGCCCCAGGCTTTTGTTGTCGGTGTTCCGCTTAATATGGATGGCAGCGAACAACCCTTGACCGTGCTCGCAAGAGACTTTGCCCAGATGCTCGTCGACCGCTATAAATTGCCTGTTCATGAGGTGGATGAGCGCTTGACCAGTGTGGATGCGCGTGAAAGACTGTTTCGCGAAGGCGGTTATCAAGCGCTCCAAGACGGACAGGTTGATAGCAAGGCAGCCCAATTAATATTACAAACCTGGCTGGACAGTTTACCCTAGCGGGGTGAGAGAGGAGAAGGCGTGGTCAATCAGCAAAGGCTGTTATTTGGGTTGGGTATCCTCGGCATCTATTTTTTCGCAGCATTCCTTCAGCAGCAATTGTTTCTCAATTGGGATGTGGCGTATCACCTGCACATGGCGCGTCTTTTATTACAAGGCGGCACTTATTCCAAAGATTTTTTTGCGCCCAATCTTCCCATTATTCTCTACCTCTATTTGCCTCCGCTCTTTTTACAAAAATACGCCCATCTTTCTCTCCCGCTTGCCTTTCGCACCTATATTTTTGTCTGGGCGAGTATTTCGCTCGGTATATCAGCGAGCTTAACAGCCCTTCTTTTTAAGCAACAAGATGGATTCAAGCGCGCTTTGTTTTTGCTGAGCATAGCCTGCAGCTTCTTGCTTATCCCCCTCTATGATTTTGGGCAACGCGATCATTTGCTATTATTATTTTCATTGCCTTATCTTTTATTGGTAGCGCTGCGATTAGAAAAGCACAAAATAGCCAAGATGTTTGCCTTGACCATTGGCGTACTGGCGGGTTTTGGTTTTGCCATTAAGCCTCAGTTTTTGCTCTTACCCCTTATCCTTGAAGCCTATTTCATGTATCGCGAAAAAAACGCGTTTGCTTGGTGGCGAGCGGAAGTGGCAGGTTTTTTGGCGGTGATTTTTACGCATGCCCTTCTTGTCTTTCTCTTTTATACGGATTATGTGGTTATCGTTGCGCCTTTTTTAGTACGGAACTACTATCATAGTATCGGCACTTCGTTGCCGGCGCTCTTGGGAAATAAATTAGTTCTCTTTTGCTATAGCGCCCTTTTTTTTGGCGGGGTATTGCAAGCTATTTCCTCGTACAAAAAGTTAAATGCCTTGTTAATGCTTGGGATCGTCGCCTTTCTTCTTATCTATATCTTACAGAGAACAACCTTCTACTATCATTTAATTCCCGCCTTTGGCCTGAGTCTGGTCCTGCTCAGTTTAGGCTTCTCCCAAGGCCTGGATTATTATCGCGCCACCGCGCGCTTTGGCCGACTGCTGGTGGGTTTCCTCCCCTTTTTAGTCTTAGTCCAGCAGTTGGGTGATAGCTGGGCTTTTTTAATTTATTCACCCGCGACTTTTTTCAGCTTTCTGGGCTTGTTGTTCTGCCTGCTTTTTATCAATCTCGAGAAAGCAACCACACTTTGGCAACTGGCAGGAAAGGTTTTAGTGGTGCTCGCGCCCTCCTATCTTTGTTTTTATTTGGCCTTGCGCACACCTTTTTTTGCTTCCCATTTTTTCCTGATTACCCTCGCAGTAGCCCTCAGTTTAGCGGGCCTTTTAGCAACGAAAAAAACAAAAAGCCCGGGCAAGGGTATGCTGCTTGCTCTCATAGGGGTGGTTTTGTTTTTTTACCCCGTTTATTTTTCTTACAGTATTTTTTGGCGTAGCGTGCTGTATAAGGAAAGGGTGCTGAATGGTTTACTCTCTTTTATGAAAACACAGCCTCCGCATTCTGCAATTTATGTTTTATCCTTAGCAGGAAATTATAGTTCACCCTTATTTGAATATAGCGAGAGCCATTTGGTCCAGCGTTTTGATTGTCTTTGGCCAACGCTGGGTTTTCTCAAGTCGGATGTAAAGGGTATCTCGGGAAGTCACTATGCCGCCGATAAACAATTTTATATGAATATGATTGCCGATGATCTTTATCTGCAAAAGCCAGATCTGGTTTTTGTGGATGAGAGGGATAGCAAATTGCAACGCGTGGATCCGCATTTTGATTATTTGGTGTTTTTTAAGGGAAATGAAAAATTTCGGGAGGTTTGGAAATCCTATCGTTATTTGACCGAAGTAGAGGCCCATCCCTATTATAAGTTGGCGGTTTTTAGACGGGTATAAAGAATAAAAGGAAATGCTCATGTTGCAGGGAAAAAAACTGGTGGTGGTTTTGCCGGCGTATAATGCGGGAAGAACCTTGGAGAAGACGTATCGGGAAATACCGTTTGATCTTGTGGATGAGGTGGTTCTGGTGGACGATGAAAGCCAGGATGATACGGTAGCGGTGGGCCAGCGCTTAGGGATAAAGCATATTCTTCGTCATGAAAAGAATAAGGGCTATGGCGGCAATCAAAAAACCTGTTACCAAAAAGCCCTCTCTTTGGGCGCAGACATTGTGATTATGCTTCATCCGGATTACCAATATACCCCCAAACTGATCCCGGCCATGGCCTCTTTAGTGGCTGAAGGACTGTATCCAGTGGTTTTGGGTTCCCGGATTTTGGGGAAGGGTGCCCTAAAAGGCGGGATGCCCTATTATAAATACCTCTTTAACCGCTTTTTGACCTTTTTCCAAAACCTGTTAGTTGGTCAAAAATTGTCCGAATACCATACGGGTTATCGTGCTTTCGCGCGCCACGTCTTGGAAACCCTCCCTTTTGAGCGCTGTTCCGATGATTTTATCTTTGATAATCAAATACTTTCACAGATTATTTATGCAGGCTTCGATATCGCCGAAATCACCTGCCCTACCCATTATTTCCCGGAAGCCTCCTCGATCAATTTTCGCCGGAGTCTCAGATATGGTCTTGGCGGGGTAAAAACCTCCCTGCTCCATTTCTGCCAAAAAAGGGGTCTTTTACACTCGGTCTTATATGAGAAGAAGGTCCCCGCCCCTCTTCAGAGTTCTTGAATAAAGGGCCTCTTTACCTGTACAATAGGCCGCTCGAAAAAGTCTTAATTTATTTATAGGGGTTTATGTTTCATGGCTTTAACTAGTAATGCAACTGCAGAAATTGTAAAAACGCATCAACGAGGCTCTAAAGACACTGGATCGCCTGAGGTGCAAATCGCTTTATTATCTACCCGTATCAGTGCCTTAACCGAACACTTAAAGCAGCACCAACATGATAAGCTTTCAGGACATGGTTTGGCTTTATTAGTCAGCAAGCGACGTCGTTTGCTACGTTATCTTAAAAATACCAGTGCAGATCGGTATCGTAATCTGATTCAAGTTTTAAATCTGCGCGGATAGTTTTTAAATGCTTGAAACTGCCCACAGAAGTTTTTTGGCTTCTGTGGTTTTTTTATATTTACTATATAGGTATTTCACGTGACTATTATCAAAAAAACATTCCGCTACGGTAACCACAATCTGACCCTGGAATCGGGTGAAGTCGCTCGTCAAGCAACCGCCGCTGTTCTCGTCAATATGGACGATACCGTGGTCTTGGTGACAGTCGTCGGTTTAGAGAGCAATCTCGTTCAAGATTTTTTCCCCTTAACCGTTCATTATCAAGAACGTTCTTATGCGGCTGGCCGAGTGCCCGGCGGCTATTTTAAACGCGAAGGCAAGCCCAGCGAAAAAGAAACACTGACCTCTCGTTTGATTGATCGTCCTATTCGTCCGCTTTTTGCCAAGGGCTTTACCTGTGAAGTGCAAATTATTGCAACTGTCTTATCCTTGAATCCGGAAGTGGACCCTGATGTGCCTGCCTTGATCGGTGCCTCTGCCGCTTTAGCAATTTCCGGTCTACCCTTCCAAGGTCCCTTAGGCGCCGCTCGTGTT
>JANWKZ010000174.1 GCA_025451115.1 Bacteroidia bacterium | reverse complement strand
GGCGCCTTTCCATTGACCTATGCCGGAAATACGGATGTTTTTACCGTTAAATATAATGCTTCAGGCACTGTTATGTGGGCCAAAGGGGCTGGGGGCAGTAATATGGAAATGTCGAATGCGATTGTTTTGGATAACAATGGTGACGTTTACATAGCCGGAAAGTTCATGAGCACGACACTTACGTTTGGCAGTACAACACTTACCAACGCGGGTAGCGGCGTAGGTTCTTCAGATGATATCTTCTTAGTTAAGTATAATCCCTCGGGTGTTGAGCAATGGGCCAAAAGCGCAGCCGGTTACAATGGAAGTGAAACAGCAACTTCTTTAGCGAGTGATGCCAATGGAAATGTTTACGTAGCAGGTTCTTTTGCCTGCGCTACGATGAATTTCGGCGCAAACAGCTTGAACTGGGGCGGCGGGGGCTACAACATGTTCCTTGCAAAGTACGATGCCGCCGGAAACACAAGCTGGGTGCGTGGTGCAGCGGGAAGTAACAATGATGTGAACGCGAACGCTGTAAGAACCGACGCTAACGGCGATATTTATGTGACCGGGTATTTTAAAAGCGCAACTTTTACATTGGGATCAACCACACTTACAAATGCAGGTCTTCGCGATCTTTATCTTGTGAAATACGACGCAACCGGGAATATTGTCTGGGCCAAAGGAGCCGGAAGTACAAGCAACGACGAAGCCATGTCGATAGCCATTGACGCGATGGGGAATTTATATTTGGGAGGAACCTTTTACAGTCCTTCGCTCACTTTTGGCTCTACTACCCTGACGAATACAGGAAACTACGACCTGTTCATTGCCAAGCTGAACAGTTCATCAGGAATTTTAACTACCGAATATGAAAGCAAACTATTGGTTTATCCCAATCCGGGCAATGGAAAATTCACACTTGAAGCAAGGGAACCTGCGCACCTGGAGATCTGCAATCTTTTTGGGAAAATGATCTACTCAGAAAAGATCACCGCAGGCATAATTGAATTAGATCTAACGCAAGAAGCCGCAGGAACTTACTTTATCAAAGTGAGAACACAGCGGTCGCAATACGTACAAAAAATAATAAAACAGTAGAATTACAATAAAGCAGGACGCTCCGTGATCTCATGGTATTTGATCACGTCTTCCGCAAAATAATGAACCACCATGCTTTTTCGGGTAGCCCCTTTACGGGCTATGGGTTCACCGCCGTGTATAAGGTTGGCGTGCCAAATCAGCACGTCACCCTTTTTGGCGGTGAATATTTTCTTTGAAAGCTTCTTTTCTTTGACCACCTCTCCTATCTTCTCTTCGTATTTAAGATAATTACTATCCGCCCCAACGGTAAAAACATTACCTCCACGCTCATAACCATCGTTAAGCAAGTAAGGCAGTTTATGACTGCCGGGATAATAACTGAGCGGGCCCGCATCTTCACTGATATCTTCAAGCGCCACCCAGATAGCCACCAGGTAACCTAACGGGTAGGTGGTCATATGAATGGAATCGCTATGCGCGTGTTGTTCACTGCCGGTAACAAAGTTGATGGTTTGGAATGGGGTAGTTCTTCTTCCAAGCAAAAAATCCAGGATATCGGTCAGTTCTTTTTTTACCGTGAGTCCCTTGATCAACTCAGATGCCTTATTGGCGAACATAATTTTGTTGCCCAATGTGAACTCGATCTTCTTCGCTTCTAAAAGATCTTCGATCTCTTTATTTACGGCGTCAACCGTTTTCGTGTCAAAAAAGCCCGGAAGGATAGCGTAGCCGTTATCTTTCCACGAAAGAATGGTTGCTTTTGTTTCTTCACTAAAATTCGTAACAGATAACTTCTTCTTTATATCATCCGTACTTGTTTCCTTATCCAACCAGGGAATTTCTCCTTTGGGCAAGCCTGCAAAATCTCTTGAAGAAATGCTTTGGAATAAGAATTTCCTCATGCCGGCATCCTTGTACGGACCCCGGTTATGCTCAAGGTCTTTCGCATGAATGAAATTATAGGCCGAGTAAGTCACCTTCAGCGATCGCAGGAAATCTTTAAGCCCGTTATTATTCATCTACGCGAATTTTGAAAAATCAATTCCCACAAAGGTCATATCATCAATTTGCTCTACCTTCCCCTTCCAGTCATCTATAAAGGTACTGAAGTTTTTCTTTTGCTGAGCCATGTCCTGCAACTGGTTTATATCTATCCACTCCTGCACTTTTTTCACGGTGAGCTTCTTTTGTTTAGGGCCACCAAACTGGTCGGGAATACCGTCCGAGAAAAGGTACATCTTTAATCCTTGTACAATATTTATTTTATGCGGCACATAATGAGTCTCTGCAAGGCTATATACGCCACCTACCGACATCTTGTCGGCTTTCACAATTTCCAGCCTGTTATCCAGTACATAATACAACGGACGGCCTGCGCCGGAGTATTGAATGCTCTTCGACTTTTTATCGATACGGATGAGCGCGATATCCATTCCGTCCTTAGAAAGACGATTTTCCAAATCCTCGTTCAGCATGGTCAAGACCTGCCGGTGAAGTTCTTTCAGGATATCACTTGTTTCCGACAGACCCTTTTCCAAAACGATCTGGTTGAGAAAGCTGGTTCCCAACATGCTCATCAACGCACCCGGAACGCCATGACCCGTGCAATCAGCCACCGCGAAATAAATGTAGTCGCCCTTGCTCACCATCCAGTAAAAATCGCCGCTGATGATGTCTTTGGGAGCATAATAGACGAAACAGTCTTTTAGCAAACTCTTAACCTGTTGCTCGGTTGGTAACACAGAGAATTGTATTCGCTGAGCATAAGTAATACTGTCGGTAATGCTTTTGTTCTTTTCTTCGATAAGGACATTTTGCTCCGTGATACGAACATTCTTTTCTTCCAATACAAGATTGTCTTTTTTCTTTTCTGTGAAGCGTCGGTAAGTAATGATCGCGACCAGGAGGATCAATGCCGATACGCCTATCAGGGCCCAGTTCCTTGTTTTGAGCTGTTTTTCTTTTGCATCCTTTACCTGGCCTTCCTTTTGAAGCAGTTCGATCTCTTTTTGTTTCTTCTCGCTCTGGTACTTTTCCGACATTTCCTTAAGCGCATTCGTGTTCTCCTCGGTATAGATCTTTTCCAGCAGATTGGCATTGATACGCTGGTATTTCAGGGCATTGACATAATCCTTGTCTTTTTCATAAATACGGGACAGGTAAAAAGCAGCATCCTTTATATGCACTTTAAGGCCCTGTTCTTCGGCCAGGCGAAAGGCCTCCAGCAAATAAGTACGGGCATCCACAAATTTCTTTTCATTGTAGTACATGATCCCTAATTGGTAGGCGATATTTGCTAATCCAATCTCATATTTTATCTCCTTGTCAATGTCATAAGCCTTTTTAAGATAATAACGGGCCGAATCGTTCAAATTCATCAGGCTGTAGGTAGTGCCGAGATTAAAATACCCTTCGGCCAGCACCATTTTATCATCTCCCCGTTCCAGTACTTTCACCGACTGGCCTTGGTATATGACAGCTTTTTGAAAATCACCTTTATTAGAATACGCCAAGCCTATATTATCGTAAGTAGTGGCTACACGGCGTGTATTATTCAACTGCTTATAAACTTCCAGAGCTTGCTTATAGTAATCTATGGCCTGATCGAAATTCTGTTCGTGAAAAAAGACATTGCCAATATTATTATACGCTAATCCTTTTCCCTCAGTATAACCTGCCTTCTCAGCCACATCCAACGCCTTGAAATTGTAAATAGAGGCGTTCTTGTACTCGCTCAAGCGATAATAATAAGAACCATAATAAATATAGAGTCCGCTAAGCTCTCGAAACTCTTTGTTACTGATATAGATCTTTTCCGCTTCTCCGAGGTCGATCAAAACGCTGTCGTGGTTCTTATTTTTACGGTGCAAAGCTGCCCGCGCACGATAGGTCTTTGCCAGCGGAACAATCAGTTTATTTTCTTCGCAGATCCTAAAAGCCTGCGCTAAGTATTTAAAAGAAACATCGATACGATCCGACTTATATACCTCAATCAAAGAATCCAAAATAAAGACCTGCGTAGCGGGTTTTTGACCTTTTAGCAATGCGTTGACATCAGGTATGGTATCCGAATAAGAAAGAAAAGGAACGAGAAAGAACAAAAGTATAAGCGCTTTACTTTTCATTCCCTTTTTTATCGACTGATTGACTCGATAATATCGTGTTTGGTAATGATATGAACAACCCCTAATCGATCCTTTACCAGCACCGCGTTGTTCTCTTTGGTAATGAGTTTTGAAACTTCTTCCACGGTTGTATTCATATTCACGAACGGGAATGGTTTCTGCATCACTTTCTCCACACTCTCCTGCTTCAATTTATCGTCGGCTATCAGTTTGGTGAAAACATGACTGTCATTAAGCGCGCCCACAAATTCGCTGCCCTTCTTAACCGGTACCTGAGAGATGTTGTATTTGGAAAGCAAAGCAACCGCATCCGAGATCTTTGTGTCAACCTCAATGGTAAGTAATTTCCTGTCGGCATGTGAAGCGATCAAATCAATGGCTTTGGGTTTAGAGCTATCGAGGAAGCCGCGATCGCGCATCCAGTCGTCATTGAACATTTTGCCCAGGTAACGCGTTCCGTGGTCGTGGAAGATCACAACCACCACATCGTCCTTCTTGAACATTTTTTTCATCTGCATAAGTCCTGCCATTGCCGAACCCGCGGAGTTACCTACAAGAATACCTTCTTCACGGGCAATGCGGCGGGTCATGATGGCCGCATCCTTATCCGTTACTTTTTCGAAATGATCGATCACGTTAAAATCAACGTTCTGAGGAAGGAAATCTTCACCAATACCTTCGGTGATATAAGGATAGATCTCGTTCTTATCAAAAATGCCTGTCTCTTTGTATTTTTTAAATACGGATCCATAGGTATCAATTCCAAGGATCTTGATGTTGGGATTCTTTTCTTTTAAATATTTTCCGGTACCGCAGATGGTTCCACCTGTTCCAACTCCAACTACAAGATGCGTGATCTTTCCATCTGTCTGATCCCAGATCTCGGGACCGGTACTTTCATAGTGCGCCTGCGAATTGGAAAGATTATCGTATTGGTTAGGTTTCCAGGAGTTAGGAATTTCGTTAACAAGACGCGAAGAAACCGAATAATAGGAACGCTCATCTTCCGGGTCTACGTTGGTGGGGCAAACCACCACCTCCGCGCCAAAAGCGCGCAGGGCATCAAATTTTTCTTTGGATTGTTTATCGGTAGAGGTAAATACACATTTGTATCCTTTGATCACCGCGGCGATGGCAAGGCCCATACCTGTATTGCCGGAAGTTCCTTCAATAATAGTTCCGCCCGGTTTCAGGCGTCCGTCTTTTTCCGCGTCTTCTATCATTTTAAGCGCCATGCGGTCTTTAATGGAATTGCCAGGGTTGAAAGTTTCAACTTTGGCAAGTACTAAAGCGGGGATCTCGGCGGTTAATTTATTGATCTTCACCATGGGTGTATTTCCGATGGTTTCCAAGATGGTTTTACAGTATTTCATTATAACGCAAGGCTTTTTTAGGTTCAGGCAAAATTAACAATATTAGGCAATAAAGCAGGCCGCATTTATGAGTCGAAAAGGCTCTCTAATGTTAATAAACGGCTATGCGCCTTTTCCCTCGTTAGCCATTCTAAAACCCAAGAATTTGCTTTCCAGTCTATTGTTAAAACGCTGCTCCTTATTGCATTCAGAAATCCAATAATAAATGGATTTTGGAATGGTTCTAAGGCCTATACCCGCTACTTTTGAAGTGTAAGAAAGAGGTAACGATTTTGCAGCGGCTTCGCTGAAAAATTCAAGATACTGCTTATTGATTGGCAAGGTTCAGTAAGCACATTAAAAAACCTCTCCCTAAAGTGGTGGGAGAGGTTTTTTTTATTTATAGAAGTTCAATATTCGCCATCCTGCATTCTTCTATCATAGTATCCGGCCATAAAGCGGGCTGCACTTCGCCTATATGCGCTTTACGCGTGAGTAACATGGCCACGCGCGACTGACCGATACCGCCTCCTATTGTTTGAGGGAGTTTTCCTTCGCAAAGTGCCTTGTGCCAGTTCAATTCTAAACGCTCACTTAATACCAGTTCTTCCAACTGCCGTATCAACGTTGCTTTATCCACCCGTATTCCCATAGATGATATCTCGAAAGCTCTTTCAAGAACCGGGTTCCAGATGAGGATATCACCGTTCAAACTCCAATCATCATAGTCCGGAGCCCGAAGATCGTGAACAATTCCATCTGACAACTTTCCTCCTATTCCGGAGACAAATACGGCTCCTTTCTCGCGGGTAATTTTATCCTCTCTCTCTTTAGGGCTCAAGCCGGGATACATTTTAAAAATATCCTCTGCCTGAATGAAAAAGATCTCTTCCGGAAGAAAATTTTCCAGCTCCGAAAATCGGTCTGTCATTTCAGTCTCTGTTTCTTTTAACGCCGAATAAATCTTTCGCACAGCCTTTTCCAGAAAATCATAATGCCTTTCTTCCGTTCTCATAACTTTTTCCCAGTCCCACTGGTCTACAAAAACGCTGTGGATATTGCTTAACACCTCGTCAGGCCTCAGTGCGTGCATATCGGTATAGATACCCATACCTTCCTTGTACTTCATCGAAGCCAGCTTTTGTCTTTTCCATTTGGCGAGCGACTGGATCACTTCCGCTTTTGCCTCCCCCAGGTCTTTTACAAAAAAAGAAACGGGTTTCTCTATCCCGTTCAGGTCATCGTTGATGCCGGTACCTTTCGCCAGCATAAGTGGCGCTGTGACCTTTTGCAGGTTTAATTTTTCCGACAGTTTTTTGCTGAAGGTGTCTTTGATGAACTGAACCGCTTCTTCGGTCCTGGTTTCGGTTAGCAGGCTTTGGTAACCCGCGGGTTTGATGATGTGTGTTTTCATGATATGTATTTATTTGTTTTACTTCTGAAGGCCATGCGATCGGCACGCGCCCTGGTTGCTTTGCTTTTTTTAATTGAACTCTTGAAAAAGAAAAAGCCCCTTCCAGTATCTCGGATGGGGCTTGCGTATCGCGCATAGAATTCCCATTCCGGTGGTGGTCGGTTTTGATTCTGATTATTGTTTTTTCTTTTTGTCATTGTTTCAAATATTAAATTTATTCTTCTACCGCCCCTCCCTAACCCTCTCCATAGGGGAGGGGAAAGTAAAAACGGGAGAAAAAGCAAAGCCCCCCGTTTTGGCGGAGGGCTTTGTAATTTCTTTTGATCTCTTAATTACAATACGGCTCCGCAACCCTTCGGGTTGTTCTGCTGATTGAAATTATTTTGGATCATGTACATCATTGCGGTACAAATGTAAAGCAATTTTAAGGTCGCTTCCAAATTTTTTTGAAAATTTTACCTTTTAGTTCAACGAGGTGAGTATTTCTTCATCACTTTTAATGCCCTTGAAATACCCGGCAAGTTTACGTAACACCTTCTCTACCACGGCATCAGGACAAGATGCCCCACTCGTCAGGATGATCTTTACTTTGTCTTTTTGGGGTATGAAATTAAACGATGTAAGATGCTGGTGATGCGGGTAATCGAAGTGATGGATCTCTGCCCCGCTCTTTATTTCGTGCTCGGAAGAAATAAAATAGGTCTTAAATTTCCTTTCCAGGAGTTCTACAAGGTGGGAGGTATTGGATGAATTGTACCCACCCACGACTACAGCAAAGTCTGCATCGGTCTCTAGAAGTCCGTAAGTAGCGTCCTGGTTCTCGTTGGTGGCGTAGCAAAGTGTATCGCGGGTATCAGCAAAATGTGTCTTTACATCTTCGTCTTTATATTTTTCCTGCAAAAGATCCTTAAAATAATCAGCGATCTCCTGGGTCTCGGTGGCTAACATGGTAGTTTGGTTGATCACTCCTACCCGCTCGAGGTGTTTGTTCACATCAAAGCCCGAAGAATATTTTCCTTCGAATTCTTTATAAAAATTCTCCGCTTTCTTTTTGCCGGTAATATAGTCGCCCAGTTTCTTTGCCTCGGCCAGGTCCCTTACTACCACCGAAGGCGCGTTCTGCTCACTTCGCGAAAAAGTAGCGCGCGTTTCTTCGTGTTTATATTTCCCGTGAATGATGATCGTGTAATTATCCTTCCCTATCTGCTCCGACTTCTTCCAAACGCGCTCTACGAAGGGACAGGTAGTATTGTACTTTTTAATTTCAATGTTTTTCTCCAACAGTTTCTTTTCTATCTCAAGGGTGGCTCCAAAAGCCGGAATGATCACTACGTCCTCTTTTGTCAGCGTATCGAAAGGGATCAATTGCTTTCCTTCCGTATCCTGCAGGAATTGTACACCGCTTTCAGTAAGGTCTTTATTCACCTCGGGGTTGTGTATCATTTGGCTAAGCAGGAAAATTCGTTTACCGGGATTTTCGGCGAGCGCCTTAAATGAAATTTCAATGGCATTCTCTACACCATAGCAAAATCCAAAATGACGTGCGATATAAAAAGCAACGGGGCCAAGATCAATAAAAGCGGGCGCATGGTTCTGCTTGCGCGGATCGTTAACACGTTGATGCACCTTTATTTTGGAGATCAGCGGACTCCGGTAGAATTCAGGGATCTGGAAGGTTTTCATTAGTTAGCTAAAAGCTCTTCTGAAAGGAGGTTGTTCTTTACCGCGAACATCACAACGCCGGCGGTATTGTTAACTTTTAATTTTTGTAGGATATTTTTGCGGTGCGTGTTCACCGTATGGAGACTGAGGCAAAGTTTATCGGCGATCTGTTTATTGGAAAGACCGATAGCGATGAGCTGTATGATCTCGATCTCACGCTCAGAAACCACAAACCCTTCGCAGGAAAGTTTTTTGGTATAGACCGGGGTAATTTTTATTTCCGCTTCAGAAAGAAGGACATCGGCGATCTTACCGCATAAAAAGCGTTCACCTTTGCGGGTGCTCTCAATGGCCTGGTAGATCTCTTCCTTATCACAATCTTTCAGGAGGTAACCGGTTACGCCCGATCCGAGGTATGAAGAAATATCTTTTTTAGGAAGCAGGTTTGTAATGGCCAGGATGTTTAAACCCGAAAATTCTTTTTTCAAAGAAGCCATTTCGGCCTGACTGATATCAAAAGCCAGCGGATCGATAACTAAAACCTCAGGTTTATGTTTTTTGATCTGGATGGCGAGTTGCTTATTTTCGGTAACCTCGATCACTTCAAATGAAGGCATCGACTGGAGAAGGGATTTGAGTCCTTCGCGCACCAGGAAGCTATTATCGGCTACTAAAAGTTTGTACATTTTACGGCTAACAGGCAAATATACGAAAATTAAAGCCGAATAAAAACATACTGAATTACAATTAGTTAGATGATCTTAAAAGCTCTTTTGCGTTCGAAAGTGCGGCTTCGGTGGGTTTTCCGGTACTCAACATCTTCGCTATCTCCACTACGCGGTCATCACCACTCAATGTGCGTATTTCCGACTGGGTTAAATTCTTCACATCGCGTTTGTACACGAACAAATGTTGTTTGCCTTTTGAAGCGATCTGCGGCAGGTGTGTGATAGCGATCACCTGCATGTGCTTGCCCATATCGAGCAGAATACTTCCGATCTTATGAGCTACATCACCCGATACGCCGGTATCGATCTCGTCAAAAATAATTGTTGGTAGTGCCGTCTTTTCGGCGAGATGCGCCTTTAAGCATAACATCAGGCGGGATAATTCTCCGCCCGAAGCAACTTTATGAAGTTCGCTTAAAGCCAATCCTTTATTTGCCGAGAAGAGGAATTGCAACTCATCGCAGCCATACGTATTACAAGCATCAAGGGTTTTGCATTGGATCTGCAGTTGCGCGTTCGGCATACTTAAAGAGGCAAGCATTTTTTGCACCGACGTATGAATGGCTGGGATCGCTTTCTTTCTTTTCTCCGAAAGTTTATTTGCCTTACTCCAGACATTTTCACTGAGTTTCTTTATTTCAACCTGCAGGTTCTTTATTTCCTCTTCTACCGAGCCAAACTGCTGGAGTTTTTCCTCGATCTCATTCTTGATCTTTAAGAGCGCTTCCTCATCGGTTGCTCCATGTTTTTTCAGCAGACGATTCAGTAGATCTAATTGCCCCGTTACTAATTCAAGTTTAGCAGTATCGAACACAATGCTCTCATTCGCATCCTCCGTCTCCGCGGCGATGTCTTTTAATTCGATATACACCGAATTAACACGGTTGGCCAATTCTTCGTAGCTCTTCCCGTATTTACTCAATTGCGCCAAAATATTCTTTACGGATGCCAAATGCGAAAGGATATTGGCATCGCCCCCATCAATACTCCCCGAAGCATTTGAAAGATGTTGTTTTATATGCTCAGCGTTATTCAAAGTATCATAAGCCTGTTCCAGTTCTGTTAATTGACCTTTCTGAAGATTGGCCTGCTCCAGCTCGTTATACTGAAACTGAAAATAGTCCAAATCCTTCTTGGCCTGTTGCTCAAAGGTCATAAGCTCAGCGAGCTTTTTCTCCTTTTCCCTGAGCTGGCTAAAGAAAGAAACAAAATGCTTGCGGTCTTCCATGCAACCCGCGAAAGCATCCACCATATTGAAACGGAAAGATGCCTGATTCAGTAAAAGCGTTTCGTGCTGCGAATGCACGTCGATCAGGTATTGCGCTAATTCCTTCAGGATAGCCAGGTTCACCGGCGTATCGTTTATAAAAGCGCGTGATTTCCCGTCGGGAGATATCTCTCTTCTCAGGCTCGTTTCCTTTTCATGGTCGAGTTCATGGTCCCTGAAGAATTTCTCCAAAGAATAAGAAGCGATATTAAAAGTGGCTTCTACAATACATTTCTTTTGCTTGTCGCGCAGCGCCGTCATATCAGCCCGTTCGCCTAATACCAATCCCAAAGCACCCAGCATGATGGATTTTCCCGCGCCGGTCTCGCCCGTAATTACGGTCAGGCTTTTCTCAAAGTCAATGCTGACCTCTTCTAAAAGCGCATAGTTCTTTATTTGCAGTTGTTTGAGCATCGCAACCGCTAATATCGATAAATTTTAAGGGTACTAAAAAGGAAGATTTCAACAGATAACTACCTGGTCTTTTGCTTTTCCAGCAGTTTGTTCACCTTCTTAATGAGTTCATACTTTTCTCGAAGGTCTTCAAGCTCCTTTTTTAATTTCTGTATCTCATCAGAACCGGCAGCCTGGCGGCCTTTCTTCCCATAGGTGGGCGAGCCTTCCCCTATAAAAGTGAGGCTTTCATTGATATAATACTGGAAGAAATCATAATTCAGTGCTTTCGATAGTTTTCGCAATAATTCTGTATCCAGGCTTTTTCTTCGGAAAATACCATATACGTTCTGCTTAGAGGTATTTATCATTTTACCCAGTTCGGTTGGACCGATACGCAGTTCTTTTGCCCTTTGTCTTACTTTCTCGCCAATGTTTAATGCCATCCCTGCAAATTTCATCATCCGCAGTAAGAATACCATTTACATATGTACCTTTAAAATTTACTAATGTTCATTTTTTATTGCCCTACCAGGGGCGTAGAAAAGTAAGCTCGCAAGCCAGGCTTCAGCTAAGCTCTTGTCCGAATTTCACAAAATCAACCCCATCGAAATTGCCGGAGGTCATCATCAAGAGGTTCTTCCCTTTCCAGCTTATCCTTTTGAGATGGTCGGTGACCTGTCGGGATTCGGTATATACCAATAATCGCTGATCGTCAAAGGCGTTCTTTACCTGTTCGGTGGTGATGGGTTTTAGCTTCTTATGCTCGATGGTGTGCGGATTGAAATAAACGATGGCTTCGTCGGCCGCCGCCATGCATCCTTTGTATTCTTTCAGGAAATTTTCGTTCAGGCTGCTGAAAGTATGAAGTTCCATGCAGGCTACCAGTGGGCGATCGGGAAATTGGCCTTTCATGGCTTCGATGGTGGCTTTTAATTTGGAAGGCGAATGTGCGAAGTCCTTATAGAAAGCAAACTCCTTTTCTATTCTTACAGGCTCCAAACGCTTGGCCGCGCCGGTAAAACTTTGAATGGCTTCGTAGAACTTTTCGGGAGGAATGCCGAGTTTTTCGCAAACCAGCATGGCCCCGTTCAGGTTCATCAGGTTATGCTCGCCAAATATTTTTAATTCAACTTTCTTTCCATTCAGTGTTAGACAGGTGATGCCGTTCTCAATTTTATGCGATGGAACCGCGTAAGGGATTTTGGTTACAGGAGCTTCTGTTTTTTCCACCAGATCTTTCAATTCAGCATCCTCACTGCAATAGATGAGATCTCCCTTTGATTCTATGAGATGAATGAACTTTTCAAACTGCTCTACATAGTTCGCATAGGTAGGAAACACATTAATGTGGTCCCAGGCAATACCGCTGATAATAGCAATATGTGGCTTGTATAAATGGAATTTCGGGCGACGATCAATAGGCGAGGCCAGGTACTCGTCGCCTTCAAAAACAGCGATCGGCGCTTCCTTTGTAAGCTTCACCATCGTATCAAATCCCTGCAATTGAGCGCCCACCAGGTAATCAAAATCCTTTCCTGCATACTTCAGCACGTGCAGGATCATAGAAGTTATCGTTGTCTTTCCGTGGCTCCCTCCTACCACCACGCGTGTTTTGTTCTTCGTTTGCTCGTACATGTATTCGGGATACGAATACACTTTCAATCCTAATTCCTGCGCTCTTAAAGGTTCAGGGTTGTCGGCACGGGCCTGCATGCCCACGCTCACTTCCGCGTACGTGTTATCCCGCTGTTCAGGGGCCCAGCCGATCTTGTC
>JANWKZ010000173.1 GCA_025451115.1 Bacteroidia bacterium | reverse complement strand
CTGGATCTCCTTTTCAATATTCTTGATACAGATAACCCCTTTCTCAAACTCGGCCGTACGTAGGTAGTAATACGTTTCGAAGATGGAAGAATAAACGGTTGAGAACGATTGAGCCGAGCCTTTTTTCTTAGCAAAAGCACGGTATTTGTAAATGTTCTCGTAAGCGTCGTCGTATTTACGCAGCTGGAACTGCACGATGATCAGGTTACCTAACCCTATAGCGTAAGTCATATCGGGGTTCTCGAAAATAGTGAAATTGGATTCCACCAGATCCATCGCGCGGCTTAGTACCTTATGACTATTCTCGTAATCCTCAAGGAAGGAATAGTAATTACAAAGCGTAAGGTATCTCGTTCTTTGCGCTTCCAGGGAAATACTTTTGTTCTCCTGTTTTAAAAGCGGGTGTGCGGCCAGTTTATTAATGGACTTGCGAAGATCGCTTCGCGCCGCCGAAGACTGGTTTACCATCAGCTTCATTTCACGACTCAGGAAATAATGCTCAACGAGGTTATTCATTGTTCGCATTACCTCTTCTATTTCTTTATCCAATCCCCTCCATGGCTCCGCAATTTCCTTTCGTACACGTATCCTTCTTTCCATCAGCAAGCCCTCGATTGCGGCGCCCCATCTTTCATATTTTAAAGCGAGCTGGCGCGACTTAGCAAGGTATTTCAACTCTTCGTCCTCCAAACCTTTATCACGCATGATGCGTGCATTCTCCAGCAGATTGCCAATCTCACTGTCTATATCATTACTTTTACTTTTTAGTGAACGAAGTCCCTCGAGGATCAGGTTGTAGAGATAGTTCTTAAGCATGGGCAGATGAACATCCTTCACCAGCTTCAGTTTCTTGATCTTTTCTTCGTTGTATTCGCTTTGCTTCTCGATAGCGTCGAAAAGGCGGATATAGTTATTAGTATCCTTATGGGCCGAACGGGTGCGCGCAAACAGCTTGAAATAGCGTTTTTCCCCCTTATTCAGCGACCTTATAAGATTAAAAAGTTCCTGTTTGGCTTCTTTCGGCATAATACGATAAGCGTATTAGCAAAAATAGCAGTTTTCCGGAATAAACAAAATGGAAAAAACGGCGGAAAGCGGGTTATTTTCCCAATTCCGACTTCAGGAAGTCGATGATCTTGACTTCTACCGGGTCGATATTCTTGATATCGGCTATATAGCAACTTACCCAATCGGTTAAGTGTATAAGATATAAAGCCTGCACCAGTGGAGTACTCCCCTGGCCCATGATCTCAAAAACAGTGGATGTGAATTTAGAGATAACAGTTTTATTGATGTCAAGACGCTTTAGGTTCCTTTCGTAATCAAAGGTGGTACGCAGTATACAAACCGCAAGCTCATCGTTCTTTTCAGTCCAGCCCACAAGTTCGTTGTGGTTCATCTCGGGGATAACATGATGCCAGCAAAGCATTTTACTGTTCTCGTTGATCTGTTGGCGAAAACGAACAGCCACGCCTTCTGTAGCACCAAGACAATAGATAACCGGGATCTTTTTATGAAGCTTTTCAGCATACATTTTTGCTTCCTTCTCGATCTCCCCTTTTTTGCTAACCATCAAACCGTAAGCTTCTTCTACCTGGTTGCGGTAATTGAAGTTCAGGATCTGCTTTGCATCCAGAATATGAAGTAACTGCACCAGCGAGTAACCCAAACACGAGCGGGGAGGGTTACCACCGGGAATAACAATAAGATCGTATCCGTTCTTTTCAGCGATCTCTTTCACTTTACCACCGCTCGTTACACAGGCTATCTGCGCCTTTTTATCAATGGCCAGCTGCATCGCGTTAAGGGTCTCTTCTGTATTTCCGGAATAAGACGAAACAATAACCAAAGTATGCTCATTCACGAAAGAAGGAATAAAGTAATCCTTGCTCACAGTAACCGGGATCTTACTATGACGGCCTGCCATTTCAGAAACAATGGTTCCGCCAATGCCAGAACCACCAAGACCGGTGATCAATACGTTTTGAATGTTCTTGCCCGCCGAAATTTTAGATTTGGCGGCAATTTCCAATGCTTCCTTTAACTGGTTGGGGAAATTCTCTACTAAATTCTTCATTTTAATTCTCTCTTGAGTCGCTTTTAACCGCCCTTATCTGTAAAGGATTAGCGGTGCCATCTTTATACATTTTTCGGTTACGATGAATATCAATGGCCATGTAAAGTGCTTTGCGGAAAGAACCCGCATCGGCAAGATTCTTACCGGCAAGGTCATAAGCGGTGCCATGGTCAGGCGAAGTTCTCACAACAGGCAAACCGGTAGTGAAATTTACGCCGTCGTTAAATGAAATTGTCTTGAAAGGTATCAATCCCTGGTCGTGGTACATCGCCAACACAGCGTCAAATTTTTTATAGGTCTCCGCACCAAAGAATCCATCGGCAGGATATGGACCATACACCTGCATCTGGTCTTTTAATTTAGCAATTACGGGTTTGATCACGTTCTCTTCTTCATTTCCTAAAGTTCCCTTATCGCCCGCGTGTGGGTTCAATCCCAGCACCGCGATCTTAGGTTTTTGAATAGCGAAATCGCTCTTCAAAGTTTTATTCAGGTGAATAAGTTTGTCGGTCAATCTTTCTGCCGTGATAAGCGCCGAAATATTCTGAACAGGCACATGACCTGTAACCAATCCCACTTTCAAATCGTCGCTGCACATCAGCATCATTGCCCCTTTTTCGAAACCGAAGAAGGAAGCCAGGTATTCGCTATGACCTGGATATTTAAAATCCTCGGCCTGGATATTATTCTTATCAATAGGTGCTGTAACCAATACATCGATCAAACCTTGTTTTGCGGCCTCACAGGCTTTCTGCAAAGAAATGCGCGCGTATTTACCGCCATTTGGGGTTGAGTTACCCATTTCTATTTGCACCTCTTCTTCATAACAAACAAAAACGTTCGGCTTTTTGGAATTGAGCTGCTTCAGGTCGCGCGTGGCGTTAAAGTTGAGTTCTTCCATTCCCATCACCTTGCGGTAAAAACCAACGGTCTTTTGTGAACTGAATAGAACGGGAACACATATATCGCAAAGCTCGGGCTCCATGAAGGTTTTCAGAACGACCTCGAGGCCAATTCCGTTCATATCGCCCTGGCTGATGCCTACTACTATCTTGTTGTCTAACATAAGGATACAAATATAGCAAAAGACGGCTATCGGTAAAGGGTACTTAACGCTTCAAAATGGGTTTTTAGCTCTAAAATCAGGGATTTTCGGGGAATTTATACGAGTACGGGTTTCTCTACCCAGTCGCCGTTCTCTTTTATGAGGTTGATGAGCTCATTAACAGCATTCTCGGTTGGGACGTTCTTTTTAACCACTTCTTTACCTTTGTAGAGAGAAATTTTACCGGGACCTGTTCCTACATACCCATAATCGGCATCGGCCATCTCGCCGGGGCCGTTTACGATGCAGCCCATGATGCCGATCTTGATGCCTTTGAGGTGGTCGGTAACAGCGCGAATTTTGGCGGTGGTTTCCTGAAGGTCGAACAATGTACGGCCACAGGAAGGGCAGGAAATATATTCTGTTTTGGAGATACGTGTACGGGCAGCCTGGAGGATACCAAAAGCGGTTGAATTGGAATTTTTTGGCGAAACGCAGTTCTGTTGTTTGATCCAAACGCCATCTCCCATTCCGTCTATTAAAAGTGCGCCTATGTCTGTTGAAGAAAAGAGTTGGAAACTCTCTTCGGAAAGATCTTTGTAATTGCGTTTGATGATAACCGGAGCTTTACATTTGTTTTGTTCGAGAAGGACAAACATTTGACGTAGTTCTGTCATTGGATTAATCGAGAATGTATCGAATACGAGAGCTACGGTGCTTAGTGATTGGTGTTTAGTGATTAGTGAAATGTGTTCTTTTAAGGTTGCCAGGTCGAAAGCAATGAAGTTTAGCTTGTCTGAAATTTTGTTTGAACGAAAAAACTCTCCGGCGCAGAATAAGGGATAGGCTTGTTTCTGGTTTTGTTTTTTCCAGGTTTCCGAATTGTAAATGATGCCTAAAGTGCCGGGCAATTCAAAATCAACCAAATTATCGCCGGCGTAAACGTAATCTGCTGCCTGGTCCGACAAATTCCATTTATCTAGTTGCACAGAGTAATTATAGCCACACGCAAAGAAAGTGGCAGGGGTAATTTTTTCCTTTTCGCTGAAATCAGCAAGTACACGTGGAACGCTTTTGCCGCCAACATTCAAAACTTCACTTGAGTGCCTACGCTCATACTGATAGGGATCGTAAGGCAATTCTATTTTTTCCTTCTGACTTCTTACTTCTGACTTCTTACTTTGGTAACGGTCTGCCAATATTTTAGCTACGGGGATCTCAAACTCAGGCTCCTCTGTCAATGAAACGCGAATTGTATCACCTAATCCATCTTCTAACAAAGTGCCAATTCCTCCGGCCGATTTAATTCTTCCGTCCTCCCCTTCCCCGGCCTCGGTAACGCCAAGGTGTAAAGGATAATTTCTTCCCGTTTCGATCATTTGCTGCACCAGCAAACGATAGGCCTGCACCATTACCTGCGTATTGCTGGCCTTCATGCTCAGGATGATATCGTGGTAATTATGTTCTTCGCAAATACGTAAAAACTCCATGGCACTTTCCACCATTCCGAGCGGAGTATCGCCGTAGCGCGACAAAATGCGGTCACTCAATGAACCATGGTTAGTTCCAATACGCATAGCCGTTCCGTGTTCCTTACAAATTTTCACTAACGGGGTAAAACGCTGACGTATCCTTTCCAACTCGGCCGCATAGGCCGCGTCGGTATATTCAATTTCCTCGAATTTCTTTTTGTCGGCATAGTTACCGGGATTCACACGCACTTTTTCTACAATGCGGGCAGCCCACTCGGCTGCATTTGGAGTAAAATGTATATCAGCGCAGATAGGGGTGTTGTACCCCGCCGCACGCAATTGCTTTTTGATCTCCTCTAAATTCTTAGCTTCATTCAGGCTCGGAGCCGTGATGCGCACCAGTTCACAGCCCGCCTCTATCATCCGAATGCTCTGCTCTACCGTGGCTTTGGTGTCCATGGTATCGGTAGTGGTCATCGATTGTAATCGAATGGGGTTCTTGCCCCCAATACCCAAATGGCCCACTTTTACCTCGCGGGTAAGGAAGCGGCTGTATTCGGTAAGACTATTGCAATAGGGCTTTATAAGCATTATACAAAGTTAGTAAAATAAAGCCTTTCGGACTTGGCGCTTCCATAAATTCCATTGATATTTGCTTCTCTTTTTAGGATAATTTATGAGCAAAAAAATACTCGCCAACGACGGCATAGACGCAACAGGAAAACAGCTTTTGGAAAAAGCAGGTTTTACTGTTATAACCGATAAAGTGGCCCAGGAAAGCCTGGCCAAAGAACTGAACGAAAAAGAATTCGTGGCCCTTACGGTGCGTAGCGCAACGAAGGTGCGTAAAGATGTGATCGACGCTTGTCCCAACCTGAAAGTGATCGGTCGTGGCGGCGTGGGTATGGATAATATCGATGTTGATTACGCCAAAGGAAAGGGCATTAACGTAATTAATACACCGGCGGCCTCTTCCAACTCAGTAGCTGAGTTGGTGTTCGCGCATATCTTCAACTCCGTGCGCTTTTTATACGACAGCAATCGTCAGATGCCGGGTAACGGAAATACAAAATTCGAAGAACTGAAAAAAGCTTATGCGAAAGGAACAGAACTGCGCGGAAAAACATTGGGCGTAATAGGTTTTGGTCGTATTGGACAATATACCGCAAAAATTGCCTTAGGCTGCGGCATGAAAGTACTGGCTTTCGATCCTTTTGTGAAAGAAGCGAAGCTTGATCTTGAGATTCACGGATTAGAGAACGCCTCTGTTATTATTAAGACCGGTGATATGGATGTTCTCTTACGCAACAGTGATTTCATCAGCATGCACGTACCGGGCGGAAAAGTGATCGGCGATGCTGAAATTGAAAAAATGAAAAACGGTGTTGTATTGGTAAACGCAGCGCGCGGCGGAGTAATTGACGAAACAGCCCTGGTAAACGGACTGAACTCAGGGAAAATTGCGCACGCCGGTTTAGACGTATTTGAGAACGAACCCAAGCCCAGCGAAGCTTTACTGAAGCACCCAAAAATTTCTTTAACGCCACACATAGGTGCCGCCACTAACGAAGCGCAGGAGCGCATCGGTGTTGAGCTGGCCGAAAAGATCATCGCCGCTTTGAAGTAATGAAAAAACTCTTCTTGCTTATACCCGCCTTGTTCATCCTCGCGTGCGTAGGAAAGAAAGAGACATTCGATAGCCTGCGGAATTTTCCCAAGCCAAAATTTACTCCGCCCGGAACCATTTGGCTGAAGGATAATATTTTTATTGATGACATGGAAGTGACCAATGTCGGTTATGTAGAGTTTTTGTACTGGCTGCAAAAGAACGACAAATCGAAATATTACCTGATGGTGCCGGATACCAATTGCTGGACAAGATCTGATATCGGCAGGGCCGATAAACTCATCACTCATTACCTGAACAGTTATGCGTACAGAAATTACCCGGTTGTAGGAATTACCTATTCGCAGGCAGTTGAGTTTTGCAAATGGCGTACCGATATGGTAAATGAACTTTTATATGTTAAAGCCAACAACCTTAAACATAGTGCCGACAGCGAAAAGGTTTACATGGCGCGCGCGCCAAAAAAAGTAAAGTACCGCTTACCCAACCAGCGCGAATGGGAATACGCCGCCGCAGCAGGGCTCGATTTCTGCACTTTCCCTATGGGATACGAAAGTTTGACAACGTACAATGTGCCGGTGAACAACACATTAGAGTACCATAATTTCTTCCTCAAAGATTTTCGCGCGGTGGACAAGCCTTGTGGGAAAGCAATTGAAGTTAATTGTCCAACCGTAAAAGTAGATGCAGGCAAATACAACCGCTACGGACTTTACCAGATGATGGGTAACGTTTCTGAGATCTGCGCGGATAGCGTAGTGAAAGGATTCAATTATTCTCTTCCGATTTTTTCAATTGAACGAAGTGAAAGCGCGAAAGGTTCCTTTACCATCAGCTCAACAACCTACAGCTACGACATCAGCAAGAAATTCTTTAAGCCTGAGCCCTGGTTAGGGTTTAGGTGTGTTTGCGAAGTTTATTGATGACGCCTTATTACCTTAACTCCGAAGGCTTGTCTTTTAAATATCAATGAAAAAGCCCAAGGTGCTTTCTTGCGAGTAATTTTAGTCAAAACTTATGAACCGTGTCTATAACTAATCATATGACACATAAGGGATAACATTTTATGTAATGTTATAGACATTATTTTCTTTAAAAATTCGTGTGATTTTTAAGTACTGTTAATAAATCCGCCAGTTTTTCTTATGAAGCTTCCATAAATTAGAGATTAAATAATAAACACATGAAGAATTTAATTATTAAAGAAGGAGAGGTATTTAACCGTCCTGTATGGAAGCTCAAAGACAAAGAAACGGGAAGCACTATTTTATACGAAATACAAAAGGTGAAATGTATTGAATCGGCCCGGTGGCATGCTCGCATGGTATACGGCAAAGGAAACTTCAATATTGAAATTAAATAGGTTACCTTACACTTATAAGTTGCGGTAGCTAGGTATTAAGCCGAAAGCTCACCCTTCTTCAATTCAATATAAGTGATCTCAGGCCAGATACCTACGCGGCCTTTGTAAGCAGAGACTTTTTCGCGACCTACGCATCCTAAGCCACGGTTTACGTATAGGAATTGTTTGTCGTGCTTGTACAAGCCTGCCCATTGCGGGTAAACGTATTGCACCGGACTCCATTTTATCCATCCGGGAATTTCTACTCCAAACTGGAAGCCGTGAGTATGGCCGCTGAAAGTAAGATCGATATCCTTGAAATTGCCCTTCACCATTTTGTTCCAGTGCGAAGGATCGTGCGAGAGAAGTATCTTAAAATCGTAAGTATGCGTTCCGCGATAGGTATCATCCATTTTGCCGTACTTGGTAAAGTGCAGGTTGCCTCCCCAGTTCTCAATACCCAGCAAAGCTATCCTTTGCCCGTTTCTCTCTAATGCTACATGCTCGTTCAGTAAAAGTCGCCAGCCGGCCTCGGCGTGCACTTTTTTCAGCTCGTCCAGGTTCGCTTTTTTGTGGGCCGGGCTCTCCCACTCCAGGTAATCCCCATAATCGTGGTTACCCAAAATAGAATAAACGCCCATAGGCGCTTTCAACTTCTGATAAATCGGCAAATAACCATCCGTCTCACGCACATTGTCATTTATAAGGTCGCCCGTAAAGAAAATAATATCGGGTTTCAGTTCCATAACCTTATCAAAAGCTGTGGAGAGATAAGAAGTATTATCCGCGAAACTGCCCGTATGTATATCCGATATCTGCACGATCTTCAGTCCGTCAAAAGACTCCGGGAGATTGGGGAAATTTAATTTTACGGTGTGCGTTTTGTATTGCGAAAACCCTCGCACGATGCCATAGAAAAGTGAAATAAAGGGAACCGCGAAAAAAGTACCCGATAAATAAGCCAGGAATTTGAGGCGGGAAATACCTTCCCGTTTTTCAGGTTCATTGATCGTAGTAGCAAACTGGAAACCCCATCGGAAAAGCCTCAGTACATCATCCACCAAAAGGAACGTGCAGCCAATGAGCTTGCATACGAACATCACAAAAAGAATGGAGAAAATATAAGCCCTGAAAAAGGCCGGCCAGTCCTGGATGGGAAAGAACAAAGTGGCGGTAAGTACAAAAATAGTTATCCCGGAAAGTATCCAGTAAACCAATTGTATCGTAAATTTACGCTGCGGGGTATAATCTTTGATAATGGTTTGTACGCCGGTAAAGAAATAATACTCGATCAGCGTAACAATGAGCGGGAGCAGAAAAGGAAAAATATTTCGGGACATAGGATTGCTGTTTGGCCTGCTTCTTGCTTTTTCGGCAAGTGGCTTTAACGGCTACAAAATTACGTTAAAAAGTAACCTGAAAGACCACAAGGTTTACATTTGGTATTGCTACGGCGATAAGCGCTATCCCATTGACACTTCCATGACAAATGGAGAAGGAACGGCAGTGCTGGAAAAGCGATACGAAATGACGGGCGGGGTGTTCATCCTCTATCTCACTCCAAGAAAGGCACTTGAGTTTTTGATGACCGAGGAGAATGAGTTCAGTATAAACATTGATACGGGCAATATCAGCGGGAAAACTACCTTCGTGGGTAACCGGGAGAATACTTTATACTACGAATTTTTAAGGAAAATTAACTTTAACAATTACCAGGCCGGGATCCTTAGAGATCGCTTAAAGCAGGGCGACCTTAGCGATGATTCTACCACTATGCTGAAGGCGATGATACAGGGTTATGATGAACAGGAAGCCTTGATAAAAAAACAATTCATCACGAAGAACAAAGGAACCTTTAGTGCTCATTTAGTGGCGGCGCAGATGAAACCCGAGATCTCTAAAAAACTTAACCCTGTGCAACGGAAGTGGGAACTGAAAAGGCGTTTTTTTGAGAATGTAGATTTTAGCGACAATAAGCTGTCCTGCTCACCTGTACTTTTCGATCTTTACGAAGAGTACATCCAGGATTTTACTTTTAAGAACGGCGATTCCTTAGTAGCCGCCTGCGACACCATTTTGAAAAAAGCGGCCGCCGGGAAAGAGAATTTTAAATGGAGTCTCTATTTCCTAAGTTCCTCCTTCGAGACTTCGGCTGTAAAGGGACAGGACCGCGTATTCGTTCATTTAGTGGAACAATATTATGAGAAAGGAAGATGCTGGTGGTTAACCAAAGAGCAGCTGGATAATATGTCGCGCCGCGCCGGCATTTTGAAGAATCTTTTTGTGGGCGTCACTTGCCCGGATTTCATTGCACTTGACAGCAGCGGAAAAGAGCGAAGCCTGCACAAAAACATCACCGGGCTTACCGTACTTTATTTCTGGGCCGCTGATTGCAAGCATTGCTTAGAGGAAACTCCAAAGCTGGCTGCCTGGGCAAAAAAACATAAGGAAGTAAAAGTGATCACAGCCTGCGCTTCGCCGGACGAAGATAAATGGAAAGAGAAACTGAAAGAATTCAAATTGCCCGGCCTGCATTTCATAGACCCCGAAATGAAAGCGAATTACACGTATACCTACAGCATCACTGCCACACCACAGATGTTTGTAATCGATAAGAACAAGAAGATCGTTGCGAAGTATATTGATGATACCGCTGCTTTGGACGAACTCCTGTTCCCGAAAAAGAAAAGCAATTAATTCTTCTTCCTT
>JANWKZ010000172.1 GCA_025451115.1 Bacteroidia bacterium | reverse complement strand
TCTCGGCACGTACGCCGTCTTTCAGGCTTTCTTCACTCTGCATGCTGTCGCGCACACTGAGGTAGGTGCTCTGGAACTGGTAGGCTTTTTGAAAATTACCCATCGCAGCGTAAATATCACTCAGGGTTTTGGCGGCTTCCTTCACCGCTTCCTGTTCGCCTGTTTTAAAAGCGAAATCATAAGCTTGCTTGCTGCAACGTTCGGCCTCCACGAATTTCTTCTGGTTGTAATAACACATGCCCATGCCATTGTAAGCAAGCGCAATGCCCAGGCTGTCCTGTATCTCCTTGCGGATCTCAAGCGCCTTTAGATTATACTCGAGGGCCGCTGCGTAATTTTTCTGGGAAGAATAAATAGAACCTAAGTTCATATACGAAAAACCAACCCCGTATTGATCGCCTATCTCTTTGCGTACTTCAAGCGCTTTTTGGTGGTAAGCCACGGCTTCTTTAACCTTGCGATCATCAAGATACACAATGCCCAGGTTGTTGTAGATGTTGGCAAGTCCGTGTTTATTGCCTATTTCAACCAGGATGGGAAGACAGCGCAAATAATATTCTTCCGCTTTTTTGTAATTCTTTTGGTTGGAGTAAACGGCGCCGATATTAATAAGTGAAGTGGAGATGCCATATTTATCGGCCCGCTTTTCGTTCAAAGCAAGCGCCTTGAAATGAAATTCGAGCGCGGAAGAATAATTGCCCTGGTGCTCAAGGATGATAGCGAGGTTATTATAAGAAGAAGCCATTCCGTTCTCATCGTTAATGCGTTCGCGGATCTTCAAGGCCTTCATATAATACTCGTAGGCCTTGGGATAATTGGCTTGCGTACTTGCCATAAGCCCAAGATTGTTTACCGAGTTGGCAATGCCTTTGTCGTCGCCGATCTCTTCATAGATCTTCAAAGCCTGGGCGTAGCATTCGGTGGCCTTTTGAAAATCGCTGTTGTAGTAGTATACATTTCCTTCGAGGTTATAGGTTGCCCCGAAATTCTTTTTATAGAAATTTAATTTATCGGAAGCTGCCGTTTTAATGGCGGCTTCGCATTGTTTCTGCAGCTCTTTGCAGTAATTGAGCGCATCGCTGTTACGGCTTTGTTTTAGCAAAGTGCGACTAAGCAAAAGTCCGGTGCTGATCTTTTGGGTGTCGGCAGGCAACTTTTGATAAAGAGCAACCAGCGAATCAACTTTTTTGTTTTGTGCAAAGACCCCATTGCCTTTAGAAAGGATGAAAATGAAAAGAAGAAAAAGGGGGCGAAGGAATTTCACTACTTAAAAGTATTATTTTATTTGATATGGAACTCTATTAGTTTCTCGCAGGCTTTGTACACCAAATGAAAGACGTCTTCAAATCCCTGCTCGCCGCCATAGTAGGGATCGGGAACCGGAAGGTTTTGCCCTGTATGCGAAACATTCAGCAAATAATCGATCTTTCCGTGATGGTTTTTGTCTTTCGTCATGCGCGTTACATTAACGAAATTGCTTTCGTCCATTACGTATATTTTGTCAAAGGAGTCAAAATCTTTGTTCTCAAATTTACGGGCGCGTAGCTTGCTTAGGTCAACGCCGTTCTTTTTGGCGTTGTGCAAGGTGCGTTGATCGGGCGCTTCGTTTATATGATACCCGGCAGTGCCGGCCGAATCGACGTGTAATTTTCCGTGCAATTTGTGTTGTTCGATAAGATGTAGCATAATGCCCTCGGCCACCGGCGATCGGCAGATATTGCCAAGGCAAACAAATAGGATCTTTTGCATACCGCAAATTTACGAATTAGATGGCTGAATTGCTGAATGGTTAAATGACGAGATGTTTACAGTTACCGGCTGTTTGCGTTAAGGATGCAGCGGGCCCGAAGGGGCTCTTTGCCCTTAAATCTCAACAATAAATGTTCTTTCGGGCAAGACAACCTGGAATAGTGTGGGCAAAAGCGGAACCCCGCAGCAGCCTGACCCCGCCCCTAATTCTCCTCCGAAGATCAATTTATAACGCGGGGAAACGCCCAAAACTGCCCCAAAACACACAAATTCAGGGTCTTGCTAAAGCCCCGGAAAATGCGTACTT
Organism: Bacteroidia bacterium; assembly: GCA_025451115.1. Lineage (GTDB taxonomy): Bacteria > Bacteroidota > Bacteroidia > B-17B0 > Aurantibacillaceae > PALSA-968. The sequence continues at coordinate 12,568 of JANWKZ010000172.1, read as the reverse complement.
TTATGCCTATGTTAGAAGGACTTACCTATAATACCCAGTTGCCCCACCTGATCATACCCGAATACGGCCGTAATGTGCAGGGCATGGTGGATTTTTGCTGCGAAATTAAAGACCGCGAGGAGCGTAATAAATGCGCCCGCGCCATTATACAGATCATGGGCCAGCTGAACCCGCATTTGCGCGATGTGCCCGATTTTACGCATAAGTTGTGGGACCACCTGTTCATTATTTCTCAGTTTAAGCTGGATGTGGATAGTCCGTATCCCAAACCCAGTGCCGAGACCTTTGATACCAAGCCGGATAATGTGAGTTACCCCAGCGGTAAGATCAAATACCGCCACTATGGAAAGCTTATTGAAGAAATTATACAGCAGGCCAAGAACTTTAAGGAAGGCGAGGAGAAGGAATACCTGAAACGTATTGTGGCCACGCAATTGAAAAAATCTTATTTGACCTGGAACAAGGACGCGGTGCAGGATGATGTGATCTTCTCGCATCTATTGGAACTGAGCGAAGGAAAAATTAAAATGGAAGATGGGCAGAAGCTCATAGACTCACAAGACCTGGTGAAGCGCAATGTGAACCCGGGCGGAGGCCATGGTGGCCATGGCCACGGGCATAAAAAGCACCACAAGAAGCACCACAAGAATTTTAAGAGAAAAGGTTAATTTCCTTTACTTACCCGTTTTTTAATTAACAATTACTGTCAGGTCGAGCGTAGTCGAGACCCTTGAATCATCCTGATCCAATAAAGGCAGTCGGTTAAAAACTCTGTTCGTAAGCTATCGGGTAATGCCCGGGGGGATGTATTTTGTTTAGGTAGTTTAGTACCGGATTAAACAAAATATTATAGCACATGGCCATATTTGAAGTCGTAGGCGGCAAGCACCTGAAAGGTGAGATCATTCCGCAGGGCGCAAAGAACGAGGCGTTGCAGGTTATCTGCGCCGTTCTTCTTACCTCCGAAAAAGTTACCATCGGTAACATTCCTGAAATTATAGACATCATGAAGCTCATTGACCTGCTGAAGGACCTGGGCGTGAAGGTGGAGAAGACCGGCCACGAGGAATATACCTTTCAGGCTGATGATGTGAATGTGGATTTTATTGTATCGCCCGAGTTTAAGAAAAAGGGTGGAAGCTTGCGCGGATCTGTTATGGTGGTGGGCCCGATGTTGGCCCGATACGGAAAAGCTTATATGCCCAAGCCGGGCGGAGATAAAATTGGTCGCCGCAGGGTGGATACGCACTTTTTAGGATTTGAGAAACTGGGTGCCAAATTCATTTATGATGAGGTTAACGAGATCTTTAAAGTAGAAGGAAAGAATTTGCGGGGCGCGTACATGCTATTGGATGAAGCTTCGGTAACCGGTACGGCAAACATTGTGATGGCTGCTGTTTTGGCTGAAGGGGTAACAACGATCTACAATGCAGCCTCTGAGCCTTACCTGCAACAGTTATGCGACATGTTGAACCGCATGGGCGCGAAGATAACTGGTGTGGGAAGTAATTTGCTGACCATTGAAGGAGTGAAGAAATTGGGTGGCACGAAACATCGGTTGTTGCCAGATATGATCGAGATCGGTTCTTTCATTGGTATGGCCGCTGTTACACAAAGTGATATTACCATTAAGAATGTGGCTTACCCGCGTTTGGGTTGCGTGCCCGGCATATTTGAGCGTTTGGGAATTAAAATGGAACTGAAAGGTGATGACCTTCATATTCCTGCGCAGGAGCATTACGAGATAGACACTTTTATTGATGGCAGTATTTTAACGGTTTCTGATGCGCCGTGGCCCGGCTTTACTCCCGACCTGATCAGTATAGCTTTAGTTACGGCAACACAGGCGCGCGGAAATGTGCTTATACACCAGAAGATGTTTGAGAGTCGTTTATTCTTTGTAGATAAGCTTATTGATATGGGCGCGCAGATCATTTTATGTGATCCGCACCGCGCGGTGGTGATGGGGCTCGACCGCAAGACTCAGCTGCGTGGGATACAGATGGCATCGCCTGACATACGCGCGGGGGTTTCTCTTTTAATAGCGGCTTTGAGCGCGAAAGGAAAGAGCGTGATGTTCAACATCAACCAGATAGACCGCGGCTACCAGAAGATAGATACCCGACTGCAGGCTTTGGGAGCTCAAATAGAGCGGAAGTCTTAAAGCTTTATATATCTTTTATTCATGCTATGGCAAATTTGGAAATCCCGTAAAAAGTCATAAATTAGTGGAAAGCAAAAACACATGAAAAAATTCTACTTATTCTCGATCATAGCTGTATTGAGTCTCCAAATGAGATCACAGACCGCTATGTGTGATACAACGGCCAACGTGATCATCTATTCGAACTACGATGGCGGCCAATTAATTATTGATGTCGACCAAAACATCCCTAACATAAAGATCGGAATTACCACTTACGAGTGGACAAAGATCATCATTACCGGTACTTATTCAGCTAACGTTACGGAAGTACGCTATGCGGGTTATGACGGTAACAATAATCATTGCGGGATGGGAAGCCTGAGCACTTCCATAGCAGGCGTAGCACCCGGTGTTGATACGATCATTCAATTTCCGCCGGCGGGCTACAGTAATCCAAACGGGTATCAATTCATCATTTGCAATTATTCCTGCAGTTCTACTACTAACCAGGGCGGATGCAATACGCCAGACCAATTGGCTTACTATTTTACCAATGCTTTTGGTGGCTCCATGCGGTATCATTTTACGCAATACGGTTGTTGGTCTACAACTCCTTATCTCGTATCGGCGGGCGGTAATTGCTGCATTGTACCTACTACGGGTATAAAAAACACATCGGCTAAGAAATTAAATGTATTTCCAAGTCCCGCAGTCGGCAAAATAAATGTAGAATTGAATGGTGTGGCCGAGGAATTTTCTTTGCTGGATATTTTAGGTAATAAGCTGGCCTCCGCCAAAGGAAGTTTAGAAACCGGCAACCTGCCCAACGGGGTTTATTTTGTACAGGTAAAAACGAACGAAGGAGCTTTGACACGCAAGATCGTGGTGCAGCACTAAAAGAAATTACTTCCCGATAATTTTAATTTCCGTCCTCCGGTTCTTCGCCTTGTTCTCTGCGGAAGTATTGGGTACTTTGGGTTTGGAATCTCCATAACCCTTGAATGCTAAACGTGTCGCAAAAACCCCGGCGTTCGTACAATAATCAAAAACAGCTTTAGCGCGGTTCTGTGATAGTAGCTGGTTGGCTTTCTTATTGCCGTCGCTGTCAGTATGACCACTGATCTCAATGCGCAATTTCGGATTGTTCTTCAGGAAAGAAACCAGTTTCTCAAGTTCTGCTTTCGATTCGGGTTTGAGATCGAACTTATCCACATCGAAGAATACATTCTTCAACTCGATCGTGATGCCGGTATCAATTGGCTGCAGCGGGATCTCTAAAATATAAGGCTTATTGAAATCGGTCTTTACACCCTTCAAACTAAAATTATCCGAGTAAAAAAGATATTTCTCACGGTTCACGTTCACAAGATAATTTTTCCCCGATGTAAGCACCGCTAAGAATTCTCCTTTTGTATTCGAGAAAGCCCTCACAACGGTTTTCTGTGTTTCAAGATCAATAACTTCCACATTCGCATCAAGAGGCGCTTTTGTTTTAATGTCAAACACTTTTCCTTTCATATACGTAAGAGGCACAGGACGAATATCCGCGGGCAATTCAAAACCGTAAATGTCAAGTCCACCAAAACCACCTTCCCTGTCGCTAAAGAAATAAGCGATCTCTCCCGAAGGATCCACCAATAAACCACTCTCCTCATTATGTGTATTGATAGGATATCCCAAATTCACCGGTGGCCCCCAATTTCCGTCTGCTTGCCGGCGACTTAAATAAATATCGAGTCCGCCCATGTTATCGGGGTGACCATCAGAAGTAAAATAAAGCGTTTGATTATCCGGGTGAATATAAACTGATTCCTCTACACCCTTTGTATTGATGTTGCCTCCCAATCGCACCGGTGTACTGAATTTTCCATCCACGCCTATCTCGCTCATATAAATGTCCTGGTCTTTGATCCCTTCTTTGGTAACAATGCCTCTCACAAAATAAAGCGTTTTTCCGTCGGAAGAAAAAGAAGGCTGTGTTTCCCAATTGGCTGTGTTCACGGGCGGGCCTACGTTCTGCGGTTTGGTCCATTTGCCGCCGCTTTGCTGAGCGAAAAAGATATCACAGCTTCCGAAACCTTTTCTTGTTTCATCCCCGTAATTGTTGAACATATTTATGCAACTCGCGTAGAACATATATTGTCCGTCGGCCGACAAACTGGGCGCACCTTCGTTACCGGGACTGTTGATCTCATTGATAGGAACCGCTTTTTGCCAAACATCTTTCACCTTCTGGCTCACAAAGAAATCTTCCTGTGATTCTTTTCCCCCCTCGCGGAAATTGCGGGTAAAGAGAATGGTTTTTCCGTCGGCGGTAATGGAAGGAAAATACTCGTAATCGGGCGAATTGATGCCATCACCTAAATTGAAAGGCTTGTAAGGTTTTGGGTCTTTTACGGCTTTTGCTCCGTATTGGGCGGTCTTCAAATAGTGTTGTGCCTGTTCTTTTGTGGTTGGATTAATGCGTTCGACTTTAAGAAAAGCCTCCAGGTTTTGCTGCGCTTCCTCGTATTGGCCCACCATTAAGAGCGCGAGCGCGAGATCGTAAAAGCAGCGAGGGAAATATTTGGAGTTCAGTGCCAGCGCTTCCTTGAAATGTTTGATGCCGGCCGTTTTTTTGTTCTGCTCCATGTAGAGGTAAGCAAGGGCTATATGCGGTTCCACGAAGGTTTTGTCTTCGGCAATGGCTTTAAGCAGGCATTTTTCGGCTTCGGCGTCTTTGCGCACCTCGTAATTTTTCTTGCCCTCCTCGAAATACTTGATGGCCTTTTTATTTGTGGAAGTATAAGTGCCAGGGGGCAGGCTACCCTGGGGGAAGAAGTTAAAAGTTAGAAGTAAGAAGTTAAAAGCTAGTAAGAAGCGGGCCATAACTGATGTTTAGGAGGTTAAAGTACGTAAAATTTCTATGACCTAAATGCAATTATTGTTCCGTTTTTTTAACGGATTGGGGCTAAGGTCTAACAGTAACTTATGACTTTTGACTTTTCACTTATGACTTCTTTCCTATCTTTGCTTAAAATCATTTATGGAATATCGCAGGTTAGGAAGTTCGGGATTGCTGGTGAGTGAGCTTTCATTTGGCTCCTGGGTAACGTTTGGCGCGCAGGTAGGCGACAATGTAGCTGAAGAGTGCATGCGTGTGGCTTACGAGAACGGGGTGAATTTTTTTGATAATGCCGAAGCCTACGCGAGTGGAAAATCAGAAACTGTGATGGGAAACATCCTGAAAAAGTTCGACTGGCCCCGCAGTACCTATGTTGTTTCGAGCAAGGTTTTTTGGGGAGGAAAACTCCCCAACCAAATGGGCTTGAGCCGCAAGCATGTTTTCGAGGCTTGTCACGCAGCTCTCAAGCGTCTGCAGGTAGAATACCTCGATCTTTATTTTTGTCACAGGCCCGACCCTAATACGCCCATAGAAGAAACTGTTCGCGCTATGCACGACTTAGTGCAACAGGGAAAGATCTTTTACTGGGGAACCAGCGAGTGGAGCGGAGAGCAGATACTGGAAGCCTACCGTATTGCCGATAAATTTTATTTGACACCTCCTACCATGGAGCAGCCTCAATACAACATGCTGCACCGCCAGCGCTTTGAGGAAGAATACAAGCCCGCTTACGAAAAGGGAATGGGCACTACTATCTGGTCGCCATTAGCTTCCGGGTTGCTTACGGGCAAATACATGAATGAAACTCCGGATAACACACGCATCGATCGCCCGGGTATGGAATGGCTGAAGGAAAGGATCACGGGTGCCGAAGCAAAAGCGAATCATGACCGCGTAACACGATTGAAAAAGATCGCTGATGATCTTGGGGTTCCGCTTAATAGAATGGCGATAGCCTGGGTTTTGAAAAATCCTCGTGTGAGCACGGCTATTCTAGGCGCTTCCCGTACAGAGCAATTAGTGGATAATCTGAAGTCGGCTGAAGTGATTCCTTTATTGACTGCCGAAGTGATGAAAAAGATCGAAGCCGCCCTTCAAAATAAACCGGTTAATGAGCCATCAAAAAATTAACATGAGCATAAATTCTGAATTCATAATTCTACATTCTTAATTTATGCTCTGGTACCTTCTCCGGAATACGCTTTTCCATTGTTTCTGGCTTTATTTTAAACGCCAGAAGGTGAGCGGCGCGAAGAACATTCGCCAGAAAGGACCGATGTTCATTGCCATGAACCATCCCAACGCGTTCATGGACCCTATTAGTTTTGCCAGTTTTGTGTTCTATCCCCGCACGTTTTATATGGCGCGCGGCGACGCGTTTAAAAAAGGATTTGCAGCCACAATGCTTCAGTCGATGGGAGTTGTTCCTATCTACCGGTTGAGGGATGGAGGTTACGAGAACGTAAAGAAGAACCTCGAATCATTCAAGATCGCCTACAACATGTTGGATAAGGGACAAAAGATCATGGTGTTTGCCGAAGGTTTAAGTTTGAAGGAAAGAAGGCTGCGTTCAATACAGAAGGGAACCGCGAAGATGTCGTTTGGTTACCTCGACCAGGGCGGTGATTCCGATCTGAAGATCTTGCCTGTGGGGATCAATTACTCGGAACCTGAGAAATTCCGCACCTATGTTAATTTTCAGATAGGGGAGCCCATTGCTGTTAAGGATTTTTATGAAGAGTATAAGGTCCAGCCCGTACAGACCATCGTTAAACTGACGCGGCATATTGAGGAGAAGATGAAGCCGCTCATGCCTTCGCTTTTGCATAAGGAGAACGATGTGCTGATCGAGCAATTGCAGCCGATCCTGAAAAAACAATATATCCAGGAGAATAAACTTGATTACGAAGATCCTTCGCACCAGCAGAAATATTGGGAGTTCATTATCGCGCGGCTTAACAAACTCACGGAAGAGAAGCCCGGGCTTGTTGAGGGGCTAAGAAAGGAAACAGATACTTATTCGAAGCAAATTCATATTCTGAAACTTCGCGACCATCTTATTTTTCGCGCCGCCAAAGGAGAGAGTTTTTTGAATTTGGGGAATATTTTACTGCTCATTTTAGGTCTTCCTTTTTACCTGGTAGGGAAGATCCTGAATTTTATTCCTTATTATTTCGCTCAAAGGGTGGCCCGCAAAAGAGTGAAGAATATTGAGTTCAGGGCCTCTATCGTTTTTGGCGTAGGAAGCATACTTTTGAATGCACTCTTCCTTCTGGAATTGGGAATTGTTTGGCTGATCTTTCGCGAATGGCAATACCTGCTTATCTACACTGCCATTAAAGCAGGCTGCGGTTGGCTGGGCTTGCTGTATTCCCCATTTAGGAGAAAAATGATGGGTGCTATACGCCTTTCGGGCATCAAAAAGAAGGATCCATCGCTCTTTACATCGCTCCTGGCCCAACGCCGGAAAATACTTGATTTTGTGGGTGATTTACACTAATTTAGTCTGGCATTTATTTTGCATTATAGTGGGTATGAAACGCAGATTTTTTAGAATAGCTCTTATACTGGCAGCCCCGGTGCTGCTTTCCGCTTTCTTCTTTTTTACTCCCGACAAAACCGCCTTATACCAGTTGCCAAAACCCATTAACGCGCAGGGCCAAAAAGTTGATCTTCCTACAAAGAACAATGAAGCTTTTAAAACCGGCGAATCGTTGACCTACCGTTTACACTATGGCATTATGGATGCGGGTGTGGCGGTGCTGGAAGTGATGCCCGAGGTAAAAGAAATTGGTGGCCGAAAAGTTTATCACATTGTTGGTAACGGTTACTCGAAAGGTAGTTTCGATTGGTTCTTTAAAGTGAAGGACCGCTATGAAACTTATCTTGATAAGGACGCTTTGGTTCCATGGTATTTTGTGCGCCGTTGTAATGAGGGTGGTTATATCATCAACCAGGATTATCTATTTAATCACTATACAAAAAAGGTGGATATAGGCGAAGGCAAGACCTGTGATGTTCCTATGGGAATACAGGATATGCTTTCTTCTTTCTACTACGCCCGTAATATAGATTTTACGAACGCGAAGGAGGGAGATGTCTTCACGATCCCAAGTTTCGTTGATAAGGAGATCTGGAACCTGAAAATTAAATATGTGGGAAAGGAAACCATCAAAACAGACTTGGGGAAGTTCCGCTGCATAAAGTTCAGGCCTATCATTCAAACCGGGCGTATCTTCAAGAAAGAGGAAGACCTGAATGTTTGGATCACTGACGATAAGAACCACATTCCTTTGAGAGCGCAGGCCAAGATCATGTTTGGCGCTGTGAAAATGGACCTTACCTCTTACCAGAACCTTGCGAATCCTATCGCTAAAGAATAGTATAAGGAGTATGTATAAGTATATATTTAAGGAGAGGTGCTTAGCACCTCTTTTTTATTGCTCCTTATACTTATACTGCCTCCTTATACTTACATTTGCCGCATGAAGATCATTTTTATGGGAACCCCGGAATTCGCGGTGGCCTCCCTGGAAATACTGGTAAAGAACGGCTACAACATTGTGGGGGTTGTTACCTCGCCCGATAAACCCGCAGGCAGGGGCCAGCAGGTGCTGCAAAGCGCGGTGAAGCAATTTGCTGTTGCTAATGGTCTTCGTGTATTGCAACCCACCAATTTAAAAGGAGATGATTTTTTAGAAGAGCTAAAGACTTTAAATGCTGATCTACAGATCGTGGTGGCCTTCCGTATGCTGCCGGAGAAGGTTTGGAACATGCCGCCTTTGGGGACTTATAATCTGCATGCTTCTTTGTTGCCGAATTACCGTGGCGCGGCGCCTATAAATTGGGCCATCATGAATGGAGAAAAGGAAACCGGCGCTACTACTTTTAAGCTGAAACATGAAATTGATACCGGCAGCATTTTGCTCCAGAATAAAGTGAAGATAGGGGAGGAGATGACCGCCGGCGAACTGCATGATGAGTTGATGGTGAATGGCGCAGAATTATTATTGCGTTCGGTAAAAGAGATCGAAAAAGGAAATGTTGTTTTGAAAGAACAGAACGCTTTATTAAAACCAGGCCAGGAGCCCAAACACGCGCCCAAGATCTTTAAAGACGACTGCAAAATTGACTGGAGCAAACCCGGAGAACAAATACACAATTTAGTAAGAGGACTTTCTCCCTATCCCTGCGCGTGGACGGAGCTACAGGGTGAAAAAAAGACAAGTTTTAAGATCTACAAGTGTCATTTCAAAAAGGACGCACACACTTTAAAGTCCGGAACTATTGTCTGCGATGGCAAAAAGGAATTGAAAGTAGCCACCACAGATGGTTTTATTTATGTAACAGAGTTGCAGATGGAAGGCAAAAAAAGAATGCCCGACGAAGACCTCTTACGAGGATTTGTTTTCGCTCCGGACGCTTTTTTTTCGTGAACCCGCTGAAAGCCACGCCTATCAAGGGTTTCGGGGCACCTCTTATTAACAAAAGCGTCTTTTTTCAACAAACATTCGGGCGGTAATGGGCGGATACGAAGCTTGTACTACATTTGTCGTCCGAACAAAAATTGTTTAACCCTATTAAAAACAAAAACATGAACAAAGCAGAATTAATTGATGCCATCTCCTCAAATGCCAAATTATCAAAAGCAGACGCAGGCCGCGCTTTAGACGCAGCGGTTGACGCGATCGAAAAATCTTTAAAGAAAGGCGACCGCATCGCCCTTGTAGGTTTTGGTTCTTTCTCTATTTCTAAACGTGCTGCCCGTACCGGCCGCAACCCTCAAACCGGAAAGGAAATTAAAATTGCCGCTAAAAAAGTGGTGAAGTTCAAAGCGGGTACAGACCTGTCTAAGAAAGTGAACAAGTAATTTTTTAGTTTACTGTATTAAAAAAGCCCCCGCCATTGGCGGGGGCTTTTCTTTTAGTATAAATTCAATTATAATTTCGCCTTTACTTCCACCATCTCGTAGCCTTCGATGATGTCGCCGGCTTTGATGTCGTTGAAACCGTCGATGTTCAAGCCGCACTCGTAGCCCGAAACAACTTCTTTCACATCGTCTTTGAAACGTTTCAGTGAGCCTAAGCTTCCGCTGTGAATTACGATACCGTCGCGGATCACGCGAACTTTGGTATTTCGGTTCACGCGGCCGTCGAGTACATAACAACCGGCAATGGTTCCCACCTTGGTGATGTTGAACACTTCGCGGATCTCGATGTTGCAGGTGATCTTCTCCTGGTATTCGGGAGCCAACATACCTTCCATCGCGGCTTTCACCTCGTTGATGGCGTCGTAGATGATCGAGTACAAACGCACGTCGATCTGCTCGTCTTCGGCCAGCTTGCGCGCGCTTCCTGTAGGACGAACCTGGAAGCCCACGATGATAGCGTTAGATGCGGAAGCCAACATTACGTCGCTCTCGCTGATCGCGCCCACCGATTTGTGGATGATATTTACCTGTACTTTCTGTGTAGATAATTTCAATAAGGAGTCAGCCAGGGCCTCGATAGAACCATCCACGTCACCTTTTACAATGATGTTAAGTTCTTTGAAATCCCCGATCGCTAAACGACGGCCGATCTCATCAAGTGTAATGTGTTTCTTGGTGCGCATGCCCTGCTCACGTTGCAGTTGTAAACGTTTGTTGGCAATTTCGCGAGCCTCACGCTCGTCATCCATCACCACAAATTTATCACCGGCCTGCGGCGCGCCGCTTAAGCCTAGCATTTTGATTGGTGTTGAAGGACCTGCTTCCGTAACTTTTTGTCCGCGCTCGTTAAACATTGCTCGCACGCGGCCACTGTGGCAACCTGCTAACAGCACGTCGCCCACATGCAGGGTACCGCTTTGTACAAGTATATTAGCCACATATCCGCGACCTTCTTCCATAGTGGCCTCGATCACGGCTCCGGTAGCTAAACGGTTAGGGTTAGCGTTCAGTTGAAGCATATCTGCTTCCAGTAATACTTTTTCTAAAAGCAGGTCGATGTTCTTACCTTGCTTTGCAGAGATCTCCTGGCACTGGAACTTACCGCCCCATTCTTCCACCAAAATATTCATGATGGAAAGCGCCTCGCGGATCTTATCGGGGTTAGCGCCCGGCTTATCAATTTTATTAATAGCGAAAACCATTGGCACGTTAGCAGCCTGCGCGTGGTTGATAGCCTCTTTTGTTTGAGGCATCACGCTGTCGTCGGCGGCAACCACGATGATGGCTACGTCGGCTAGTTTAGAACCACGGGCACGCATGGCGGTAAACGCTTCGTGACCCGGTGTATCTAAGAATGTGATCTTTTTATCGTCGTGTAATTTTACTTTATAGGCACCAATGTGCTGGGTGATACCACCCGCCTCACCGGCTAATACGTTCGATTTACGGATGTAGTCAAGTAAGGATGTTTTACCGTGGTCAACGTGTCCCATCACTGTAACAACAGGAGGACGCGGCAACAGATCTTCCGGGTTATCTTTTTCTTCATCCAGGTCTTCCTGCTCTTCGGCCGATACGAACTCGATCTTGTAACCGAACTCTTCAGCAACAATGGCGATCGTTTCTGCATCCAAACGCTGGTTGATAGAAACGAACAATCCTAACTGCATACAGGTTGCGATAACCTGCGTTACGTTAATGCTCATCATCTGCGCAAGCTCGTTGGCCGAAACGAACTCGGTAACTTTCAACACGCTTTTCTCAGCCTGTATCTGCTCTTGTTCTTCGGCCATACGCTCACGTATCTCCGAACGTTTCTCGCGGCGGTATTTGGCGGTCTTCGATTTTTGTCCCTGCTGGCTTAAGCGTGCAAGGGTCTCTTTAATTTGTGCCTGGATCTCTTCATCCGTAAGCGCGGGTTTGCTATCGCGTTTCTGGGTTTGCGTGTTGCCGCGATCTTTAAATCGCTGGCGCGCTATCTGGGCCTGTTCGGTACCCACTTTCTTGATCTCTTCCTGGCTCAGGCTGCCTGTTTTTGTGATACGCTTACGTTTTTTCTTTTCGTAACCGAAATCATCGGCGTTAGGTTTTTTCTCAACGGGAAGTTCCATCTTTCCAAGGATCTTGGGACCGTCCAGTTTCGTGAACTTGGTCTCCAGGAAATCTTCCTTCGGTTCGGTGGATGTAGTTTCGGGGGTAACAACAGGTTGCGCTTCTGCAACCGGTTCTTCTTCTTTTTTCTTTCCTTTTTTAGCCGGCTTCTCTTCTTCCTCTTCTTTGTCCTTCTTCGTCTTTTTGTCGGGCTTCGTTTTGGTATTGATCGAAGCGAGGTCGATCTTGGAAAGTACTTTAGGTTGATCAAGCTTTACGTCGGCTTTAGCTTTGATAACTTCTTCTTTTTTAGCAGGTGTTTCTTTAGCTGTTTTTTTCTTACCATCGTCGGCAATGCGCTGTTTGCTTTCTTCTCGCAATTGCTCCAGTGCCTTGGAAGTGGGCGACTGGCTCATGTCTTTTATCACGATCTCGTCGTCGGCGTCTTCTTTCTTGCGGGCGCTCTTCTTGCTTTCGTCAAGCACAATGGTCTCCTTCTTCTCCTTGGTGATCTGGG
>JANWKZ010000171.1 GCA_025451115.1 Bacteroidia bacterium | reverse complement strand
GGTTATAACACCGAACTTTTAAAGATAGCCGACAAGAACCTGGAGAAGCCGGGATCACTCAAGAATTTCTTTCTTAAAAGCCGATCCATCGCGATCAACAACCTCGGTTACCTTGCCAACCTGAGCGGCGACAATAAAAAAGCCACGGAATACTACGAGGAAGCCCTTTCTATTCAGCAAAAGATAGATCACAAAGAAGGAATGGCTGCCTCCTACTATAATTTAGGGGACATCTACGTAACGCAGGGAGATATTTCCCGCGGATTGGAATACCTACACAAAGCGTTGAGTATTTACGAAAAACTGAATAATAATTACGGCATGTCGTACGTGCTGAACGACCTGGGCTGGAACTACTATGTGCAGGGCGACCTGGTTAAGGGTTTGGAATACCTGGAAAAAGCACGTGCCATGCGCCTGAAGATCGGCGATAAACGTGGGCTAGCCAATACCTACAATAATATCGGGCTCATTTACCGCAAACAGGGTAAAGAAAAAGAAGCGGAAGAAAATTACCGAAAAACATTGGCCCTTATGGAAGAGACCGACGACCAGCGCGGCGTAGGCATGGCCCTGAACAGCCTTGGCATACTTTACATGGATCGCGGCGAATACAGGGAGTCCATCAACTACTTAGAAAAAGCCGCGGCCATTCAGGAAAAAATGCATGACCTCACCGGGTGGGCCACCTCCATCAATAACCAGGGTGCCTGTTTGTATTACCTGGCCAACGGCGACCGCAAAGTGTATGAACAGGCCCTTGTTTATTCGAACAAAAGCCTGGCCGCGTCAAAAAAAATGGGGCATCCGGGTCACATAAAAAGTGCGGCCTATACACTTCAGGGTATTTACAGAAAGCTCGGTGATCACAAAAAAGCGCTGAAGTTCTATATGCTTTACATTACTATGAGCGACAGCGTGGCCAACGCGGAGACCCGCAAGACCAGCATCAAAAGACAGTTTCAATATGAATACGGAAAGAAAGCGGTGGCCGACAGTGTGCGCAACCAGGAGGTGCAAAAGGTAAAGGATGCTTTGTTGAGCACGCGGCATTCGCAATTAAAGCAGGAAAAGGTACAGCGATACGCTTTATACGGAGGCCTTGCGGCGGTACTGGTCTTTGTGATCTTCATATTCAATCGTTTCCGGATCACGCAAAAGCAAAAAGCGATCATAGAAGGGCAAAAGAAATTAGTAGACAGGGCTTATGAAAGCCTGCACGAAAGGAACAAGGAAGTGATGGACAGCATTTTTTACGCACGAAGGATACAACGGGCCCTGATCACTTCAGAGCGTTACGTTGAAAAGCATTTGAAACGGTTACAAAACAAAGAATGAGCAGGTTTTTGAAAATAGTATTTTGTTTGCTCCTGCCCCTTTGGGGCCGGGGCCAGGCCGACTCTTTGAAAAAATTACTGGAGCAGGCTACGCATGATACAACCCGTTGTTATTTATTGAACAGGCTGATGGAATCGGAGAACAACGACACGATATGGCCTAGGTACAATGACCGGATGGACGAGATCGCAAAGCGGAACCTGGAAAAAGTGAAACAAGGTGATAAATTATGGGAGATCTTTATGAAATACAAAGCCATTGTTCTGGCTAACCGTGCCTACGGAGCAAACCTGCGCGGAGAAACAGCAAAGGCCATCGCTTATTATGAAGAAGCCATTACCATTCAAAAGACCATTCATGACAAAGATGACCTGGCCATAGCTACGTTCAATCTCGCAGATGCTTACGGACAGCAGGGCGATATTTACAAAAGCCTGGAGCTATTCCATTATTCGCTCAAGCTGCATGAAGAACTAAAGAACGAACTGGGCGCTTCATATGTTTTGAATGGGATGGGATGGCAATATCACGTGCAGGGAGACGATGTGCAGGCCATGCAATTCATGGAGAAAGCAAAAGCGATACGGGAAAAACTGAATGACAAAAGAAGTCTTAACAGCTCCTATACCAACCTCGGCATAGTGGCCATGGAAAAGGGCGATCTGAAAAGCGCGTTGGATTATTTTGAGAAGAACCTTCGCTTAATGCGGGAAATACAGGAACCCCGCTTCATAGCTATGACCCTGAACAGCCTGGGGACTGTTTATGAACGCATGAGTGAATTGAGAACCGCGCTAAACTATTATCAAAGCGCTTCAGAAGCACTCCTTCAGTTGAACGACAGCGCCGATTGGGTAACCTGCAACACGAATGCCGCCGCTGTGATCTTTGAGCTTTCGAAAGGAGACCGAGGCAAATGGAAGCAGGCCCTACTTATGACGAACAAGAGTCTTGCCGCCGCACGCAGGTTTGGCTATCCTTCCGAGATAAGGAGCGCTGCCAAAAACCTGCACCAGATATACAGCGCCATGGGAGATCATAAGAACGCGCTAGCTTCTTATGATCTCTTTATCCAAATGCGCGACAGCATCAGCAACCAGGAAACAAAAAAGGCCAGCACCAAAAGACAGTTCCAGTACGAATACGAAAAGAAAGCGGCCGCCGACAGTATAAAGAACAAAGAAGCGCAAAAAGTAATGGACGCCCAGCTAAGCGCGCAGGAGGCCCAGCTGAACCAGGAAAAAACACAACGTTACGCCTTGTATGGCGGACTCGTCCTGGTGATCGTGTTCCTTGCATTTATTTTCAATCGCTTTCGTGTAACCCAAAAGCAGAAGGCCATCATTGAATTACAAAAAATACGGGTCGACCATGCCTATGAGAAACTGCATGAAAAGAACAAGGAAGTACTCGACAGTATTTACTACGCACGACGCATTCAGCAAGCGCTTATCACCTCAGAAAAATACGTTAGCAAACACCTCGGTCGTCTCAAAAAAAATGTTAATTAACCCGTATCGCCGGGTACGTGTTTAAAATAGCCGACGAAAAAACCGCGCATAGTTTTCGGCTGATAGGCTAACCGAAGTACAGGATAGCCGAAATTACCAATAGAACGCGCTATATCATCGTAATTTTGTAGTATGATGACCTGCCCTAAATACCCATTCTACGAATCGAACTACACCGGCTATCCTTACCTTTTGTTCACTTATTTGCTATGGACGGAAATGGCGGAAGCCGAACAGGAAGATTATATAGAAATACCCGCCTCAGATCTTTACGCCCAGACCTAATTGCAGGAAAGAGCCGTTAATGTAAAGTGAAGAAGGTGTAAAACTTTCTTTCAGGTAAAATCGCGAAAGCGAGAAGGTAAAGCACGTCTCGAAAAAGAAAGCCCTGTGTGATTTGAAAAAATTGCGCTGGGCGCCCGCCACGAACTTTACCGCCATAGCCATGTTCTTACGAAACAGGTCGTGCTCAAAACTAATATCGGGTTTGCCACTGAACAGCTCTTCTCCACTCTTGTTAGATGTAACCAGGAGGTCTGACTTCAGCAAGTACCTCATTACAATTCCACAAGCTGTATAGCCGGTAACAATATTCCGGGTCTCAATTCCTATTACCTGCTTGGCCAACAGGTTCAGGCGTGCTTCCTGCAGGATCAGGCGGTAATTATAATCATAATTTCCATTGTACAGATACTGATACCCCGGCGCGAGGTAATACGAATTGAAAGTAAGTCCGTGATAAGCATACTCCAAACCTGTCATTACAGCGAAATCCTTTGAGAGCCTGCACTCATCGAAGATCGCCCCGTAAACCGCGTAACGCGGTTTTGAATCGTTGGTATGATACTTATTGTTCTGGTAAAAGGAAAGTACAGGTCCGCCCGCTATGCGGAGGTAGTGACGGCGTTCTTTTTTTTCCTGGGATAGAACCGGGATCGAGAGGAGTACTAAACATACATACAGGATGTTCCTCCGAACTGAACCCTCCGTCAACGTTCCGCGCTGCGGAACGGTTAGGACGTCTCCCCTGGAAGGGGAGAAATTTCCCTTCGCTGGCGGAGCTCCCGTTGCGCTGATATAATTATTTACGCCTTGTAAGAAACCCATTTGATTATTTCTCTCCAGGTAACTTTTTTGCCGTGCATCAGGATGCCCGTGCGGTAGATCCTTCCGGCCACCCAAACCGTTAATATCAACCCTCCTACCAAGACCCACAGTGATAACAGGATCTGCCATACCGGGACTTCCTGCGGAAGCCGCGCCATCATTACGATGGGCGATGTGAAAGGGATCATAGAACCCCAGAAAGCAATGTTTCCGTCGGGGTTCTGTATCACATTCACCGTCATAACATATCCTATAGTAAGCGGCAACATAATGGGCAGCATGAATTGCTGCGTGTCAGCCTCACTATCTACCGCAGAGCCCATAGCGGCAAACAAGGCGCTATAGAATAAGTATCCGCCGATGAAATAAAGGAAAAAACAAATAATGATAGCTGTAAAATCAACTTTTTTAATGTCGCCAAGCATTTGCATCGCATCCTTGGTGGCGTCTATCTTTTGCAGGTCTTTGAAGTTCGCGTTGCTTCCCTGTTTATGCACCACTTCTGCCTGTTCCTTCATTTTTTGGGAATTTGAAGTGAGGTCCCCAAGGATCGTATTTGATACTACCGAGGTTAGCACCAAAGAAAGAACGGTCCAGATCAGGAATTGGGTTATACCTACCAGCGCCACACCAATGATCTTTCCCATCATTAACTGGAAAGGTTTTACACTGCTGATGATCACCTCCACGATGCGGGTGGTTTTTTCTTCCATCACACTCCGCATCACCTGGGCTCCGTAAACCGTCATAAAGACAAAGATCAAAACCCCGCTCACAAAACCGATCCATATCGGCAGATCCGTATCGTAAGGCGTTGGCCTTCCCGACTCCGGTATCTTCATATTATTGAGGATGATGGTTTGTCGCGCATTCTTTATTACCGCAGGATTTATATTATTGGTAAGCAGTTTCAACTCGTAGAGTTTGTCTTCCATACAGTTCCGGATGTATTGGTTCACCGCGAATCCAGGGGGTTTTTTGAAATACAATTCGGCGGGCGACTTGCTGCTTTGAGCTATGTTATACGGAATATAAAGGATACAGGTATAATCCGTCTTATAAAAATCAGCAACCAGCTGATCCTTGTTTCCTTCCGGGTAGTAGAAGCGGATAAAATCCGTATCGGGTAATTTACCGAAAGCCATAGAAGCATCTACCTCCGCTATCTTTTGTTCTGTTTTGTCGGCATGGGCCAGCCAGATCATTAGCGCAAACCCTCCCGCGATAAGTACGGGCCCGAGCAGCGACATCACGATAAAACTTTTCTTGCGTATACGCTCAAAGTACTCTCTCCAGATTATTAAAAATATCTTGTTCATACTACTCCGTATAATTGCTTTGTGTTCCTACTACCTGTTCTTCGTTCACTTTCTGAATAAAAATATCATTCATACTGGGTATCACTTCGTGCAGCGAATTGATCTCAGCAACAGGCATCACCGCCTTCAACAGGTCGTTTGGTTTGGTGCCTCCCAATAATTTCACACGTACATCATGCACATCGCCTTCGCTGTGTTTACTCAGCAACTCTCCTCCTGTCCACATAGCATTGGTAAAACCCATGATACTCCCTTTAAAATTGATATCATAAGTGCTGGAGCGATGCGCCGTGCGTATCTCCTTTACAGAACCATCGAGTATCTTCTTTGATTTGTTGATGAGCGCGATATGATCGCACAATTCCTCAACCGATCCCATGTTGTGTGTAGAGAATATAACCGTAGTGCCATTCTTTCTCAATTCCAGTATCTCGTTGCGGATAAGCTGCGCGTTAATGGGATCGAAACCACTGAAAGGCTCATCGAGGATGAGTAACGAAGGTTTGTGTATCACCGTAACAATGAACTGTACTTTTTGCTGCATCCCTTTACTGAGCTCCTCTATTTTCTTGCCCCACCATCCGGCCATCTCAAACTTTTCGAACCAGATCTTCAACTCCTTCATCGCATCTGCTCTTGTCATTCCTTTCAAACGCGCCAGGTAAAGTGCCTGCTCCCCCACTTTCATTTTTTTGTAGAGTCCGCGTTCTTCCGGTAAATAACCGATATGCGGAATATCATTAGAGCTAAGTAATTTGCCGTTCAAAAGAATTTGTCCTTCATCCGGACCGGTGATCTGGTTGATGATGCGTATCAAAGAGGTCTTGCCCGCCCCGTTGGGGCCCAGCAAACCAAAGATCGAGCGCTCCGGCACCTCAATGCTCACGCCATTCAAGGCTACATGGTTGGCGTAGCGTTTAGTGACGTTCTGTACAGATAATAGATTCATGCCAACAAATGTAAGATATTCTAGAGGCGAAAGGGGCTTTTTTAACGTGTTTTATAACCTTCCCCTGTTCATAAAACCAGGCTATTTAACACTGGTCTGGTTGTGGATCACCCGGTTGTTGTATTGCTGGATCACGGCCTTTGCTCTTTTCTCTACCGAAGGCATTTCAGACCTGTTGGTAAGCGGAATGTAAAGCGCGGTATCGGTGCGGTACTTATAGAAACCTATGGTTTTGGAACCATCTAATTGCAGGAGATCCTCATCCGTAAAGAACTGGTAGAAAAAAGCTGTGTAATTAATGGCCCAGCGACTGGTGCTATTCGTGCTGTCCAGCAGGTTATTCCCAAAAGCGAAAAAAGGCTGCTCATACTTTAAGATCGATAAAGCGGTTGGCATAATATCGATCTGCTGAGCAACATGATCATCGCGCCCTTTCAATGAATTATCCGGTAAATAAAAGAAGATCGGAACCTGGTAATTACCGCATGAATTGGCATACAGCAGGTCGTCTGAAACCCCGGTGTGATCGGCCGTAATCACAAACAAGGTATTTGCATACCAGGGCTGCTTTTTAGCTGTAGCGAAAAACTTTTGCAGACAGTAGTCGGCATACCGAACGCATTTATGGATTGGTAATGTGCCCTCAGCAAATTTTCCCTCATATTTTTCAGGAACGATATAAGGATGATGTGAGCTTAAAGTAAACACCGTTGAAACAAAAGGTTGCTTTTGCTTACCCAACTCAAGTGCCATGCGCTGCAAAAAGGGTTCGTCCCAAATTCCCCAGTCGCCATCGTAGTCCGCCTCGTTATTATATTCCTTGCGGCCGAAATATTTGTCGAAGCCGGCGGTGGCGCAAAAGCCGTTGAAGTTCATGGTGCCGTTACTGCCTCCGTGGAAGAAAGAGGAATAATATCCTTTGTTCTTAAGTACGCTCGCAAAAGAATGAATTTGGTTATTAGCGTAAACCGTACTGATATAATCATACTGGAAAGAAGGCATGGAAGCCACCACGGCAGGAATTCCTTCTATAGAACGCTTGCCGTTTGAGAAAGCATTGCTGTAAACCATACTGTACTGCATCAGCGAATCGAGAAAAGGGGTATAACTCGGTCGGCGACTCAACCCCGTGTATTCTTTAGATAAGCTCTCAACGATTATCACCACTACGTTCTTATTGGTGAAATCGGTGGCAGTAAAATTATACTTCTTTACCGGGTTGCATACCTCTGCTGCTTCTGCCTCGGACATGTAATTCTTTTCTTCCAGCGTGTAAAGTGTTCCTGACTTTATAAAACAGAATGGCGTGTTGAGGACCAGCGGGATATATTTGGGATTTACATAATTTCCCGCATCAATAATGCTGAGCGGAATAAGCTGGAAACCGCCGCGTATACCCAATACAGAAAAACCCGCGATGAGAATGAAACAAAGGAAACGGAGCCCGGCCTGCTTAAGCGTATTGCTTTCCTTTACATAGGGCGACAAACATCTGCGCTGGATGATATTGTAGAGCCAGCTCATAACGAGGATGTAGGTAATGAAGATC
>JANWKZ010000170.1 GCA_025451115.1 Bacteroidia bacterium | reverse complement strand
GGACCATGCCAAAATACTGTCCAACCTGCATTACACGCACTTTTATTTGATGGATGTGTACAAGAAAATGCTGGTGGATTATGACCTTACCGCTCCTCAGTCAAACGTATTGGGCATCATCCTTTATTACTATCCTAAGTCGGCCTCACTCGAAGAGATCAAGGCCATGGTGTTGGAGCCCAATTCGGATGTTTCAAGAACTGTATCAAGGCTTGTTGCCAAAGGTTTTGCTGAAAAAGTAACCAATAAAGAGAACAGGAGGAAAGTTTGTATAAAAGCTACTGCAAAAGGCCTCAGGATCATGGAGCGAATTGAACTGGATGGAAAATTCAAGGTCTTTACGTCCCGCCTTACCAAGCAAGAGGTTAAGCATTTTATATCTGTCCTCACAAAGCTAAGGGGCTGATCTACTCCACAAAGTAAATATCATCGTAGGGAGAATTGATAGGCGACCCTAGATTGACAGGAGTTCCCCAGTTCTGTGTGTTCTCATCCCATACGCTTTTAAAAATATCATAACCGCCCATGGTATTGTGACCTTTAGAAGAAAAAAATAAAGTTTTTCCGTCGGGCGAGAGTGCCGGGTATTCTTCGTCATTTACTGTATTGATGTTTGGAATGTTAAAAGGAACGGGAGTCCATTTACCGTTACCGAGTTTCTGTATACGGTAAATATCCTTCCCTTGATCTTCCGTTTCGCCGTAACTTGAATAGTAAATGGTACTCTTGTCGGGCGAAAGATAAATGGCAGGCTTATATTTTTTCTTTTTGTCTACGCTTGAGAGAATGTCGTCGGTGCTGACAAGGATCTTTGCGCCCGATTCCAGGTGCGTTAAAGCTGTATGTACACTCTCCAGCGAAATATGTTTTTTATCGAACACTTCGATCACAACCGGGTTGTTCACGAGATTAATACCATTCTTGCAATGTACGATCTCCTGTTCCACCTCAGCTTTTTTAGAATCGGAAGGTTTGCCCAGGGCAATATACTTTTCATAAGCTTTAATGGCCGAATTGAATTTGTAATTCATGTGATTGGCCTTGCCCAGGTAAAAATAAACATCAGCCGGCACAGCTTTCGACATGGCAGCTACGTCGAGTAAATGCGCACAATGTGCTTTGTCCTTTTTAGAATGAAAAAGACAGATGCCGAAATTATAACAATGCTGCGCGTCGAGATCTATATGTTGTTCCAGCTGACGATAAATGACCGCGGCTTCCTGGTAATTTTCCTGGTCAAATAGATTCTTGGCGTCTTTTATGTTCTGCGCGTCGATGGCCGCTTCTTCAGGGGTTCGTTTGGGCCTTCCAAGTTTCACGATCGGATTGTGTTCTACGGGTTTCACGGTTTTGGTAGTCTCTTTCACTACCTTCTTAGGTTCGATCACGGCTCCGGCCGCCTGTTCTTCCGTGAAGTAATTCATTACTTTAAACGATTGCGCCAGGTTCTCCTTTCCCAGGCGAATGGTCTGCTTTAATATAAAATCGCCTTTCTTCTCAGGCACATCAAAAGAATTATTGAGTTCCGGATACCCTTCGGTCTCTATGAGCATGTAATAACTTATCCCGGCAGAGAGCACCATCAGGTAATTTCCGTTATCGCCGTTTGTTTTGTAAACGCCTGCTATTTCGTCGGTCTGCGCGTTGAATACCGTGATGATCGCATCCATGTTCTTCGAAGAATCGATGGCGAAGTTTCCTTTGATGATGGAAAAGGCGTTTGCTTTCTGCCAGGTCTTTACCTGGATATATTCAAATTTATCGCTTTTTCGATTGGTGCAAAAGGAAGCATACTTACCGTCGGGATCAGGAATGAAAAGAATATCATCATACGTAGAATTGATGGGGAACCCCAGGTTCACCGGTTTGCCCCATGGCATACCGGTATCGGGTCGCGTGCATTTGAACATGTCGTAGCCGCCCATACTGTTGTGTCCTTTCGAAGAAAAGTATAATGTTTTGCCGTCCTTTGATATATACGGATAATTCTCGTCGTATTCTGTATTGATATCGGTGCCCATAGAAAGTGCCGGACCAAAAGTTCCGTTAGAGAATCCGTTCCTGAAAAGATCGAGTGTGGTTGATTTGGTTCCGTAACCGGCGTGGATCACTTCGGTTTTTCCGTTCTTGCACATCAGTAATTTCCCCTGCTTTTTATCAATGGCAGAACTGAAGAAATCCGTTTTATACATGAGCTTATCGTTCACAAACTCCGGGTTGTAATTGGCGGGTAGGTTATCTACTTGTGCCGAAACCCTTCTCAATACATCAAAATTCACAGCTTCATTCATCAGTTCGCCTCCGCTTTTGAGATTGTTGTAAAGCTGAGCAAGTTCCGGGTTAGTAAGATCGGCCGGCTTGGTGGTCTTCTTATATTCTTCCAGCGAACGCATGCCGTCGCGGAACATGTAGGATAAGTGGTAGGCTTTCGCCAAATAAAGAAAAACATCTCGGGGCACTTCCTTGAAGTGCGCCGACATCTCCAGACAACTGATTGCTTTGGCTTTATTTCTTGTAGCCTTTAAGAGACAGATGCCATAGTAATAATTGAGGAAAGGATCTCCGCTATTGTTCTTCAGCAGATCGGTATAAATAGGGAGGGCGCTTTCGTATTCCTTATTCTTAAAGAATTTCAGAGCCTCAACCGGTTTTTTCTTTTCTTCTTCCAATTGTTTCTTTACAAGCTCATCAATGGTGGAAGCGGGTTTGTCGATCTTCGCAGGTTGCGTCTTGCTATGGTCTGCATCCGTATATCCGGCGTTCTCTGCGTCTTTCTTGGTAGAATCCACGCTGGTTTTCAGCATGAAGATCTTCTCATTTCCATCGGTAAAGTAGTTATTGATCGTAGCCACCGATTTTTTCTGTTCATTTCGTTTTATCTTGATCTCCTGCTTGCCAACCTCATAATCAAACTTCAAAGGCACCTCCACGATCTCTTTCATTACCTCGTAGCCTTCGGTTTCTATCTTGAACTGGTACTTTACATTGGGCACCAACACCATCAAATAATTGCCGGTATACGAATTGGTGTTATAAATACCTACCATTTCGTTATTTGAAACGTTGTACACACTTATTTTCGCTTTTTTGCGATCCGGGTAATCAAGAATTTCAACATGCCCTCTGAAGATGACCACACCCGGCTCGCGGTCGGAGGGAAGCACCTTGAACATATCGTATTTGTCATCCTCACTTACACGGTTGGAAACAAAATAGAGGAACTTTCTTTTGGTATGACGCAAAGCTTCTTCTTTGGCGGGAGGCGCCGTGGTAGCTGTTGAATCTTTTTTCTGCGAATAAGCTGTATAGCACAATAAGGTTAAAAAAAATGCAGGTAAGCCCTTATGGAACAGCTTCATCATGTGTTTGTTGCACAAAAATAGCAGAATAAGCCAAATTTGACATCCCTGTTGATTAATTAGTGATAAGGATGGGCGGACGGTAAAAATGCCTGTATTTCGTACCTTTGCGCCGCTTAATTCATGCGGAAGGTTCTTGCCATACTTTTTCTGTTTTTCAGCGGCATTCTGTCGTCGCAGGAGCTTACACAAACCATTCGCGGAACTGTGGTGGATAAACAAACGCAGAATGCTTTGTACGGTGCGGTAGTGCAGGTACTTAACGTCGATGGCAAGAACGCGCTGGCGGATGAGAACGGTAAATTCCGCATAGAAAAAGTGCCTATCGGTCGCCACCAGGTGAAGATATCTCTATTGAGCTATAAGGAAAAAGTGCAGACCGCTATCTTAACTTCAGGTAAGGAGATCGTTCTGAATATCGAATTGGAAGAAAGCGTGATAGAAGGACAGGAAATTGTTGTTATTGCCGAAACCGATAAGACAAAAACGAATAACAAGAATGCCACGGTGAGCTCGCGAGCCTTCACTATCGAGGAAACATCACGTTATGCGGGCAGCCGTAACGACCCGGCGCGTATGGCGGCCAATTTTGCCGGCGTGAGCGGGGCCAATGATTCGAGGAATGATATCATCATCCGCGGAAATTCGCCGCTGGGCGTATTGTGGAGATTGAATGGCATGGATATTCCAAATCCCAATCACTTTGGTAATTTGGGTTCTACAGGCGGGCCGATTAGTATTCTTAACAATAACACGCTCGATAATTCTGATTTTCTCTCATCTGCTTTTCCCGCTGATTTCGGGAATGCCATCGCCGGCGTTTTCGACCTGAAAATGCGCCCGGGCAATAACGAGAAATACGAATTCCTGGGCCAGGTGGGTCTTAATGGTTTTGAGTTTGCCGCCGAAGGACCTTTCTCAAAAAAGAAGAATTCTTCCTTCCTCGTCGATTACCGTTACTCAACACTTGGCGTTTTTAAAGCATTGGGAATAAACTTCGGCACAGGAGCAGCTGTTCCGCAATACCAGGATCTAACTTATAATTTCACGTTCCCGACCAAAAAGGCGGGGAAATTTACGTTCTATGGTATTGGCGGACTTAGTCATGTTACGCTGTTGGATAAAGAGCGTGATAAGAAAGAAGACCTCTACGGATACAAAGGGATCGACACTTATTTCAAATCGAATGTGGGAGTGAGCGGTATTTTGCACACCTATGTGATCAATGAAAGTTCTTATTTGCGGAGCAGTTTGGGTTATTCGGGACAATATAATCGTATTACTGCTGATAATGTTCTTTTCGATACCCTGGGTGTAGCTACCGGTTTTACAAAGCCTAATTACCACAGTACTACCTGGACCAATAAATATTCGGCGAATACGATCTACAATAAAAAATTCAGCGCGAAGAACTTCATTACAAGCGGGATCTTTATTGATGATTTCCAGACATTGATGGCAGACAGTGTAGATAATGCCGATAGCGCGGGTTATCATGTGTTGAGGCATTTCAGCGGCAACTCGGTATTGGGGCAGGCTTTCTTTAACTGGCAGCATAAGTTCAGTGATAAGTTCACCCTGAATAGCGGCGTGCGTTATATTCATTTCATGCTTAACAATACCAATAACGTGGAGCCGCGCATGGGCCTGCGTTATAGTTTTACGGAGACGCAGTCGCTGAGCTTTGGCGCAGGTTTGCACAGCCAGGTGCAGCCTTTGTATGTTTATTTTTCGTCGGTGTATGATACGGCTACCCGGGTAAGCCGCAAAACGAATTTCGATCTTGGACTCACTAAAAGCGTGCACGCGGTGATGGCTTATGATGTGAACCTGGGGAAGAGTGCCCGTATAAAGACGGAGGTATACTATCAATATCTCTACAATGTTCCTGTAAGAATGAGCAGGCCGTATTTTTCGGTATTAAACCTCGGGGCGAACTTTGAGAGCCCGAATGTAGACAGTCTTGTGAATAAGGGAACAGGAGAGAATTACGGTTTGGAGTTCACGCTCGAGAAATTTTACTCAAAAGGATATTATTATTTAGTAACTGCTTCTTTGTTTCAGTCGTATTACTACGGCAGCGATAATATCAAGCGTAATACGGCCTTTAACGGGAATTACGTTTTAAATGTGCTTGGAGGAAAGGAGTTTAAAATAAAAGAGAAGCACACCTTTGCTTTAGATCTCAAGGTAACCTACGCCGGCGGAAAAAGATATACGCCTATCGATCTGCCGGCCTCGCAGTTCTTTGGGGTAGAGGTAAAGGATTATTCGCATGCCTACGAAAAGCAGTATCCTGCGTATTTCAGGCTTGATATCAAGCCATCTTATCGGTATAATATGAAGAAAATGACGATGGAGATAAACTGCGATTTCCAGAACGTAACAAGGCACGACAATATCTTCCAGCAGAGCTACGATAACTCCAAACAGGCCATTGTTACAGATTACCAGCTTAAATTCTTCTTTATTCCGCAGTTCCGGCTCTTATTCTGAGGCTTTGTTATAAGATACGCGGGATAGTGTGGATGTCGGAAATAATGCGTATCTTTGCATACTTCTTTTAAAGATCGTATCTCGATTTGAGCCCCATACAGGCGCAATTTTAACCCTCGTCGTACAGTTTTTTCCAGAACCGTGCCTGGCATTTTGCCGGGAACGAAACTAGTATATATATAAATTATGTGAAGCAGAACACAGTTCGCTTCACGCTAAAAAAAGAAAAATGAACTTTGAGAATCTGAACTTAAACCCCATCCTGGTGCAGGCCCTTGCCGGCAAAGGATATGTTAAACCTACTCCCATACAGGAAAAATCGATACCGCATATACTGGAAGGAAAAGACATCTTTGGCTGCGCGCAGACCGGGACCGGCAAAACAGCCGCTTTCTCGCTGCCCATCCTGCAATTACTGAAAGCCCGCAAAGCCGCCCTGGGCGGACAAACAACCGTAAAAGCACTTATCCTGGCACCCACGCGAGAGCTGGCCATCCAGATAAGTGAAAGCATCGAAGCTTATGGAGCTAATTTTGGTATGCGCCACACTACTATTTTTGGAGGTGTATCGCAGGGCAACCAGGTGAACAGCGTTCGCCGTGGTGTTGATATTGTTGTTGCCACGCCGGGCCGTTTGCTCGACCTGATGCAGCAAGGACACATCAAACTGAATAATATTGAATTCTTTGTACTTGATGAAGCAGACCGCATGCTCGACATGGGTTTCATTCACGATATAAAGAGGATCGTAGCTAAATTGCCGGTGAAGAGACAAACCCTTTTCTTTTCGGCAACCGTTCCTGAGTCTATCAAGAAACTGGCGGCCTCCATGCTGAAGAACCCGGTGAGTGTAAGTGTTACACCCGTATCTTCTTCCGCTGAACTGGTGAAGCAATCGGTTTTTTATGTGGAGAAAGAGAAGAAGCGTGGTTTGTTGAAGCATATCCTGAGTAAGCCTGATATTGAAAGCGCTTTGGTATTTACACGCACAAAACACGGTGCTGATAAAGTAGTGCGTGAACTTAATAAGAACGGCATTAAGGCTGAGGCCATCCATGGTAATAAATCGCAGAACGCCCGCGTGCGCGCGCTCAATGGTTTTAAAGACCGCACACTTCGTGTGCTTGTGGCTACGGATATTGCTGCCCGCGGTATTGACGTAGATAAACTATCTCACGTAATAAATTTTGAATTACCGGAAGTTGCCGAGACCTATGTTCACCGTATTGGCCGTACAGGCCGCGCCGGAGCTTCGGGTATCGCGCTTTCGTTCTGCTCTAAAGACGAAATGCCTTACCTGCAGAGTATCTCCAAGCTCATCAAAAAGAAAATTGATGTAGTGGCGGAGCATCCTTTCAAGTAAATTTCGTTTCTTGTACTCGGTATCTACTCATTTAAAATTTTGCAATGCGCCAGTTAAAAATAAGCAAATCCATTACCAACCGCGAGAGCGCCGCTCTCGACAAATACCTGGCCGACATAGCGAAACATGATCTCGTTACCGCAGAAGAAGAAACTGTATTGGCGCAAAAGATACGGGCAGGCGATATGGAGGCCCTCGAGAAATTAACCGTAGCCAATCTCCGCTTCGTAGTATCGGTTGCCAAGCAATACCAGAACAACGGACTGAGCCTTTCTGACCTGATCAATGAGGGGAATTTGGGATTGATAAAGGCAGCCAGGCGTTTTGACGAAACACGCGGGTTCAAATTCATTTCTTACGCTGTTTGGTGGATACGCCAGAGTATCATGCAGGCTGTTGCCGAGCAATCGCGCGTGATCCGCTTGCCTCTTAATAAGATCGGTGCCCTGAACAAGATAAAGCGTACGCTTGTGCTGCTTGAACAGCAACTGGAGCGTGAGGCTACTCCTGAGGAGATAGCTGTTGCGTCCGGCCTTAGCGAAGAAGAAGTGAACATGACGATGATGGCCTCTGCGCGTCACGTTTCTTCCGATGCATCTTTCGCGCATACCGAAGATATGGCACTCATTGATGTATTGCATGATCCCGACAATCCTATGCCTGATACAACACTTATGTCTTCCTCGCTGCTTATAGAGATACGTAGAGCACTGAGCACCCTTACCAACCGCGAGAGCGAAGTGATCATGCTGTTTTACGGTATTGGCATGAAGCAGGCTTTTACACTGGAAGAGATAGGAGTACGTTATGACCTCACGCGCGAGCGTGTTCGCCAGATCAAGGAAAAAGCTATTCGCAGACTGAGAGCGAGTGGGCGAAGTAAATTATTAAAAACGTACCTCGGGTAATTTTATTTCTTTGCCCTCCTGTATCTTATAAAAAGCAAGAGGATAAGCATAAACGCAATGCCGCCACCTATAAGAAGATAGGTTTGTCTTTGTCTCTCTTTTAGTTCCAGTTCTTCCTTTTTTCTTTCCTCTTCAAAAAGGATGAGTTCCTCTTTCTGTTCCTGTATCTTTACCAGCGCTTCGGCCTCTGCCAGTTTTTTTGCGTTGGTCATGGCAGCAATACTGTCGTTTAATACCGTCAGTTGCGCCTGGCATTCCTCTACTTTTTTTTCACCGTTCTTCTGGGTCTTATAAAAAGAGATCAGTGACTCGTAATTTTTCACCTGCCCATCAATGAAACCAATGTCCTTATTAATGTCGAGACTTTTAAGGTAGTATTCTTCCGTAAAGGCCTTATTGCCCATTAAAAGAAAGATGTCAGCCAGGGAACTGTATGCATTTGCCACGGTCTTAATGTCGCCGTTCTCTTTACTTATTTTAATGTTCTTGTTCTGGTATTCTACGGCTGTTTTAAAATCTTTTTCGGCCGAAGCGAAGGTAGAGTACTGGCCGTAAACCGAGGCCACGTCTTTAAAATTGAGGTTCTGTTCGCCTTTCTTCTTAATGATATCCATGGCCATATCGATACAGCGGCGCGCCGTATCCATTTTGTTCATGTTCTGGTAGCTGCTGGAAAGATTACTGAGGCAAAGTACAAGGTTGGAAGAATCTTTTTGTTTGACGATTATCTTGTAGGTGCGCAATTCTATTTTCAGTTCTTCGTCAGTCTGACCTATCATTCCATAAACCAGCGACAGGTTGTTGAGCGCCACCGCGGCTTCGTCGAGCTCTCCTAATCCTTCTGAGATATCGATCGCTTTTACGTAGTTCTCTATTGACTGCGTGTATTGGCCAAGGTAGCGGTAAAGATTTCCATACCCTTCATAGGCGCGGGCCAGAAAACGTTCGTGGTTCACGCGTTTGGCTTCGGTCTCCAGGATGTGGAGGTATTTTGCATACAGCGGGTAATTTGCCGTACGTCGGTAGCAATTGGCCAGCCAGGAGTTGCAATCGAGATAACCATAATTGTTATTCGCTTCTTTAAAAGCAAGGGCACCTTTTTCGAGAAAGTAAGCAGCCCGTTTAAATGAATGGTGATTGTAAGCTATAAGTCCCATGGCTTGCCAGGCTGAGGCTGCGCCCTTCACGTCTTTTAACTCGCGGGCCAATGCCAGCATCTCATTGGCGTATTTCATTGCCTCCACAGAATCTTTGTGACCGATCCTGTTGGCGAGTTTATGTAATGCATGGAGTTTATTGGTATCGGCCCGCATGCTCTTTACCGCCTCCCGTAAACTATCGGTTGAGGAGAGGTTTTGCGCCTGGCCAAAAAGAATGGCCGGCAGACATATGAATAACCAGAGGTTTTTCACCGCGCTTGTATTCCTGTAAGTGTTATTGTTTGAAATTCAGACTAAAGATAGAAAAAATACTAATCCGCACGCGGACCGGTGGCCGCTCTTTTAAAGTGCAGATCGATGAAATCGTCCTTGGCCGGTGCGCCTTTCGAGTAATCATAGGAGCGAAGTACGAGGGTTGAATCGGTGAGTTGGTTGATGAAGAGTGAAGTTTTTTTCTTGCCATCCTTGGTTTGCAGGTTCACCAGCTCCATTGTCTTTCCCATATTGCTGTTCTTGCTATAGTTATCGGCCTTCCAGTTGCCGGTTTCTCTTTTTTTTTCTTCCTTGCTCAGCCAGCTGTACGTTGTAGTTTTATCGAAAATGAGCGTGCTGTTAGCCGGCTTCTTTTCGCCCTTGATATTGCTTTGTTCGGTCTGTAGCCATTTGCCCACGAGTTTTTTTGTGGTGGCTTTGGCGAGATCCACATTTTCCTGGGCATTTAAAGTTAACAGCCCGGCAACAAAAAAGAAGATCGTAAGAATATGTGCTTTTTTCATCAGAATAAAGGTACAAAAAATGTTTTAATTCCTATTTGCTCTGCAGGGCGCGGATCAGGTTGGCTATTTCCACGGTAACAAGCGCGGGTTCATCAATATAAATGATATGGCCTGATTTTTCTGTAAGCACCAATTTGGCTTTTGGCACCTCGCTTATCATATTTTGAAGAAAAAGGGCCTTAATGGCTGCGTCCTGCTGACTATGCTTATCCTCCGTGATCTTTACAGATGAAAGAATAGTGATCGGAATATTCTTCGGTAAAGGAATGGTTGACATAAGCGCCGAATCGGCCTTAGGATAACATTTCATTTCGTTCTTTGTTGCGGCGGGCACCGTTGATTCCATCGTAAAATCCACATAAAAGGTACTGTCGGCTTTGGCATTTTCTTCTTTGGTTCGCAAGCTGCGTAACTGTGCTTTTATTTCGGGCACGGCGGGATCGATGAGCATAAGTCCCAAAACTTTGGAAGGATATTTATTGGCAAAATATCGTGCCATGAGCGCGCCTCTAGAGTGACCTACCAGGATGAATTTTTTGGTGAAATAGGTCTTCTCCAGCATATCCTTCAGCTCTTCGCAAAGCATGGGCAGGCTGCGGTCTTCGCTTAGGTTCTCCGATTTTCCAAGACCGGCACGGTCGTAATTAAAAGTGCGTGTGATCTGCGAGAGCCTTTCCTGCAAACCGTACATGTCCTGCATGGGTACGCCCATCCCTGTTATGAAAACAATAGCTGGCTGACCATCGCCCATAATGGTGAAGTATTGCTTTTTGCCATTAATTTTTACGTAGGGCGGGTTCTGGTCGGCACGAAAAGCAAACGCAAAAAGAAGGGGTAAAATGACAGCTATCTTTTTCAAGCAGGTTAAAGGTACAAAAATAAATTTCGTGGTTATTTCACTCCCTCTTCCTTATTCCAGCTCCCTTGCAGCTTTCGTAAGGTAACGATCTGGCCAATATGATAGGCGTTGTGCGTGCAGCTGTTGGCAATGAAGGTAAAGTATTCGCTGTCCTTTTCGGTGATCGTTTCCAGGTGTTTGGCCCAGTCGACAAAAACTTCTTCGGCTTTGACTAAGAGTTCTTCCCAGGTTTTATAGGCGCTTTCGGTGAAAGTCTTCTCGTTATCGATCTGCATAGGGCCGCTTTGCGGGAGGCCTTTCATTTTATTTAATAGGCGACCATTCCAGTAAACAAGATGGGCCACGATGCCGAAAATGGTTTCGCCTTTCTGTTTTTGGGTTGCCAGCTCGTGTGTTAAGCCTTTTGTTGCTTTTTGAAAGGAGACGAACCACTCGGTGGTATCGTAGGTGGTTCGGTAAAGTTTATTTAATAGTGTACTTTCCATGTTAGCGCAAAATAACCAGTTTTTTAGTAATGATCTCTGAATTTTTCTTTATGGAGATAATATAAAAACCATTTTTGAGCCCTTCCAGGTCGATCTTCCCGGATCCGGTTAGTGTTTTCTGCATTACCTGTTCTCCACTGCGAGTAAGGATCTCGACAAGATAAGGGGCATTTTCTTCTAATTCCAGAGTAAGCGTTTTATCGGCGGGATTAGGAAACACATTTACCGTGTTATGCGGTGTGCTGTGTAAGTTGGTTGAATAGTCGACCTCGCGGATGCGCATATTTCCGTAATCTGCGATAATAAGATTTCCGGTTGGACCGATACAGATATCGCTGGGCGAATTTAACTGAGCTGAACCAGGAGGGCCGCCGTCGCCACTAAAACCGGTGGTTCCGTTTCCCGCTACGGTTGAGATAATGCCGCTTGTGTTTACCATGCGTATAACCTGGCAGGTTGTGGCGCCATCCGCCATGTATAAATTGCCGCTCTCGTCAGTGCAGAGTCCTAAGGGAAGAAATAATTTCGCGGAAGTCGCCGCGCCGCCGTCGCCGCTGTAACCCGGGTTTCCAACAATCCCGGCTATGGTTGTAATGATGCCGGAAGTATCTATTTTACGAATCACGCGGTTGTAGGAATCAGAAATGTAAATGTTTCCTGAAGTATCGATCGCTAATCCGTTTGGATAATTTAATTCGGCCGCCGTTGCCTGGCCGCCGTCCCCGCTGTGCGCTGCGGAGCCAATGCCTGCAACAGTTGTAATAATACCTGCTGTGTCTACTTTCCGTATGCGATTATTCGAGCCATCGCTTATGTATAAATTGCCAACATCATCAAACGCCACATCGATCGGACCATCAAGCGACGCACTTGTGGCTGCGCTGCTATCGCCACTGAATCCTTGTACGCCATTTCCGGCAATTGTAGTGATGATGCCCAGCGTATCAACGAGGCGCACGCGATGATCATTTCCATCTACTATGGCGAGCTCCCCATTTTTATTGATTACGAGACCAAGCGGATGCTTTAGTTGCGCGTTTATGGCCAGCCCGCTATCTCCGCTGAAACCGACCGTCCCGTTTCCCGCGAAAGTGGTGATCATGCCCGAAGCATCGATCTTGCGAATGCGAAAATTATTTCGATCAGAAACATAAAGATTGCCTTTTGAGTCGGCACAAATTGATCTTGGGAAATTCAAAGCGGCAGCCGTTGCCTGGATGCTGTCGCCATTAAAACCAGGAGTTCCTATTCCGGCAATTGTGGTTATTACCTGGCAGGTAGCGGCATTAAAAACAGAAAGAAAAGATAATAGCAAGAAGCGCTTCATCAACACCGGCTCTCTACACGTGTATAGTGTACTAATTTCAGATAAGTAGTTCCTTCACTTTCCTGAACGATCCAGGCGAGGTTTTTTTTCGCTTTTCTATAGATCTCGTTTTGAGCGGTCATTTTAATAACGATGTCATGAATGGTTTCAGGATCCGCGTTCAGGAAAAAATTTGAAGCGTGGTTATTCACCGCCTGGATATACTCGGTATGTAGGCTACCGCCCCAGTTGATCTTTTTTCCGGCAACACTTTCAACAGGATACACTTCTGTTTGAATGGTTAGCGGACTTGTTCCGGTGTTCTTAATGAAAAGGATCGTCGCCAAAGCGATGATCAAAACTGTTAGGGAGAAATAAACCGATCTTTTCATGGCGGATGTTTTATTAAAGATACATTCTTTTGCCCTGATTTTCAATTGATTTAGCGTTTTTTAATAAATATTTATTGTTTATCGATATATATTTATTGATATTTGTGCCATCAAATTAACGAAAGAATACTTTTTCCAATGAAAACAAGAACCCAAACCATCCTCATTATTATGAATGTGCTCACTTATATTGCATTCATAGGCCTTTGCATAAAAGCGGGTGCCATACTTTATACTTACATAATCAGCGCTGCAATAAATCCGGTTGGCGCCAAAAATCTTTACAACGGAATGAACCTCTTCGATCTCAGTCAATACAGTTTTGCGCATTACACGGCCAGCGTTTCCTTTAAGGTAGCACTTACTGTCCTCCAGGCCTACGTAGCTTATTTGCTCATTAAGGTTTTGTCGGCCATTAAGTTGGTAAATCCTTTTACAGCCGAAGTGGCTAACCGGGTAGAGCGCATCAGTTATTATATTTTCTCTGCCTGGATCATCGCGCTCCTTCACAACGCCCATTTAAAATGGCTGGTTAAGCATTTACCTAACCTGGAGGATCATTCTGTATCAAGCGAATTTCTTTTTGTAGCCGGCGTGGTCTTTATCATCGCGCAGATCTTCAAGAAGGGCGTAGAGATCCAGTCGGAAAACGAATTAACCGTATAAGCCATGGCTATTGTAGTAAATTTAGACGTAGTGATGGCGCAACGAAAGATGTCGCTGAGCGAGCTCGCCGAAAAAGTAGATCTCACACTCGCCAATCTCTCCATCCTGAAAACAGGGAAGGCCCGAGCCATACGCTTCAGTACACTAGAAGCTATTTGCCTGGCATTGGAATGCCAGCCGGGAGATATTTTAGCGTTTGTGGAGGAGTGATCAGCAGCTAAACGAAAGCAGATTCCTTCGAAGGGTCATCCTGTGTAAACAGCCCTTCATTCGTTCTTTTGGCTTGACCCAAAAGAACCAAAAGGTCAAGGCCGTTCCGATGGCAAATCGCACAAGGCCACTCGGCGCCGCGGACGGCCATATCAACGCTCGATTAGAAAGAACCGTAGTTCTATATTTCAGCATTCAAATTGCGTTAGTTTAATTTTGCCATGCATTACAGTGGTATTCAGAATAGCACAAGATGCCAGAGAAAAGTATCGGGTTCGTTTTTGAGTATAGTCAGAAAGAACAAGCGCGAAGGCCCGGCGGTGCGCGATGGCGCTGTGCCCTGTGCGGAAGGGATCGCTCCGCCTTGATTTCTTTTGTTACTTTTCTTCATCTAAGGAAGAAAAGTAAGGGCGGGCTGTTTGTCGCAGAGGGCTCTCCGAAGAACTGCGTTCATCATAAAGCGAGTGGTTTTGGTGGATCTTTCAGGAGCTCTTCTCTCCCTTCAGGGCCTTAAAGATCCTGGCAATTAATTTTTCGGTAGGGAGAAGGGAAGTTTGAATGCGTTTCGCATAGCGAATAGAATCAAGTATCTCTTTTTGTTTTTCTTCGAGTAGTTCTTTCTGAGCTACCACTTCGGCCGTGCGCTCTTTTACCTTTTGCTCGAGTAGTATGTTTTGATCTGAAAGCATTTGCTGTTTTTCTTTTTCCTGCTCAATGCTTTTAGCCGAGAGTTCTTCTACCTCGGCCAGCTTTTTTTCAAGGTCGACATTCAGCGTAGCGAAATTGCGTGCCATGTATAAGGAAATGGATACAGGGATACTTAAAATGCCGGGCAATAAGAAATAAATGGTATCCTGGTTTACGTTGAAATGGATACGGATACCCAAAGCCATAAGCAGAACATTGATACCAAGGAAGGTTACGAATAATACAAAGATCATGAAGCCCCGGTAAATGATCTTCACGCCCGGCACTTGCTGTTTAAGACCTTTAACCAGGGCCCTGAAGGTTTGGTGAATGACCAGGAAAATAAGGATGATATAAAAATAATGGTTGTAACCTGTTTTGTAGAAGAACCCTACAAAAATGATCAGGCCAAGTAATACACTTAGCCAAAGCGTGCGGGGGGCTTTACCAAGGATCAGGTAATGTGTAAAGCCGGCCAGCGAGATGAAATAAACAGGCACTACCATAGGCATCAGGAAACTTACGGGTTCCGTAATGTCCGGATCATTGCCATTCAGCGAAATATAGGGTAGGAAGAAGAACAGGGCGAAAAAGAACGTGAAAATGCTGTAATACAAATGATGCTTTTGCTTGCGGTAAAAAATAAAAAACGAAAGATGAATGAAGGTAAGCGCGAATAAAAAGCCCGCTACCGAAAGCAACACAATGTTTATTTTAAAAAGATTGGCGTTATTGGCAAAGGTCTGGTTCTGGTCGGTATCCAGTTGCAAAAAGAAACCCGCATAAAAATCATCCCACAGTTCATACTCTTTGAACTTGTGATTGCAATAGCGCACGGCGATAAGGTGTTCGGTGCTGTCGCGAAAAATAACAGAAAGCATCGTGCCCGTGGGGTCGAAACGTTCTTCTCCTGTGCCGTTAAAGGAAACTTTTCCGTAATGGGCGGTGAGCACTCCGTCAATGTAAATTTCAGAAGCGCCGAGGTGTTGCATGTCAAGCACCAGCGGTTTGTTCACCAATTGCGTTGGAAGACTAAGGTGTATCCGGAACCAGGCAAAACCTTTGAAGCCTATGCTGTCGGCATCTTCTACCGGTATTGCCGAGCGGGTGATCGACCAGGTGCTGTCGTTATAGTTTATTGAAGCAAAAGCGGCGTTATCTGTTGTGTTGAATTTCCAGCTTTTTTTCAGGTAAACCGGGAGGGAATCTGCATAGACCTTAAACACGTCGGTTTGCGCCGCGCCGCCCAGGCTAAGAAAAAGGAGTATGAAAAAAAATTGACGAAGGCGCATAGAGAACGAAAAGGTACGGAAAATTCGGGAAATGATCAGGTCTTAAAGGTTCTCAACCAGGCTATGGCCTCTTCTTCTTTTTCAAAAAGCTTGAAAGGCACGCCGGGTTTTTGAATAGCATTGAAACTATTAACGATAAGTCGCATCAAGCGGGAGCTGGTTACCATCGCCGCGGCTATGAAATAATTCTTGCCATTTTTTCCTGCGAGGTCTCTCGCTTCTTTTGAAACTGTAACGGGACCACCGCTTAACACCTGTGTTATTTTTTTCTTCCCGGGGCCCAGGCCCAGCTCCTCGCGGTAAACCTTGAAGGCTTCTTCCATCCGCGCCAGGTTCAGGTCAGCGCCTTTATCAAACACCACGTGCATGATGCCTTCTTCGTCTATCCAGACCTCGCTGGTCTCGGTTTGGTAATGTTTTGATGCTTGTTGCATAAACGGCGGTAAAGATAGTGTTTACTTGAAAACGTACGATAGGAAACCTCAGCCAGGCACTAAAAACAATTGGTAAAACTTCTCTGCAGGGCATTTCCTCTCTCTAAATGTTTGAGCGAATCGTTGAAGTTTAAGCTATAAAGTGTATCGGACCTTAAAAGATAGTATTGGGTATCTTCCAGAGCGTTCTTTGCAAAAAGTTGCCGCCGTGGCTTGATCTTACGTATAGTTTTGGGAGTGAGGATCAGTGTATCATTCGTGAGCGTCCATGTACCTTTTGTGCGATGCCTCCAGTAAGAATGACCGCCATCCATTCGGTATTTTCCATTACTTTTAAATTGCAGGCAATACCACCCAAAGCCCATATACTCACAAAATTGACCTGGCAGTTTTTTGCGTGGAGTAGTTTTGGTTTGCGCTCCGGCAAAAAGGCTCAACAGGAGAAGGGATAGAGTTAGTAAGAGTCGTGACATTTAAAAGCAAGATACAAAAATCAGACTTTCTTCGAGAGACAATCCGCAATTATCTTCTTATGGTCGAAAGCAAGATCGGCAGGCAGTTCCTGTAAAGAGAACCACCTAAACTCCAGCG
>JANWKZ010000169.1 GCA_025451115.1 Bacteroidia bacterium | reverse complement strand
CCTAGTGCGGTTAAGTAAGTGTTGAAGTCAAGATTGCTGCTTTTCTTGAAGAACTCAGCTTTTGTGAATTTGTTGTACTGAGCTTCCTGGTTGCGGAGTTCCAAACGCCCCATAGAAGCTTCGGCCATTTTACTTTCAATATTGAAAACAACATCGGCGTACTTCTTGGCAGATTCAGGATAATACATCAACGAAAAGATGCCCTCAAGATGTTTTTTGTAAGCTTCGCGCATTTTCTCATATTTCGCTTCGCTGTAAAACATTTTGTCGGGTAAACCTAATTGCGATTGACCGAAATACTGTGTGTTCATCACGCTGTTCTTCAGGTCGGCGTAAACAAAGAAACCAAACATTCCCTGTATACCTCTCTTATGGAAACTACCTACAGTTTTGAAAAGATCTGCATTGGTTTTGATCTTATCGATCTGTGCAAGATATGGCTTGATAGGATTGTACCCGTCTTTTTCCAACTTCACGGTATCCATACCGGTCGCGTAAAAATCCTTGATGCGTTGACGGTTAGTGCCCGGCTTCGCGGCTTTGTCGGCGGCGCACTCTTCTAATATCTTTTTCAGGTTATCGTAGTTGCGGTCAACGATCTCGTTGAAGCTTCCCCAGCTCGATTCGTTACCGGGAATTTGTGTTGTTTTTAACCAGGCGCCGTTACAGAATTGATAGAAATCGTCACGCGGATCGGTGCTTTTATCAATATAAGAAAGGTTGATGCCGGAGACCTGGGCGTTGACGCCGAGCGCTGTGGCAAAGAGAACGGGGAACAATAATTTCTTCATGTTTTTCGAAAGTTTCTGCAAATTATTGATTTTTTAATGAAATAAAAGAAGAATCGTAAACAGCTGATTTATATTATGATAGATGCTGTTTTGACCTCCCCCGAAAAGGGGGATTAGGAATTTGAAAAGGAATTGCCTTATATTTGCTGCGTAATGAAAACACAGAACTTAAAAAATGCATGGTGGTGGTTTACAACAAATGTTGTGAACAGCTAAGCTATTTTTTAAGTTTAAAAGAAATTTCAAAGCCCGTTGTTCACCGAACAACGGGCTTTTTGTTTGATGACCTCACCCCTCCCGATAGCTATAGGGACCTCTCCTGAGAGGAGAGGGGAAAAAGCAAGAGAAGAATTAAAATGAAAAAGAAAAAAATACATACACTCACCAAAAAAATAAGCGGCGACCTGCTTACCCCGGTGGGTATTTATTTAAAGATACGCGATCGTTACCGCGATCCGCTTCTGCTGGAAAGTTCGGATTATCATTCGGGCAAGAACAGTCGGTCGTTTATTTGCTTCGAACCGTTGTCGAGCATTGTGATAGATTCTCAGTCGGGCGTAAAAGATATTTCGCTTGAGATCGAAAAATTCGTTTCAGGTTTTGATGTGGATGCGAAGCAATCTGTTTTTGGGTACACTTCGTATGAAGCGGTGCAACTGATGGAGGACATCAAGTTAGGGAAACCGACCTTCGAAACAGAAATACCTTATGCCGTTTACTCGCTCTACAAGCACATCATCGTGATAAATCATTTCAATGATGAAGTTACGGTGACGTGTAACAATGAGAATAAGGATGAACTGGCAACACAACTTAAAACTTTAGAAGACCTGCTCATCAATAAGACCGTTGCTGAATTTTCTTTCGAGTCGGCCATTGATGAAGCTTCTGACAATACGGATGAAGAATATATTTCGATGGTAAGGGAAGCGAAAAAACATTGCCGCCTCGGAAATGTTTTCCAAATGGTTTTGTCGCGTCGCTTTGAAAGAAAATTCAAAGGAGATGAATTCAATGTGTATCGTCAGTTACGCAGGGTGAATCCTTCTCCTTATCTTTTCTATTTTGATTATGGAAATTTCAAACTTTTCGGTTCTTCGCCCGAGGCGCAATTGGTTGTTGAGAACAAGAAGGCAGAGATACATCCGATAGCTGGAACGTACAAACGCACCGAGAATGACGCGGAAGATCTAAAAGCGGTTGAGCGATTGCAAAACGACAAAAAAGAGAACGCCGAACACATGATGCTGGTTGATCTTGCACGGAATGATCTGAGTATTCACTGCAAAGATGTGAAAGTGGAAACCCTGAAAGAAGCGCAGATCTATTCTCATGTGATCCATCTTGTTTCTAAAGTGACGGGACAATTAAAAGCGAATTCCTCTGCATTCAAAGTTTTGTGCGATTCTTTTCCTGCCGGTACCTTATCGGGAGCCCCAAAACATAAAGCCATGCAGCTTATTGATGGACTGGAGAAAACATCCCGAAGTTTTTACGGAGGAGCTGTTGGATTGATAGGGATGGATGGTTCTTTGAATCACGCCATCATGATCCGTACATTTTTGAGTAAGAATAACACACTTTATTACAGGGCCGGAGCCGGAGTTGTGGATCCTTCCGTGGAAGAAAATGAAAAAAACGAAGTGTTTAATAAAATTGGCGCCTTACGTAAGGCAATAGAACTTGCATCGACAAAAGTAATTACAGTAAAAGAAAAAGAACTAGTATGAAGATTTTAGTATTTGACAATTACGACAGCTTCACATACAACCTGGTTCACCTGGTGGAGAAAGTATGCGATCATAAGGTAGAAGTTTTCAGGAACGATAAGATCGACCTGGAAAAGATAAGGGAGTACGATAAGATACTTTTATCTCCGGGCCCCGGCTTGCCGAAGGAAGCCGGAATTCTGCTCGAGGTAATAAAGACTTACGCCTCCTCCAAAGATATTTTGGGTGTTTGCCTTGGCTTGCAGGCTATTGGAGAAGCTTTTGGAGGAAAACTGAAAAATCTGGAAAGCGTTTACCATGGAATTGCAACCCCGGTGCAACTGACAAAGGAAGATGTTCTTTTTAAAGATTGCCCGAAAGAATTCAAAGCGGGCCGCTATCACTCATGGGTAGTAGATAGTAAAGAACTGCCCGATTGTTTTGATATAACGGCAACCGATGAGACCGGCAACATCATGGCCATGAAGCACAAACAATACAAAGTAAAGGGTGTGCAATTCCATCCGGAGTCGATCTTGTCGGAATACGGGGAACAGATAATAAGTAACTGGATCAATAATTAAGTAAACGTGAAAAAGTATCTCAAAAAACTATACGAAAGTCAAACGCTGACGAAAGCAGAGGCGCGGCAAGTACTTTTGCTCATTTCTGAGGGAAAAGCCAATCCTGCGGAGATGGCTTCTTTGCTTACAGTTTATCTGATGCGTCCAATCAGCGTGGAAGAATTGGGTGGTTATCGTGATGTGTTGCTTGAACTGTGTCTACCTGTCGACATTGATCAGGACACGATCGACGTTTGTGGAACTGGTGGTGACTCTAAGAACACATTTAATATCTCGACACTTTCGGCTCTTGTTGCCGCGGCTTGCGGAGTTAAAGTTGCCAAGCATGGAAATTACGGTGTTTCTTCTGTGAGTGGATCTTCCAACGTCCTTGAGCACCTCGGCTACAAATTCACCAATAATACCGATGCCTTAAGAAAGCAATTAGATGATCATAACATTTGTTTCATGCACGCGCCGTTATTTCACCCGGCTTTAAAGCACGTTGCACCCGTGAGAAAAGAAATGGGTGTGAAGACCTTTTTCAATATGCTGGGCCCGCTCGTAAATCCCGCGCGTACATCGCATAAAATGGTCGGCGTTTATAACCTTGAACTGGCGCGTGTTTACCACTATTTATTGCAATCAGAAAATCAGTCATATTGCATTGTACATTCACTCGACGGATACGATGAGATCTCCGGAACTTCCGATTTCAAGGTATATACACAAAAGGGAGAGCAGATCGTCAGTCCGGCCTCACATGATCTTAAAGGAATAACCGAAGAAAGTTTGTTCGGCGGAGATACAGTGGCCGAAGCAGCAAAAATATTTATAGATATTCTTGTTAATAAGGGAACCCGCGAGCAAGCCGAAGTACTGGCCCTCAATTCGGCTTACGCGATCAACTGCTATACAGGAAAACCTATAAGCGAATGCCTGGCCGAAGCAAAGGAAGCGATCATAAGTAAAAAAGTACAGAAACTATTCACAAACCTGGTAAATAATCAATAATGGATATTTTACAAGAAATTATAGCGCACAAAAGAAAAGAGATCGAAGAAAGAAAGTCGCTTTTCCCGGTAAAATTACTCGAGAAAAGTATTTATTTTAATTCTACGCCGGTTTCACTGAAGAAGTATTTATCAAGGAATGACCTGAGCGGGATCATCGCTGAGTTCAAGCGTAAATCACCTTCAAAAGGATTTATAAACCGGTATGCGGATCTTGAACGCACAACGATCGGCTATATGCAAGCCGGGGCAAGTGCTCTATCGGTTTTAACCGATACGAATTACTTCGGTGGTAAGAATGAAGATCTTACGCTGGCAAGGAAATTCAATTTTTGCCCGATCCTGCGCAAAGATTTTACGGTTGATGAATACCAGGTCATCGAAGCAAAGAGTATAGGCGCTGATGTGATCCTGTTGATTGCTGCGGCATTGACAAAAGATCAAATAAGCGCTTTCTCCAAATTGGCTCAAGGTCTCGGCATGGAAGTTCTCCTCGAAATACACGGAGAAGATGAGCTCGATAAAGTCGTTCCCGGCATTGAGATCGTGGGCGTTAATAACCGTAACCTGAAAACGATGGAGATCTCTCTGAAAACATCGCTGAACATTTTCTCAAAACTCCCTACGGAAGCTATAAAAGTTTCAGAAAGCGGGATCAGCAAACCTTCTCAACTGGTGGAACTGAAAGATGTAGGTTATCGCGGATTTCTAATGGGCGAATTTTTTATGAAGCATAGTCGCCCTGAGCTGGTTTGTTCCTCATTCGTCAGGGAAGTTAAACAACTTAGAAAGGAAGCAGTGGCCCATGAAGCTTAAGGTTTGCGGGTTGAAGGACCGCGAAAATATTGAGAAAGTGCTTGCCTGTGGTCCCGACTACTTTGGGTTCATCTTTTATAAGAAGTCTCCGCGTTATGTGGCTGATCTTTCTCCTGAATTTGTGCAAGGTATAACAGGAGTAAAAAAGGTGGGTGTATTTGTAAACGAGAATGAAATAAATATTTTGGACAGCGTATCCCGCTATGGATTGGACCTTGTGCAACTATATGGCGATGAAAGGCCGGAATTCTGTTCTCTTATCAGGAGATCGGTACCGGTCATCAAGGCTTTCCAGATAAGTGAAACGTTTGATTTTTCTTCTTTGGCACTTTATGCGAATTGCTGCGATCATTTTCTGTTCGATTCGAAAAGCGATAACTACGGGGGAAGTGGAAAGTCTTTTGATCACAAGAAGCTTGAAGAATACAGTTTCGACAAAACAGTTTTTCTTAGTGGGGGCTTGAACCTTAATATTACGGAAGACATCTCTTATTTGAACTCAGTACATCCGAAGGTATTTGCTATTGATGTAAATAGTCGCTTCGAGCTTAGTCCGGGAATTAAAGACGAAAAGAAAGTAAAAGTACTTATAGATAAATTGAAGCAACATGAATTTCAAACCAGATAAATACGGGTATTACGGAGAGTTCGGCGGAGCCTTTATCCCTGAATTGCTCCACAGAAATGTAGAGGAATTGCAACAGCAATACGAGGGGATAATCGGTGATCCCGCATTTCAAAAGGAATATGCGGATCTTCTGCGCGACTATGTGGGCAGGCCAACCCCTCTTTATCTTGCGAAGCGTCTTTCGGAAAAATATAGCACAAATATTTATCTCAAAAGAGAAGATCTGAATCACACAGGTGCTCATAAGATCAATAATACGATCGGACAAATTCTCCTGGCAAAACGCCTTGGTAAAACACGTATCATTGCAGAAACCGGTGCCGGTCAACATGGGGTAGCTACTGCAACTGTTTGCGCCCTGATGAACCTGGATTGTATTGTTTACATGGGCGAAGTGGATATCAAAAGACAGGCTCCTAATGTAGCCCGTATGAAATTGCTTGGTGCAAAAGTTGTTCCGGCTACCTGCGGAAGCAAGACATTAAAAGATGCTACGAACGAAGCTATACGCGACTGGATAAATAATCCGGAGGATACACATTATATCATCGGTTCTGTTGTGGGGCCACATCCTTATCCCGATATGGTAGCGAGATTCCAATCCGTTATAAGCGAGGAGATCAAAAAGCAACTTCTTGAAAAGACCGGGAAAGAAAATCCCGATGTTGTGATCGCCTGCGTGGGCGGCGGAAGTAATGCTGCGGGAGCCTTCTATCATTTCCTGGATTCTCCGGATGTGAAATTGATAGGAACCGAAGCTGCCGGGATGGGAATTGATACGGGCCACACAGCCGCAACATTAGCTATCGGAACTCCTGGGGTTATTCACGCTTGTAAGACGATGCTGATGCAGGATGCGTATGGACAGATCACAGAACCATACAGTATTTCCGCCGGACTCGATTACCCCGGGATAGGCCCGCTACATGCTCACTTACATGGAACAAAGCGGGCGTCGTTTTTGAGTATTACCGATGAGGAAGCAGTGAAGGCGGCCTTCCTGCTTTGTAGGCTGGAAGGGATCATTCCCGCCCTCGAAAGTTCACATGCTTTAGCTGCGTTGGAAAAAGTGAAGTTCCAAAAGCATGAAACTATAGTTGTGAACCTGAGTGGAAGAGGGGATAAGGACCTTGAAACGTACATGAACAAAATGAACCATGAGCAGAATTAAAGAACTATTTGAAAAAAAGAAAAAGGAATTAGTATCGATCTATTTCACGGCCGGTTTTCCTACCGTTGATAGTACGATGCAAATATTGTCGGCTTTGCAGGAAAATGGCACTGACATAGTGGAATTGGGCATGCCTTTTTCGGATCCTTTAGCGGATGGACCGGTTATTCAACATAGCAGTGAAGTTGCGATAAAGAACGGAATGAACCTCGATCTTTTGTTCGAGCAGACGAAAGAAATGCGTAAAAGTATTTCAATTCCGATTGTACTCATGGGTTATTTGAATCCTTTACTGCAATACGGGCTAGATAAATTCTTAAAACGCGCTGCTGAGAATGGCTTTGACGCTTTGATCATTCCCGATCTTCCTATCCGTGA
This sequence comes from Bacteroidia bacterium, assembly GCA_025451115.1. Taxonomy (GTDB): domain Bacteria; phylum Bacteroidota; class Bacteroidia; order B-17B0; family Aurantibacillaceae; genus PALSA-968. The sequence goes on along the minus strand of JANWKZ010000169.1, from coordinate 3,323 downwards.
ATACGAAATGCAATATAAGCCCTTATTTGAAAAACACGGCTTGCAGAATATTTTCCTGGTTACCCCGCAAACAAACGAAGAGCGGGTAAGGCATATCGATAAAATATCAAACGCTTTTATTTACCTGGTTTCTTCTGCCAGTACAACTGGTGCGAAGGATAAATTCGCAACGGAGCAGGAAAACTATTTTAAAAGAATTGCCTCTTACAAACTGAACAATCCTTTACTCACGGGTTTTGGCATTTCTAACCGGCAGACCTTTGAGCAGGCATGTAAGTACACCAACGGAGCCATTATAGGAAGCGCCTTCATAAAAGCATTGGAAAAGGATAACAATATTAAAAGTGTGGTTTCAAATTTCATTCATTCTATTGTAAAAGAAAAAGTAGCATGATCATACAATTACAAAATAAGATCAATCTCTCCCAGCGTGAGAAAATAAATGAGGCTATTAAAGCCATCAATTACAAGGCCGCTGAAGTAAAGACCCAATACGCCAATTACCTGGTGTGCATCGGGAAGAACGATTTCGATATCCGTTCTATCGGCAGCCTGGAGGGCGTTAAAGACGTTCATCGCGTGTCTGAAAGCTATAAACTTGTATCGCGCAAATGGAAAGTAAATCACAGTGTAGTAGACCTGGGTGATGGAGTAACGATCGGCAATAATGGTTTGACCATCATGGCAGGACCTTGCTCTATTGAAAATGAAACACAAGTGAGAAAAATAGTGGCACACCTGAAAGAAAACAGCATTCGCATTATGCGCGGCGGTGTTTTTAAACCGCGCAGTTCACCCTATGCTTTCCGTGGCCTGGGCATTGAAGGATTAAAAATGTTCTCTGCTATTTGTCGCGAGAACGGAATAAAGATCATTACGGAGGTTATGCAGGTTTCCCAGATCGCAGAAATGCATGATTACGTGGATGTCTTCCAGGTAGGGGCCAGGAATTCACAGAATTTTAATTTACTCGATGCTTTAGGGGAAGTAGATAAGCCCGTTTTAATAAAGCGAGGGATGAGCGGAACCATTGATGAATTACTTCAGTCGGCCGAATACATTTTCTCGAACGGAAATGAAAAACTCATCCTATGCGAGCGCGGTATCCGTACTTTTGAGAACGCCTATAGAAATACCTTTGATATTAACGCGATCCAGGTGTTGAAGGACAAAACGCATTTACCCGTGATAGCGGATCCTTCGCACGGGGTTGGAATTCGCGATTACGTTAGTAAAATTGCGATGGCGGGCGCCGTTGCCGGCGCCGATGGCGTTATCTACGAAGTACACGAGATCCCGGAAGAAGCGGCTAGCGATGGGCAACAGACCTTAAATTTTGAGGAAAGCAAATTGCTTTGTCAGAAACTGAGGATGCTTGAAGAAGTTCGGGTTTAATTATTATTTACCCATAAATAACTCCCTCAACTCGGTAGCCTCGCTGGGTTTCATTTTACCGGCAAGGATCAGTGCCAATTGCTTGCGACGTAAAGCCCCTTCGAAACGCGTCTTTTCTTCTTCCGTTTCAGGAATAAGCTCAGGAACGGGCAGGGGAGAACCATTTTGATCGATGGCCACAAAAGTATAGATCGCCTCGTTGCTTTTTTTCTTGTGCCCCGTTACTGGATCTTCTACAAAGACATCAATGAAAACTTCCATGCTCGAACTGAATGCCCTGGAAACTTTCGCTTCAAGGGTAACCATTGTGCCCAACCTGATAGGCTCCTTAAAAGAAACGTTATTAACCGTAGCCGTAACCACCACGCGTTTGCAGTGCCTGTGAGCTGCAATGGCCGATGTAGTGTCCATCCATTGAAGCAATCGTCCTCCGAAAAGATTTCCCAAAGCATTTGTATCGTTGGGAAGAACGAGTTCGGTAGTAACGGTTAATGATTCGTGTGCGTACTTGGGCTTGATGCTCATGGCCGGGTGTTTAAGGTTTTAGGATAACAGATAAAATATTTCTTGACGGTCTTTGAAAGGACTTCGGTGTTCAGTTGATCGCTCGCTTCAGCAATATCTAGTACTTTTCCGTTATTCATCAAAATATTTATCTTGATGATATTTGTTTTGTAGGCACTGTTCTCGATCTCTCCTGAAGTTACATAATACGCAGCTTCCTTATCGGAAACTTTATACTTCCGGCCGGCCTTTTGAATGAGTTGTTGTTTATAGGAAGTGGTGAATTTTTCTTTTTGTAATTCTATTTTAAAGAGCTTACGATCTACAAGGCTGCGACAAAGTGCAGAAAGGATCTTATCCTTATGATGCATCCATATTTTTACGGAAGCAAAAATGTCGTAATCGTCCAGCAGCGCGAATGTTTCTAAAAGTCCCGGATATTCCTCGAAATCTTTCTTGGTATAATTATTTTTCAGGAATACCGATAAAGCCGGAGTGGCAAATAATTCTTCTCCCTGCGAAGAAAGCTCCTTGGCGCGTTTTAAAATGTTCACCAGCATGTTTTCTGCCGCCACAACCGTTTTGTGCAAATACACTTGCCAGTACATCAGCCTTCTGGCAATGATGAATTTTTCAATAGAGTAAATTCCTTTTTCTTCGATAGCAAGCTCATCATTTTTTACATGCAACATTTTAATAATTCGATCGCTGCTGATCACACCTTCCGAAACACCCGTAAAAAAGCTGTCACGCTTCAGGTAGTCCAGGCGGTCCATGTCAAGCTGACTACTCACCAATTGATGCAGAAATTTCTTTTTATACTGGTTGTTAAAGATCTTGATGGCGAGCGATAATTTTCCGTTGAACTCCTTGTTGAGTTTTCCCATTAGCAATGCGGAAAAATCTTCGTGACTGATGTTCTTCGCGATAGAATGCTCGAGCGCATGCGAGAAAGGCCCGTGACCAATATCATGCAGCAGGATAGCGATGGCAACGGCTTCGGCCTCCTCATTGGTAATTTCTATGTCCTTTGATCTCAATACATCGATCGCCTCGGTCATCAGGTGCATGGCGCCAATAGCATGATGAAAGCGTGTATGTAAAGCGCCCGGGTACACCAGGTTGGTCATGCCCAATTGCTTTATGCGACGTAATCTTTGGAAATATGGATGATTGATCAGGTCGGAAATAAGATCGCCCGGCAGGTTTACAAACCCATAGATCGGATCATTGATGATCTTACTTTTTTTCCTGGTGCTCATATGCTTCAAATTGAACTATTCAATAGCAAAACAAAGTTATAGTTTAATGCCGAGTGACGCAAAATTATTATCCCTGCTCCTTTTCTAATGTCATCTCGGCACTTAGTCAAAATACAGGAATTCCCTGAAAAGAAAATCGCCCCGGTTGGCGGAGCGATCTCT
>JANWKZ010000168.1 GCA_025451115.1 Bacteroidia bacterium | reverse complement strand
CAGGCACAGCCAGGGCCGCAAGCAATACGAGTACTGGTTTTTTCATGGGACGGAGTTTTGGTTCTTTCAAATTTAGCGAAAAAAAAGACCAAAACAAACTATGGCTGTGACCGGCGGCAAGGAATGAGGTAAGGATAGGGTATTCGGAGGCCAATCGGGTCCATTTACAATGAAAAAGCCCCTCAGGGAGGGGCTTTTTACATTTTGTCAAAGTGGGAAAAACTACTTTTTCGGCGCGTCGGTCCAGGTGTCAACCACAAAGTTCACTTTTACATCGTTGCTCAATGATTTACTCTCTTTACCAATTTTGTAATCGAGGCGGTTGAAAGAGGTCATTCCTTCAAAAGCACGTGTGGTACCGTATTCATTCTTTGATTCGCCGTTGTAATTGAACCAAACGTCGCAGTCTTTTTCAACACCATGGATGCCCAGTTTTCCGTGGGCAACGTAGGTATATTCCATGCTTCCGTTAGGTACTGAATCGATCTTCGAAGCCTCGAATGTGGCGAAAGGAATACTGTCGGCATGAAAGAAATCATTCGCCATCAGATGCTCGTCGCGGTCCCTGCTTTGTGTATTCAGCGACTTGATGCCCATGCGCATGTAGATGCAGGAATTGTTCAGATCTGCCGGGTTGATGATGATGATACCGGTATCGATAGCGATACTTCCTTTTGATTTGGAAATATTGTGATTCAGGCTGAAAGAAACGTAAGAGTGTGAGGGGTCAACCACGTAGCTGCCATTTAATGTACGCAGGCTTTGCGGTGCGGCCATTCCGCCTTCAGCGGCCATAATACTGTCGCACTGAGCCTTGCTGGTACAAACGAATTCTTTTCCGTTGATGTTGCATTTCAAGATCTCCTCTGTGATCATATTCCCACCTCCTGTGGTAGCGATATAAGGAGCGATAACGAGGGAAACGATCGACATCAGTTTAATTAAGATGTTCATAGAAGGACCGGAAGTGTCTTTGAAAGGATCTCCTACAGTATCACCTGTAACAGAAGCTTTGTGTGGCTCCGATTTTTTGTAGAACATTTCTCCGTTGATGTTAACACCTTTCTCGAAAGATTTTTTAGCGTTGTCCCATGCTCCACCGGCGTTGCTTTGGAAAATTCCCATCAGCACACCGCTTACGGTAACACCGGCCAATAAGCCGCCTAATACTTCGGGGCCAAAAATAAATCCAACCAATACAGGAGTAACTAAAGCGATAGCACCCGGCAACATCATTTCGCGGATACTTGCTTTGGTAGAAATGGCAACGCATTTTTCGTACTCGGGCTTTGCTTTGTATTCCATGATGCCCGGAATTTCGCGGAACTGGCGGCGAACTTCCTGAACCATGTCCATGGCAGCGCGACCAACAGCCTGTATACATAATGCGGAGAAAATGAATGGGATCATTCCGCCCACAAATAAACCGGCCAATACCGGTGCTTTGTAAATGTCAATAGCAGAAATACCCGCAATGCCCACGAAGGCTGCAAATAATGCCAATGAAGTTAAGGCTGCAGAAGCAATAGCGAAACCTTTACCGGTTGCCGCTGTTGTATTTCCTACGGCGTCTAAATTATCTGTACGCTCACGAACTTCCGGAGGTAATTGACTCATCTCGGCAATACCGCCGGCGTTATCGGCAATTGGACCAAAAGCGTCAATTGCTAATTGCATAGCGGTTGTTGCCATCATACCTGCAGCCGCAATGGCAACACCGTATAATCCGGCAAAATAATAAGAGGCCATGATACCACCGGCTAGAGTTAAAATTGGAATAACGGTAGATTTCATGCCAACGGATAAACCCCCAATGATATTGGTAGCGTGTCCGGTTGAAGATTGTTGAATGATAGACAACACGGGTTTTTTACCCATGGCCGTATAATATTCGGTAACGATGCTCATGATAGCACCAACAACAGTACCGACTACTATGGCCCAGAACACATTTAGTTTTGTGAATTCGTATCCACGCAAGCTTAATGTATCAGGTAACATCCACATAACAATAAAATACGAAGCAATAACGGTCAGTATCATAGACGACCAGTTACCCATATTTAGTGCGCCCTGTACGTTTGATTTTTCATCTTTAATGGTTACAAACCAGGTTCCAACGATAGAGAAAACAATGCCCAATCCGCAAATTACCATTGGTAAAAGGATAGGGGACATACCATTGAACTTATCGGTAACACTGATCTCCTGACCCAATACCATGGTAGCAAGAATTGTTGCTACGTAAGAACCGAAAAGGTCGGCACCCATACCGGCTACGTCACCTACGTTATCACCTACGTTATCGGCAATGGTAGCGGGGTTACGAACGTCGTCTTCAGGAATGCCTGCTTCAACTTTTCCAACTAGGTCAGCGCCTACGTCGGCCGCTTTTGTATAGATACCTCCACCAACACGGGCGAATAACGCGATAGACTCAGCTCCTAAAGAGAAACCGGTTAATACTTCGATAGCAGTTTTAACTGTATCGGCGCCGAGGTCTTTGAATATGGACAAGAAAACAATGAACAAACCTCCTAAACCAAGAACCGCCAAGCCGGCAACTCCCAATCCCATAACGGTGCCACCTGTGAAAGAAACTTTTAAGGCTTGCTTAAGGCTGGTACGAGCCGCTTGTGTAGTACGTACGTTGGCTTTTGTTGCTACGCGCATACCGATATATCCTGCGGTAGCCGAAAAAACGGCCCCGATAATAAATGCTACGCAAATGATCCAACTGGAGTGGATGTGAACTCCATTCACTTCATGAATGGTTCCGGAGTAGGCTAATAAACCTGCGGCAAAGATCACGAAAATGCTAAGCACTTTCCATTCTGCTTTTAAAAATGCCATAGCGCCTTTGGCAATATAGCCGGCCAGTTCCTGCATGTTTGCATCACCGGCGTCTTGCTTACTTACCCAGGCAGATTTTATAGCCATTACCAATAAACCAAGGATTCCGAGTGCGGGCACTAAATAGAGGACGTAATTATTCATATTTCTTTATCTTTTGATTTTAGGGGTGCAAAGCTAACAATTAAGGGCTAAATATCAAACCCTTAGCGAAAAAATAATCGCGTCAATCTACTGGTTTACAGGCATGTTTTAACTAAAAAACCCGGAAAGTATGAGTGGATTTATTTTGTGCTTAACTAAATAAAACAAAAATCCCTCCGCTTTGGGGGCGGAGGGATCTTGCATTTAGCAGTAATCAATAGTTTAACCCTTACTAATATATTGCTGCTTAGTTAAGTGTGAAAGGAGGAATTTTACCCTCTTTCAATAATTGCGTAGCTTTCTTTTTATGCTCCTCGAAACTGCCGAATGCCAATGCGTCAAGCATTTCAACACGGCTCATCTCAGGTTTTTTGAATTTCTTGCGGATCTCGTCAGCGCAGCGGTCAACATACTGCTCGAAACGTTGTGGGGCCCAGATATATTCTTTTTTAGCGTCAACTTTAAATTCTACAGGAAGATCACCTTCGATCTTCGATTTTACTTCAAGTCCGTCGTAGACTTTTGGAAGTTTGCGGTTATCAAACACAAAGGGTTTAGAGATCATGATCACGTGCTTTTTACGCTTCGGATCGACCATCGACAGGCCCTGGATGCGGAGACCTTCCTTGGCTAGCGGTTTGTACTTGCTTTGGAAGTGGTTTAAAATTTCGAACATGTGTTTGTGTGTTTGTGATTTTTTTGAGCCCAACAAAGGTACGACCTAAACCGTGCAAGTAGGGTAGAATTCAGCTACATAAATGAGAGCTTGGTCTAAAAGGCCAATTCACCGTTTTTCATAAGTCCGGTTGAAAAGCTGTTAGGGATTGGTGGAAAACTTGAGGAAAACAGTGTTAATTTATTGTAAATCAACTCCTAACACTTGCGTTAAATTCCTTTTCAAAGGCCTTCTGTAGCTTTTCCATGCTTCCCTCTATTTGTTTATCGGTGAGGGTAGCCTCCTGGCTCAAAAGCGTAAAACTGAGGGCATACGACTTCTTGCCGGCCGGTATTTTGTCGCCTTCATACACATCAAAAAGGCTCACCTCTTTTAAAAGCTTGCGCTCGGCCTCAAAAGCCACTTTCTCTAACTGTGAGTAGGTAATGGCCTTATCCAGGAGAAGGGCCAGGTCGCGCTTAACGGCGGGGAATTTAGCGGGCTCTGCATAAATAACCGGGGCGAAGGCGGCTTTGTAAAGGCTTTCGAGATAGAACTCGGCGTAGTAAACAGGTTGAGCGATATCGAATGTTTTTAACGCTGACTTCTTTACCAGTCCAATGGTTGCAAACACTTTTTTGCCGGAGCCGTATTGTGTTGCTCCTTCTAACAAATTATTTTCGGCTGATTGCGCTGAAAAATCTATTCCCAGTCGGCTTAAAACACTTTCCACATAAGCTTTAAGGGTAAAAATACTCACGCCCTCGGTCTTTGCGTGATGCGAAGGCGCATGCTTATTACCGCTCATTACAAGCGCCATTGTTTTCTTCTCTGTGTAAGCAAAATCTCCTGAGGGCTGTTTATGGTAACTTCTTCCGAATTCATACAGTTTAAGATCTTCATTTTTACGGTTGACGTTATAGTTCACTGCTTCAAGCATCCCGTAAAGCATCGAATTCCTCAATACTGCGATATCCTGGCTCAAAGGATTCAACATAGGCACAGCACCTTCCTGTCCTTCCATGTAACTCCCTTTCGTCAGCGAGGTTGCCATCATTTCATTGAAGCCTAAATGCGCCATCAATTGGTTCAGTTCTTTATCCACGCGCACCACGTTGCTTTTATCAGTCTGAGGAACCGAGAAAGCTATTTTTTCTGAAGAAGCAATATTATCCAGTCCATATACACGCATTATTTCCTCGATCACATCGATCTCGCGCGTTACGTCGTATTTGTATCTAGGGACATGCAGCAATAAACCATCCGCTCCTTCCGTAACTATTTCAATTCCTACCGAACGAATGATATTCTTAATAACCGTTCTGTCAATTTCTTTTCCGGCGATCTTATCGCAGTTAGCCAATGAAAAACCAACCTTGAAAGGTTCCAGTTTATTTGGATAAATATCAATCAATGAAGAAGAGACCTGTCCACCCGCCAGTTCAAGAATAAGCGCTGTTGCTCTCTTGATGGCATTCACGGTCATCTCAGGATCCGCTCCGCGTTCAAAACGGAACGAAGAATCGGTCTTAATGCCTAAATGTTTCGCTGTTTTTCTTACAGAAGAAGGATTGAAATAGGCAGCTTCCAGGAAAATAGCGGTTGTTTTCTCACTAACACCTGAATGTAATCCACCGAAAACTCCCGCAATGCACATGGCATCTTTGCTATTAGCAATAACCAGGTCTGATGAAACCAATTTTCTTTCTACTCCATCCAACGTAACAAAATTCTCTCCCTGCTTCGCTTTGCGCACCACGATCTGCTTTCCTTCAATGGCAAAAGCGTCGAAAGCATGCAGCGGCTGCCCCGTTTCATGCAAAACAAAATTCGTTATGTCAACAATGTTATTGATAGGTCGCAAGCCGATCGCTTTTAAATTATTTTTGAGCCACTCGGGTGATTCCGACACTTTTATTCCGCTGATGGTAACTCCACTGTAGCGCGGACAGGCTTCATGATCTTCCACTTTTACATCAATGGCAAGAACGCCCGAGGGTTCGGGTAGTTCATTGAGACCTTTTAACCGTGCTTCAATATCGTTTGTGTTGTTCCTGCAATTCAAAACAGCAGCCAGGTCGCGCGCAACTCCATAATGAGAAGCGGCGTCGCCGCGGTTAGGTGTTAGACCGATCTCGAGAATTGTATCAGTATATAAATTCAAATACTCCGCAGCCGGTTTCCCAAGCGGGGCTTCGGCGGGCAGCACCATAATTCCCGCGTGACTTTCGCCTAAGCCCAGTTCATCTTCCGCACAGATCATTCCTTCGCTGGCTTCACCGCGTATCTTCGATTTTTTGATCTCTATGGTTTCTCCGGAGCTCGTGTGCAAAACACTTCCAACGGTAGCTACCAAAACCTTTTGACCGGCCTCTACATTGGGGGCACCGCAAACAATGCTTAAAACGGTGTTATTGCCTACGTCTACTTTGGTAAGGCTTAGTTTGTCTGCGTTTGGATGTTTAACTCTCTCTAAAACATGGCCCACAACCACGCCTTTCAGCATCCCTTTTACCTGTTCAAAGGCTTCGGAGCTCTCAACCTCAAGTCCGCAAGCGGTTAAAGCCGCGGCCATATCGGTTACGCTGTAAGCGTCTAAAGGAATGAGTGTTTTAAGCCAGTTATAGGAGATCTTCATAGCCTGCAAAGGTAAAAAATTAACCGTAAGACAGGCTCGGTTTTGCCAGTTATCGGCCTAAACCCACCACTTGCAAAGCCGGATTGCATATTTTGCAACGATGTCCTATCTTTGGGGTATGAAAAAGGGGCAGCTCTTCTTAGGATTGATCTTGTTTTTTTGTGTAGTGGTTAAGGCCCAGATGCCGCCCGACGTGAATAAGATCCAATGCATGTTCGGTCCTGAGTTCAAGATCAGTTTCGCGAATGTTTTTACTCCTAATAGCGATTACAGGAACGATAATTTTGTGCCCGAGGTGCAAAACCCGATCTGTATTGAAAGTTATGAAATGACCATTTTTAACCGCTGGGGACAATTCATGTATGAGACCCACGTGTACAACAAAGGCTGGGCGGGTAATGACATTTACGGAAATCTTGCCCAGGAGGGCACCTATTTTTTCATCGTACATTACCGTAAAATGCAGATCGACGATAAGCCTTCTCCTGATGTTACCGAGAAGGGTTTTTTCCTGTTAGCCCGTTAGGAAGGCTGTTTGCTGCTCTCCCTCTTTATTAGTACTTTCGTTACCGTTTCCGGAGGATCTCTCCGGGTCTAAATAAAGCAGTATGAATTATAAATCGGATGTTGAAGCTTTGGATGCCCTGGGCGCGGCCGGAAAAAAACTGAAGGCCGAGATAGGAAAAGTGATCGTAGGGCAGCATGATGTTATTGAGAACACACTCATTTCTGTATTTTGTAAGGGACATTGTCTTTTAGTAGGTGTACCCGGCCTAGCCAAAACACTTTTGGTAAATACCATTGCCGATGTACTCGGATTGACTTTTAATCGCATTCAATTTACTCCTGATCTTATGCCCGGTGATATTACCGGTTCTGAGATATTGGACGAAGCCCGCAATTTTAAATTTGTAAAAGGTCCTTTGTTCGCTAATATCGTTTTGGCGGATGAGATCAACCGTACGCCGCCCAAAACGCAGGCTGCACTGCTCGAAGCTATGCAGGAGCGTCATGTTACCGCGGCGGGAAAGAAATATACTTTGCAGGAACCCTTCTTTGTATTGGCAACGCAAAACCCGATCGAGCAGGAGGGAACCTACCCGCTGCCCGAGGCGCAGCTCGACCGTTTTATGTTCAACCTCTGGTTGGATTATCCTTCTTTGGAAGAAGAATACCAGGTGGTGAAGCAAACTACCGTAGATCGCAGTGTTTCTTTGAACAAGATACTCTCAGCGGAAGAGATTTTATATTTCCAACAACTTATTCGCAAGATCCCTGTGGCAGATAACGTTATCGAGTACGCCGTGAAACTTGCAGTTAAAACACGCCCGAACGTCGCTAACCAATTAGCAAGTCAATACCTCGCCTGGGGAGCAGGTCCGCGCGCTTCGCAATACTTAGTGTTGGGTGCTAAAGCGCATGCCGCCCTCCATGGAAAATACTCTCCCGATATGGAAGATGTGAAGGCCGTTGCGCACAACGTGCTTCGTCACCGTGTAGTTCGTAATTACAAAGCCGAAGCGGATGGAGTAGGAGTAGATGAAATAATCACCAAATTATTGTAGTAGCGAGGCAAAATGCAGATTCAAATCGTAAATAAGATCCGGGTTGCTCGCTATTATTCAATCAAGTGTTTACTTTTTAATTGTATTGAATAATGTTCCATTGGTTACTGCGTACCATTCCGCGCCCGATACTTATCACTTTTAGTTTATGGTTCAGTAAGATCGCCCCGCTGGTGTATTACGGAAAGCGTTACGAAGATCCTATCAGTGGAAAAACGTACCGCAAATTCCTTCCTTATGGATATTCGGGTCGCGCCAAGCGTAAGAATGTTTTGTGTCCGGGCAGCTTATCCTTAGAGCGGCACCGCTTGCTTTGGTTGTATTTAAAGAACAAGACGAATTTCTTTACGGCTAAACATAAAATGCTGCACATTGCACCTGAGCAGTGTTTCTATAAGCTGTTTAAGAAAATGCCGAACATCGATTATACAACGGCCGATCTCAACAGTCCGATTGCGGATGTAAAGATGGATCTTCATAAAGCGCCTTTTAAGGATAATACCTTCGATGTGATATTTTGCAATCACGTATTAGAGCACGTGGATGACGATAGGCAGTGTATGCGCGAGT
>JANWKZ010000167.1 GCA_025451115.1 Bacteroidia bacterium | reverse complement strand
CGCGGGTCTGCGTAAAGTGAAGATCTTCGTTAAAGGTCCGGGCGGTGGACGCGAGTCAGCTATCCGTAGCTTAGGCACCGTAGGCATAGAGGTAATGGAGATCATGGATATCACTCCTATCCCCCACAACGGTTGCCGTCCTCCTAAAAAACGTCGCGTATAATTAGTTTAATAGATTAAAAGAAAAATAAAATGGCAAGATATACTGGCCCCAAATCAAAGATCGCAAGGAAATTCAAAGAGCCAATCTTTGGTCCTGATAAAGCATTAGAGAAAAAACCATACCCTCCCGGGCAGCACGGTTTAGCAAAAAAGCGTAGCAAGGTGAGCGAGTACGGCGTACAGCTGGCTGAAAAGCAAAAAGCAAAATACACCTATGGTATCCTCGAGCGTCAGTTCGAACGTATGTTCGACCTCGCTAAGAAAACCAAAGGTCTAACCGGTGAGGTGTTACTGCAACTTTGTGAATCACGTTTAGATAACGTGGTATACCGCTTAGGCATAGCTCCTACCCGTTCAGGCGCACGCCAATTGGTTGGTCACCGTCACATCACCGTAAATGGTGAGATCGTGAACATCGCTTCTTACATTGTAAAACCCGGCGACGTAGTAGCCGTTCGTGAGAAATCAAAATCACACGAAGCGATCGTTAACGCGATGGCAGGTGCTACCAACAAATATGCATGGCTTGATTTCGACGTGAAACAGATGACCGGTAAGTTCATCAACCGTCCAGACAGGCAGCAGATCCCCGAGAACATCAAAGAACAGCTTATTGTGGAGTTGTACTCTAAGTAATAGGTTTCTTTGCCCGTCTCTCAATCAGATTCTAAATAACAACAATTAAAAAAATATAAAACATGGCAATATTAAACTTCCAACGCCCCGATAAAGTGATCATGCTTAATTCAAACGATTCTGAAGGTCAGTTTGAGTTCCGTCCTTTAGAGCCGGGTTTTGGTATTACTATTGGTAACTCGCTGCGTCGTATCCTCCTGTCGTCGTTAGAAGGGTTTGCCATTTCTTCTGTGAAAATAGAAGGCGCCGACCACGAATTTTCTACCATCAAAGGTGTTACCGAAGACGTTACCGAGATCGTTCTTAACCTGAAACAGATCCGTTTCAAAAAACAGATCGATAACCACGATTTCGAAAAAGCTACCTGTACTTTCTCCGGTAAAGACACCATCACTGCCGGCGACCTGGGTAAATTCCTGAATGGTTTCATGGTATTGAACCCCGACCTGGTAATTGCACATTGCGAGAACAACGCCAAAGTAAAGATGGAGATCACCATCAACAAAGGCCGCGGTTATGTTCCTGCTGAAGATAACAAACCAAGCAACGCATCACACGGTTTGATCGCTATCGATTCTATTTACACGCCTGTTAAGAACGTAAAATATTTCGTTGAGAACTATCGTGTAGAACAAAAGACCGACTACGAAAAACTGATCGTTGAGATCACTACAGACGGATCGGTTCATCCTAAAGATGCTTTGAAAGAAGCCGCTAAGATCCTTATCCATCACTTCATGCTGTTCAGCGATGAGCGCATCACTTTGGATACAGAAGACAAGAAGAAAGAGAACGAGTTCGACGAGCATACACTGCACATGCGTCAATTGCTGAAAACCAAATTAGTTGACCTGGATCTTTCAGTACGCGCACTGAATTGCTTGAAAGCTGCCGACGTAGAAACACTAGGCGAGCTGGTTGCTTTCAACAAGAACGACCTGTTAAAGTTCCGCAACTTCGGTAAGAAGTCACTTACTGAGTTAGAAGACTTAATTGCTGCAAAAGGATTACAGTTTGGAATGAACGTTGGTAAATACATGTTAGATAAAGAATAATATTATAGAGAAAAGAAATCATGAGACACGGAGATAAAATAAACAACTTAGGCCGCACCAGCGCACACCGTAAATCGATGTTGGCCAATATGGCTTGCTCTTTATTTGAGCACAAGCGCGTATTTACAACCGTTGCCAAAGCAAAAGCTTTGCGCGTATACGTTGAGCCGCTGATCACTAAAAGCAAGAACGATACTACCAGCAGCCGCCGTTCGGTATTCGCTTACCTGAAAAGCAAAACTGCAGTATCTGTATTGTTCAAGGAAATATCTCCGAAAGTGGCCGACCGCCCGGGAGGATATACCCGCATCATTAAAACCGGTCACCGCCCCGGCGATGCGGCCGATATGGCCCTCATCGAACTGGTTGACTTCAACGAGCTGTACAGCAATAACAAAAAAGCTGCAGGTGCAGAAACCAAGAAGAAAACTACCCGTCGCGGTAAAACCAAAAAGTCTGAAGCAAAAGCCGAAGGCGAAACTAAAACTGAAGAGTAATCATCTCTCGATAAGTAAAAAACCCTGCTCAACGAGCGGGGTTTTTTCTTGCGGCAAATCCCCCTTTTAGGGGTTGCCTCATTCGGTTAAAGGTAATATCAATTGATTAACAAGCTGTGGTTATTTACCGGAATGCCTTACCTTCGGTGTACCGAAGTTTGTCTATCCCGCTAGGGCACGATCCGTGGCAGGTCTCCTTGTATTTTTTATAATTAAAACCCTGGCACTTAATACATTTACTGTTCTTATTTTCTTTCACGCGCTTCTTCATGGCGGTCCTTGTACGTTTCCTGATATCAAAGTCGAGCGGAATGTTAAAATACACTTCGTGGGGTGTTAGGGGACGGTGTTTATAATGCGGCCGCAAGGTGTTATAATCCATAACCACCCATTCCAGGTATTTGCTTAGTGCCTCTATACTTTCAAACTTCCGGCTGCGCAGATATCTTCCCTTAATGGTGCGGTGCACTGTTAAAATTTAGAACTACAGTTCTCTGAAATCGAGCGCTGGCCCGGCCGTCCGCCGAGCCGAGTGGCCCCGTGCGGAAGGTATCGGTCGGCCTTGACCTTTTGGTTCTTTTGGGTCAAGCCAAAAGAACGAATGAAGGGCTGCTTACTGCGGATGATCCTCCGAAGACCTGTGCCCATCCTATTACAGACACCACCACTGCTGTACAAATTCCTGGTATTCAAACTAGCATATTGTTTATTACGAATGAGGAAACAAAACTATTTTTCTTTATTCTAATACACATAACAAGTGGTTAGTTCGCATTTTAAGGAATTGTTTTTGTTTTTGTATATTAGTATATGAAAAAACCACTACTCCTTATTCTGTTAACCGCCTGCTTTCAGCTGGCGATTTCCCAAACCCCCAACGCCATCTGGGAAGACCAGATAAACGGCGGCTACAAATACGTACGCATTAATGCCGTTACCGGCATTAAAACAACAGTGGCAAACCTCCCTCCCATCACAGGCTTTGTTACACCCGACATTTCGGCTACCAATTACGATCTCAACTATTATCACTTCGTCGCCCAGGCCAATACCAATAAAGTGCTGTATACCCTCAATCGCTCGAACGGAGCGGTTATTTACAGTCCTGTTATGACCACCACGGTGGTTGGAGTTGAGTACAACTGCGCCGATTCAACACTTTACGGAATACAGGTAAACGGCAACTTGTATAATTTCGTGAAGATAGATCCAGTTACGGCCGCTTTAACTGTCGTTGCGCCTATCTCAAACATGCAGGGCTACGTGGGCGGAACCTTCAGCATGGATATTACCGCGCAAACCTACACCTGGCGCGTACTCACCAGCACCGTTTTCAAACTCCGTACGCTCAATGTAAAAACAGGCGCCGTTATAGCCGATAACACATTTACAGATAATATCCGCGGCATGAAATACAGTCCAACCGACAACAAAACCTACGGCATGTGGGATGATAACGGCGTTTACAGATTGGAGGAATTGAATACAATGACTGCCGGCCACACAACCGTAGCCAGCTACACCACCATCGTTCCCGGCTTTTACGGTGAGTCAACCAGCATCAGCCAAAGCGGGGAATATACTTTTCGCGGTTTCGACATGAATAACAATTCTGCCATTTTCACGATCGATGTTACGAATGGGACCATCCTCAATTACAACAACACAACAGATAACGCGGTAGGCTTCGAAGAGCCCACCTGCGTTTCCATTTCTACCTCTTTATATGATCAGGATTTCCCAAAACTTACCCTCTACCCTAATCCGGCATCCACCTCGGTTCAGATCGAAGGTTTAGAAGGAATGAGCAAGATCAGCATCTTCAACGCTACAGGAGAGCTCGTTTTCGAGAGAACTACTGCAAGAGAGAGCGAAGCGATCGATATAAGGGATCTCCTTCCCGGGATCTATTTCATCACTACCTCATACAATGGCAGAACCTCATTCAGCAAACTTACCGTGATCCACTAAAAACACCCCCACTGATCACTAACTCGTGAGGTATACTCGCGATGGGGAGCTTGCCTCCCCACACTAACCATTATTCAATAACCACGGCTGTTCACCCGGCTGCTAAAAGTAATTCCTCACCGCAAACTCATACTGCTCCATAAAAAGCTTCTTGTAGGCCGTAATATTATTCTGCTCGTAAAAAAGGATCATCGCCTTCTTATAATCAACAGGTGTTACACTTCTGTAAGAAAGCGGACAATACCCGTTCTTGATAAGAACAGCGTTGCCTAAAATACGACCCGTGCGTTTATTCCCATCCTCAAAAGGCTGGATATAGGAAATAAAAAGTACTGCAAGCATGGACTTCTCAAATACGTTCTTCTTTTGATTGATAAGCGTGCAGGTTTTTTCCAGGAACTCGCGCACTTGGAATTCGTTATCGGGCGGGCGGTAAATAGTTCCCGTTATTCCCACCGGTCTTCTGCGCAGGTTTTTGCTTACTCCAAGATCTTTGATCAAAAGGCTGTGAAGGCCCTCAATGGATGATATCTTAAGGTGCTTCATGCTGATGCGACCGCTGTAAATATATCCGAGCGCCGTTTTGTGATTGAGCAGCATAAGCGCATCGAATTTACTTTTACCCGGCGCGGGTATCCTATCCGTGAACAACAATTCGGTTTCAAGAAGTGAGTACGTATTTCCTTCTATCTGCGAAGACTTCCAACTAAGCTCTATGGTAAGCCGTTCCACTTCCTTTTTAAAAAGTGCGGGACTGATATTTTTTATCCTTTTTGCATGCTCCTTCTGCAATTGCTCCAGCAAAGAATTTTCCTTAGCTGAAAAAATATCCACATGCTTCAGTGTTTTAAATATCTCCGGGTTGAACTCCGGCTGCGCGTGGCGATTATCTATCTCACGGTTAAAATAAGTTTCGGCCAGGCCCTCATTTAAAAGCATAGCCCCTTCAGCAGGATTATAACGCGTGGTACGCCCCTTTCCATAACGCAGCAAGGCACCCTGCTCAACCAAAAAAGCAAGATCACGGTTCAGGGTAGGTATAGAAACCTCCGATCTGAACAGCTCCAGGATGCGGGAAATAGAAATTCCCGGCTCCGAACCCAGTATCCGCAGGATCTCATTATGTCTTTCCGTATACCTCATATCCCATCACAAAGATACAAAATTCTCTCAAAATGATAGAATAAAAAAATTTTATGATAGGATTATTTTTCCACAAAAAAAACCGCCCCGGGATACCCGGGACGGCTTCTGTATTCTCGATCAAATTAAAAACCATCTAACAGCCTGACATTCCACTATTCACTAACCACCAATCACTGAGCACGGCTGTTCCAAACGGCTTCTTTATTCTTTTATCATTCTTAATTGCGCCGCAGTACTTCCATTATGCACCACAACGATGTACATACCCGGCTTTAAAGAAGTAGCGTCGATCGTGTTATCACCCGCACTAACAGTGCCGCTGTATACAACCTCCCCTAAAACAGAGAGAACATCAACGTCCGCCTCGGTATTCACATTCAGCGTAAAGTTTCCGTTGTTCGGGTTCGGGAAAAGACTAAGTAAGATCCCACCATCAAGTCCCAGTAACCTTAGGTCGCTAACCGAATTACCCATAATGGCCGAAGCCGGCGTGGTTACGTTACAGGCTGCTCCGTAAGCACCCCAAACGCCTCCCACATAAGCGGCTACTTTTACCGCATAAGTTTTGGCATAAGTGGCGCCGGCCCAGTTCATCTGGAATAAAGTATTGTTATTTCCTTTTGTGTACACGGTCACGGCGCTGTTGCTTAGATCCGTTAGTTCATACCTGTAGTTGGAAGCCCCGGTGATGGCCACGCAGGATAGTCCTTGCGTAAGACTTGTCTCCGTGATATTGCAATAAGCGGGTTGCAAACTAGTAGTGGGTGCCGATGGCGTAGTTACGTTACAGGCATTGCCATAACTGCCCCAAACATTTCCTATGTAAGCCGACACACGAATGCTGTAAGTAGTAGCATAAGCGGCATTAGCCCAGTTCATCTGGAAAAGGGTGCTGTTATTTCCTTTTGTATAAACGGTTACAGCGCTTGTACCCTGGTCGGTCAACTCGTAACGATAGTTATTGGCCCCCGTCATAGCAACACAGTTTAAACCTTGTGTAAGACTGGTTTCCGTGATACCACAGGAAGCGGGCACCAGGCTGCTGGTAGGTGCGCTGGCCGGTGTAGTTACGTTGCAGGAAGTTCCGTAAAGTGTCCATGCTCCTGATACGTAAGCCGCCACGCGTATGCTGTAGGTTTTGTTATAAGCCGCATTCGCCCAGTTCATCTGGAACAGGGTGCTGTTATTGGTACGGTAATACACGGTAACAGCGCTTGTGCCCAGATCGGTCAGTTCATAGCGATAATTGGTAGATCCGCCCACGGCTACACAAGCTAAACCCTGCGTCAT
>JANWKZ010000166.1 GCA_025451115.1 Bacteroidia bacterium | reverse complement strand
CGAAGTCGACCAAAATGCCGATCATTCTTTACAATGTTCCGGGAAGGACTTCTTCCAACGTTGCGCCGGAAACAACTTTGAAGCTCGCGAAAGAATTTTCCAATATCGTAGCCGTAAAAGAAGCTTCAGGTAACCTAGAACAATGCATGACGATCATTGAGAATAAACCCAAAGACTTTTTGGTGATCAGTGGCGATGATAATTTAACGCTTCCTTTATTGTCGTGTGGTGCCGACGGAGTAATTTCGGTTGTTGCGAACGCTTTCCCTAAAGATTTCTCGGATATGGTGCGCAGCGGATTAAAAGGTGATTTTGCCACCGCCCGCAAACTGCATTACAAAACTTTTGAGATTACCCAACAACTCTTTGCCGATGGAAACCCCGGAGGTGTGAAGCACGTGCTTGGAATGTTGAAAGTGTGCGGAGCAGCCGTTCGCTTACCTTTGGTAACACCAAACGAGGGAGTTCAGAAGAAACTGAAGGAGTTAGTAGCTAACTACTGAGGGATTGCTTCGCCAGTGGCCTCGCAATGACGTTTAAAATATGCATTTAAGCAACCGACAATTATTCTTACAGCACGTGGCCCAAACGAGTCCCGCCCCGGTGGGATTGGAGATCGTTTCCGCTAATGGGGTTTACTTGAAGGATGTGAACGGGAAGGAATATATTGATCTTATTTCCGGTATTTCTGTAAGTAATTTGGGGCATTGTCACCCTGCTGTTGTGGAAGCTATAGAAAAGCAGGCAAAGACTTACATGCACCTGATGGTGTATGGCGAGTATATTCAGAGTCCGCAGGTGCAATTGGCGGAGGCTTTGAGTAAGTTGTTGCCGGCTAAATTGAATTGTACTTATTTCGTTAACTCCGGCTCAGAGGCGACCGAGGGCGCTATGAAAATTGCCAAGCGGTTTACAGGACGCAGCGAGATCATTTCCTGCAAGGATTCCTATCATGGAAGTACGCAGGGGGCTTTGAGTATTATAGGAAATGAATTTTTCAAAACGGCTTTTCGTCCCTTGCTGCCCGATACAAAGCACATTACTTTCAATAACGAGGCAGATCTGCAACAGATCACTTCCAAAACGGCATGCGTATTTACCGAAGTTGTACAAAGTGAAGCAGGTGTTCTGGCTGCTAATGAGAACTGGTTGAAAAAACTGCGTGAGCGTTGTAAGGAAACAGGAACACTCCTGATCTTTGATGAAGTTCAGACGGGTTTTGGAAGGACCGGAAGTTTCTTTGCTTTCGAGCAATATGGCGTGGTGCCAGATATTTTAACTTTAGGAAAAGGAATGGGAGGAGGAATGCCCATAGGCGCTTTTGTTTCTTCGGCTGAGATCATGCATGTGCTGCAGGATAATCCTGTACTGGGTCACATGACGACATTTGGTGGTCACCCGGTTTGCTGCGCGGCTTCTTTGGCAAATACAAAGTTCATCTCTGAAAACAAATTATTCCAGCGTGCGAACGAAATAGGGGAGATCCTCAAAAAAGAACTCGTTCACCCAAAGATAAAGGCTTTAAGAGCTCGTGGCGCCCTGGCTGCCGTCGATTTCGGTGACGAGAAATTCAATATGGAAGTGATCCATAACTGCATTGAGAACGGCGTTATTACCGATTGGTTCCTCTTCAACCCCAAAAGCATGCGCATCGCGCCGCCGTTAACCATTACGGACGAAGAATTAAAGAAGGCTTGTGGGATCATTTTGAAGGCGATTCAATAACGTTATCGGGGCTGGCCCCCGTTTTGTCCGTCCCGATATTAAAGATACAAAACTTTATATTACCTCGTCCGTGTCAATTATCGGTAGGCGCTGTTATAACCTATAGCGGGCACACAGTTTTCTGTTGGCGTCCTCCTGCAGTAAATTAATGACAAATTTCACCGGTCTTTTGTATGTGATAATAATTGTAAGGAAGTGAAAAGATAAAACCAAAGAACATGGCTATTGCCATAGTACTAAAACTATGAGTTGAATTCATATGCATTTGATGAGAGAAAAGTTTAGGGGCAATAAAAAGCATGATTATGATTTCGGTTAAAATCATAATCATCATTGAGGTGGCGCTCATTTTTAAACTGCTTTTAAAGGAAGCTCTAAAGTTCATTTGTTGAAACAATATGTGCCATAGGATCATAATTAGGATTGATGAGGTTAAGCCCGCGCCTCCCGAGATCAATAGAACAACCGCCCAATTATAGTCGATAAGATAAAAGGTTATACCCATGGTACCGATGGAGCAACATATAAGACAAATAAAAGTTGAGATTAAACAATTCTTCCAGGTTCGTTTGTCCAACCAATACATAAATATTTTATATTTCAAGTTTTAAAATAAGGGGGAACATTGCCCCCCTTATTGGCAAATTATACCTTAGAAGTTGCAAGTTCTTCGCAAATTGCAGCACATTTTTTGCAAGCCTCAGCACACTCTTTGCAAGAAGTATGATGAGAAGCGTGCTTAGCACACTCAACCGAACATGCTTTACAAATTTCGGCACATAAAGCGTGTAAACCTTGTCCAAATTGAGAGCCTCTTGCCTCAAAACGTGCGCATAAAGCACAAATGTCAGCACAGTCGCGACATAATAAAATACATTCTTTGTTACCTGTGGCAACACAATCAGTAATACAACTTTCGCAAGTTGTCAAACACGCTAAACAAGCGTCAATACAGTTTTTTGAAATCTTCATGGCATATGATTTTAGTTGTGAAAGAATTTTCACGGCACTAAGGTCATGGTAAAAATATACCAAAGTAATATCTTAAGATACTAAACGGGATTTAGTCGGCAAGGACTGAGGAAGTGTCGGTGTCCTCAATTTCGGATTTTGCAGGATTGGGGTGATTTTTTGACTGTTTAGGGTTCATCTAAATTAGCGTAGATTCTTTAAACAAGAAAGTAAAAGAGGGATTACTGCTTCACCTCGTAAAAAACTCCTAACTCCTTACAAAGCTCAATTAATTTCGCTGAGCCTTCGTTGGTAAGTGAACCCCATTTGGTTTGGAGTACGAAAGGAGCGGTATCACATTGCTTAAAATGACAGGCGATATTGATACAGCCGGTGATCTTGCCGTTATTCAGGAACACAAAGCCCGCTTCCGCAACTTTACCCAGGCAGGCGCTCCAAAGAAAGTTCTCGGGTGTTTTGCAAAGCGTTAAAAGCGTTTTGATCTGTTCTTCGGTAAGATCTTTTCCTTCGGGATTAATGAAGGGAGAAAGTTTGTTATGCGCGCGGTCGGCTATGGAGCCTGCTTCATGCTCCTTGCTTGTCTTGTTATGGTAAGCTTCATTTACGCGGTAAGCCACCACGCGATTGTAGCGCAGCGTATTCAAAGCGTTTGTATCGCCTTCGTGGGTCTGGATCTTGAAGATCATTTTTTCCTTTAGGACTGGGTCAACAGTCAGAGTATCGGCATAGAGTTTCTTGATGAGAGACGATTGTCCCGCCGCAAACAGGGGAAGAAAAGTCAAGATTAAGAATTTGTTCTTCATAGGCTGTATCAAAGGTAAATTAAATACAAATACAAACAAACCCTGAAATACCGAGAAAAAACTCGGCACAGGCAAGTTCAGGGCAGGAAGCCTGCCAGGGGGAGCGAATTTTGGCACGCAGAGGCGCAGAGAGCGCAGAGAAATACATGGAACAGGCGAAGAGGGGTCAAATAGAGTTTAAAGATCTTCTTTTTTGATCACCTTTTTCACTTCTATCCCCATATTGTAGAATATGAAGGAGTAAACATCAGTGACTTCCTCAATGGTTTTCGAAAGTGGTTTTCCGGCCCCGTGACCGGCCGATCTTTCAATGCGTATTATCACAGGATTGGCTTTATCGGCCAGGGCCTGCATCTTAGCTCCAAACTTAAATGAGTGCGCCGGAACTACGCGATCATCATGATCGCCGGTGGTTATCATAGTGGCCGGGTATTTTACACCGGGCTTAATGTTGTGATAAGGCGAATATCCGTGAATGTATTTAGTGAATTTTGCATCATCCGGATTGCCATAATCGTCAACCCAGCCAAAGCCAACAGTAAATTTATGAAAGCGCATCATATCCATCACACCCACCATTGGAATGGCCACACGGAAAAGATCGGGACGCTGCGTTTGACAAGCACCAACTAAAAGTCCGCCGTTAGAACCACCGTTGATGGCCAGGTAATCGGGTGAAGTGTATTTCTGCGAAATAAGATATTCGCCACCGGCTATAAAATCATCAAATACATTTTGTTTGTTCAGCAGTTTGCCGGCCTCGTGCCATTTCTCACCGTATTCGTTCCCACCGCGCAGGTTCACCATCGCGTAAACGCCTCCCTGTTCAAGGAATGCAATGCGAGCTGCACTGAAGCCGGGGTTCATCACAGCAGAAAAACCGCCGTAGCCGTACATCAGCGTAGGATTTTTGCCATTCATTTCAACTCCTTTCTTGTGCACGATGAACATGGGTATTTTAGTTCCATCCTTACTGGTAAAGAACTCCTGTTTTGTTACATACTGCGTTTTATCGAATTTCACTTCCGATTCGCGGAACAATTCAGACTTACCGCTCGCAATATCCAGTTTGTAAATGGTATAAGGGTAGAGGAAAGAAGTAAAAGTAAAGAACACTTCTTTCGAATCGCGCTCCCCGCTAAAACCACCTGCGTCGCCCAGGTCGGGCAATTGTATAGTGCGGATAAGTTTTCCAGTGTAATCATATTGTTCTACATAAGAGCAAACATCTTTCAGGTAAGAAATGAAAATATTCTTTCCCGCAGTGGTGGCAAAATCCATGTATTCTTTTTTCTCGGGGATCAGCTCTTTCCAATTCTTGTTATCCGGATTCTTTGCATCCACAAGCATCACTTTCTTGTTAGGAGCGCCGTCGTTGGTCACTAAGATGATATTGTCTCCATCGGTATCGAGGTTATAGCTTTGATTAGCGAAACCGGAGGTGAGTTGTTTCCAGTCTTTTTGTGCGGGGTTGTTCTTATCCCAGAAATAAAGGTCCCAGTTGCCTGTTCCTTTTGATTTGGTCATAAACCAATAGCGCTCGTCTTCAGTTGCTGCCACACCATAATACATCTGCTTTACGTTCTTATCTTCAAAGATCAATTGATCTTTCTCCTGCGGATCGCCCAGTTTGTGGTAATACACTTTCTGGTATTCGTTAGCGGCGGCTAAAGCACTGCCTTCAGGTTTGTCGAAACGGTTATAGAAGAAACCATCCTTGTACCAGGAAGCGCCTGAGAATTTCACCCACTCCAGCTTATCGCTCAGTTGTTTTTTATTGGCCACATCCATCACGTAGATCTCTTCCCAATCGCTGCCGGCACGATTCAAGGTGTATGCAATATATTTTTTGTCTTTTGAATAACCGGCGAGGTTAATACTAACGGTTCCGTCCTTCGACATGGAATTTGGATCCAGAAAAATCTCTTCTTTACCATTCAGTCCTTTTTGAATGTAATACACGGCCTGGTTCTGCAGTCCGGTGTTCTTGGCAAAGATGTAATAGTCGCCCACTTTAAAAGGCGCCCCGTATTTTGGGAAATTGAGCAGCTCGGTAATACGTTCTTTCAGTTGCTCGCGATACGGGATCTTCGAAAAATAGTCATCCGTTGTTTTGATCTGTTCCGTTACCCAGGCTTTGGTCTCTGCAGAAGTGTCGTTCTCCAGCCAGCGGTAATCGTCGGCCACCGCCACGCCGTTAATGGTATCGGTGTGCGCTACCACTTTTGTAGAGGGATAATTGATGGCTGCGGCTTCTTTCTTTTCTTCCTGTGTTCCGCAGGCTGCGAGAAACAATAGCGGGGATAGATAGAGGAACTTCTTCATGTAAGAGATTTTCGCCAAATGTAGGATAATTGGCCGTGTGAAAAAGCTCCCAAAAGGGGGGATTTTTAGGTCTTACTTTTTAGAGGCTATCTTTTGGAGTGTTTCCTTCTCAGATTTGCTGAGACTGTCGTAGCCACTGCGGTTTATTTTGTCGAGGATCTCGTTGAGGGTCTTTTCTTCGTTCTCAACTTTCTTTTGTGCGCTTTGCATTTTTCTTACTACGGCCGACGGGCCCGGTTTGCGCTTAAAAATGCTCAGCCAGTCTTTCCCTTTACGCAATTGCCAGCAGTAAACACGCCCGAATACCGCGCCGCCCAGGTGGGCTACT
>JANWKZ010000165.1 GCA_025451115.1 Bacteroidia bacterium | reverse complement strand
TATGCGGATTGGCTAAAGAACGAAATGTATAAGCGTTGTTCCAGTTATCGGCTCCAATAACAAAGCCCATTCCGTTATCTGAGTGACCGGGCGAGTAATCCGGGCCATTGTCGGTTAAATATTGTTTGGTGCCTGTTAACAGATCGAGTATGATCACCTCAATTACACCGGCACCGGAGTTTCCGGTTTTAATTACGAGGTAATTCCCGGTTTTGTCTACCTGTACTTCATCAAGGCCGGCTAAATTTCCGGTATCTACCACATTGGTGGAGGCGCGGTAGGTAATGTAGCCTATGTTGGTGTAATTGATGTTCTCTTTATAGGTAAAAGCAAAGGTGGTATCATTTATAGAGCGGCTCATTTGCTGCAGGTACAAATTAGGGTAGGCCGTACCGAAATTATGCAGCAGTGTATAGGTACCCGTAGTAACATTAAAGCTGTACAGTTTTTGCGCTGTGTGGCAGATCATCTGGTCGGCATGCTTGCCGCTCCAGATGGCGTCTTCGGCATTGGGGGCCCCATCACCGGGTGGGTTGGTGGGAAACATCACGCGTTTATTGGAAATTGAAAAACCCAGTGTATCGAAATCATAAAGAGTAGGCGTACCGCCTACGCTGAAAATATAGAGCAAAGTAGAGTTCTTGTTAAAGCTGGGCCAGTACGAATAAGCTTGCATATTATCCGTTCCATCATTGGCATCCGTAACACGCAAAAGCGTGGTACCGAAGGTAGGATCTACCAACGTACCGCCTGCCGCGGGCAGGGGAGGAGGCGCAGGTTCGGGGTAAACACCATAATCGGTTTTAATGGATTGCGCGAAAGCCGAAGAAGCGATCAAACAAAGGGCAAGACTTAATTTTTTCATACCGAAATGTACGAAAATAGAAACAGGAGAAAAAATTGGGGGCTAAACCGTTTTTTAGACCTTTATGTTTGAGGTCGCAATTTGCGACCTCAAAGCCGGGTCTTACTTTTTCTTTGGTGTAGGATATCCGATAGGTTTTCTGGTTCGTGGTTTTTCTTTTTTTTCAAGTAACTCATCCAGGTAGTGAAACACTAATTCAATGTTCTTTGAGTTGTTGTCTGATTTTTTGCGAAGCTCCTCTATAAGTAATCTTAATTCTGTATTATCGCTAAGTATCTGTCTTAACTTCACAAAAACATCTATAATTTTAAAACTCACTTTAATGGCTCTTTGGCTTGTGAGCACATTTGATAGTTGTAAAACGCCATGTTCAGTGAATGCCATTGGTAAATACCGCGTTCCTCCGCGTCCGTTCTTTGAGGTCGCAATTTGCGACCTCAAAGAAGCAAACTCTTTTTCAGTAAGTTCAAACATATATTGTTTTGGAAAACGCGCAATGTTTCTTTTTACCTGTTCCTTCAGGCGTTTTGTTTCAACGCCATAAAGTTCAGCAAGATCGTTGTCCAACATTATTTTTTGTCCGCGGATAAAATAGATATGGCTCATTATTTTTTCCTCGGGTATTATAGATGTGTTTGTTTTAGCCATAATTTAAAAACTATAATTCAAATTCACCATCCCGGTAAATTCCGAGAAAGAGTTTTTAGTCATTTCTGTTTTGAATTTATTTGTGTACATGGCACTGAGGGAAACCGAAGGTTTGCCGAATTTCTTGTCTATTTTGGGAGCGTAAGATAAAGAGGCTCTTTCACTGAGCACCAAGGCACTTTGTTTATTATTTGTATAGGCCTGGTTAAATACATTTGAAATACTCAAACGCAAAGTGTTTTTGGCAAAAGATCTTCCGACCGTAATTCCGGGGCCCATGTACAAGGCAGTACTGGCAAAATTTTCTATCCGGTTATAGTTATAGGTAAAAGCCGAGTTCCATTTACTTTTCACGAAAGAGATATTATAACAGAAATTCCCGTTAAGCACCTGCGTGGATGGTTGCTCTGTATTTCCCTGTTTTTGACTTGATACCTGGTATGAAGAAGACAAGACGAAAGAATGACGTAAAGACGTACCGGGTATATTATAAGTACAGGTTGCACTTCCATTCTGAGAGACCTGGAAGAAATTGAGCGTATCGGCCGCCGTCTTTTGATAATAAGGATCGGTAATGGGACGAATATTGGTGTAAGTTGTGAAGTTGGAATAAATGCCGCTCAAAGAGAATTTCTGGCCCGGGACAAATGAAACATTGGCAGAAGAGATGAAACGTTTGTTCGTGCTGAATTTACTTTGATCCAGGTTATTATGTTGGTAGCCCGCATTTCCGGCTATGTTCAGTTTTCCTTTGAAGAGCCGAAGGGAAGGTGATACAGTGATATTCTCAAGATCGTTATTGAAATAGTAAGCACCTAATGTTTTGTAACCCGGGGCAATATTCTCATAGTTCAGTCCAATCGAGAAAATTCCTTTTGAAAAGCTAAGGGACGATCTGTAAGCGGCAAAGAACTGCGAGGTGCTGTTCATTGTAAAGATCAAGGGTAATTTATTTGTTTGTGAATTGGGAACGGGTGCTTCGCTCGACAAATTTCTTGTTACGCCAGATAACGCATATTCGGCCTCTAATGAGAAGAGGCTTGTTATCTTTGTCTTTCCGTTTAAGCTTACAACGGTGTTTTCCTCAGGTAGCACACTTGAGTTAGACGGAATGAACTTCAAACTTCCAATGTCATCTTTTGCTGTGAAATAAATGAGATTAAAACCATAGCCGTTCTTTTCATAACCCACTTTGGCACCATAACCCATGCGCTTAAAGCTCATAGCTTGATCCGATTGGTCTACCGCGTCGTATTCTATTGCCTTTTTTAATCTGCCGTACATAGCCGCGATCTTCCAATTGCCCGGGGTAAGCTCCACCCCGCCGCCCAGGAAAATATGTCCGGCCAATGTGTAATTGGAGAAATTCATACTATTAAAGCCAACATAGGTTTTGACCCACTTATAAGTTGGAGCACAACCCGACATATTAAAAGGTTGGGTGTAGCTGCTACTGAGATTACTGTAACTATAAGTAAAAGGTAAACTAACATCAAGGATATTTACATTAAGATTTCCGTTAAAGAACCAGCTGTAAGGTGGGCGTCGGTTATCAATGCCTGTTGAGTTATAAAAGATGCCATTGTAATTCAGTCCACCGGAAACCGTTACCATATCCTTCTTTCCAACCTTTTCAAGGTTTTGCGCCTGCGATCGAAAGCCACATAACAGAAGAGCAAGAATGGCCCATATGTATCTACTGGATCTCATCAATGCGGTTCAATTAAGAAAGTTCGGTTCCTGCTGTCGTACTCCGCTATAATTTTTAAAATATAAGAGCCGGGAGCGGCGTTGCTTAGGTTGACGGGAATATTGGCGGCATTGGTTTTTGAATAGGGAACCCGAAGGAGTTCATTTCCAAGCGCATCAAAAATGAACACAGCGAAAGATTGTTTCTTGTGAAATGTTATATCGACCGTGAACTGACCCGTATTTGGGTTTGGATACAGGGTCAGGATAGCAATTCCGTTGCTATTGTGATCATTTGCGAAATTAGTGTCGGGCAAAACGACCGAAATGAATTTAGTGAGTTGCATCTCGCAGGTTCCAAACCATGCGAATAGCGTGATCTGGAGCGCGCCAGTATCTGAATGGATTATCTGAGGTGCGTAGATATTGCTATTTATGATGGTGCAACCGGACGGTAAAGTCCAGCTAACTGAATCGGGTCTCGGATTACTAATATCTACCAGAACAAAAGTATCGCCCTGTATTTGAGAGGTAGATAAAATGAAATCAGGAGCAGGTAATACGCTTGAATTATCAATTACGGCACTAAAACCGTGTGTACACCCGAGAGTGTCTTTTATTCCGATCAAATAAGATCCATAATTAAGTCCTGAGAAAATTCCGGATGATTGAAAGCCCCCGCCGTTCAATGAGAATTGATAGGGAGGAATACCCCCTGTGCCATAAGCCTGTATCTGTCCGTTCACGTTGTTGGGATCGCAAGGCTGGAAGGTGTGAACGGAATCACCGATCAGTGAAGGCACATTTACAATAACTGTATCAGATCCAGTACAGCCTGCCCCATCAACTATTGTTACTATAAAGGTTGTTGTATCAGCAGGAGAAACCAACGCGTTTTGAAGATTTCCTCCTCCGTTATTCCATGAATAAGTAAAACCGGATGTTCCGCCGATGGCAGAAGAACTTAAAGAGGCCATAGAACCATTGCAGATAGTTGTATCCGGACTACTATTCAATACAAGGATATTTTGCTGTAATACTTCAACCGAATCAATCGATACGCAACCATTTTGTGGATTGGTCACGGAGAGGACATAAAAGCCCGACTGCGTTACGGTAGTCGGATCTGCTGAAGTAAAACTGTTAGGTCCTCCCCAGTTTAAAAGTGCTCCGGCATTCGGACTTGAACCATCAAGTTGTACAGTACTGAAGGAACAGTTAATGCTGAAAGGACCAACAGGCACATTGGCAATAGGTGGAGTTGTAAATTGACTTATCACACGTATAAGCTGACTCGTGCAGCCGTTATTGGTATCTAAATCATGGGCTACGTAACTTCCACTGAAATGAGTGTAGGAATTGTTCGGCAAGGAATCGTTGTTGGAGTTATTCCAATATAAAATAGTGTTACTACTTGAGGTATTGGCGGGCAGCTGAACACTATCACGTGCGCAGGTGATCGTATCGAGCACAGGCGGGGCGGAAATGTTTGGCGGCGTATAATTGCTATAAACCCTGAAAGTATCCTTGCTGATACAATCATTAGTTCCCGAAGTTATTGTAAGAGTATAGATGCCGGCCGCAGTAACTAAGGCGGGATTACTTTGTGAGAACGAATTTCCCGACCAGTGTAAACTATCGCCTGCATTATAAAGAGAAGAAGCATCGAGTATGATGGAAGGAGTTTTGCAATTCAGTTCGGCAGGCGTAAGATTATGATTTAAAACCGGGGGTAATGTATCGTAAGTGACAACTGCGGTATCCCTGCTTTTGCAACCCGAAAGCGGATCAGTCACCCAAAGAACATAATTCCCGCTGTTAATGCTGTTCTGCACCTGGTTAATCGCACTGCTACTGTTATAAGAAGGACCATACCATGCAAATGTGGCACCAACGGTTGACGATGAACCTAAAAGTGTATCAATGGTATTTGTGCATGTGAATCGGATATCAGCTCCCGCGTTTACGTTGGGTGGCGAATAAACTGTAAATGGGATGTAGAGCGTATCGCTGGGTGTTCCACAGTAACTTTTCGCACAAACCTTAAAAGTGCCACTCGTGGCACTGGAAGAAAAATTCAGGAAAACCGATGTCCCGGTTCCGTTTACCGTTACACCCGTACCGGTATACAACCACTGGTAGTTTGTGGCGTTCTGTACCGGAGTTATTATATAAAGAACATTGGTTTGCCCTTGGCAAGCCTTAGTGAAAGCGGAGACTCTTTTAGGTGCAACCGGTGCAAGACAATATATTCCTAATCCCTTATGAGATGCACCTTCTAATGTTGTAAAAGATCCTCCGATAAATAGATAGCCTGCTTTTCTAAAGTAGGGTTGAATAAAACCATTGCTTAAAGGCGACCAGGGCCCGGTGTATGTTTTTAGCCCGAAATATTTTAACCCGCTTGTGTTATACCAAAAGGAAGTGTCATTATCCGCGATCAAAGTTTCGCTATTTGATAAAAAGGGAATTGTTCGTAGCTGAGCGTTCTGATTACCATTTGAGATCGAATATCCTGCTATGCCGTTCGGGGGAGTACCACATACATCATCCGAAATATTAAGCAGAACATCATTCGGGTAGATCACCAGGTCCTGCACATCAAAACAATTTGAATTTCCCGTTGGCCCCGGCAGTGGAATGGGTTGCCAGGTTGAGATCGTATGGGTGATCAGATCAACTTTGGCGATATTATGCAGTGTGTTTCCGCCAAAGGAATGAAACGCGCCGCCAATAAATAAGGTATTATTCCTTGCGGAGAGGCAGGATAGGTGTTCGCTGGTTGTATAGGCTATCGATTTCGTCCACGTAATAGTACCCATTGTATCCATTTCATTCACATCAAACTCCTCATTGCCTCCAACATAATAAGCTCCCGAAGTATAGATCTTGTTGTTATAGATCTCACAGTCGCTCAAGGGAGCAAGATTGTATAAGGTTCTGTAATTATTATTCGAAAGATTTATCGAAAAGAAATAATCACCAAGTGTTGAAAAGAAAGCACCTCCAATATAAAGGCGGTTCTTGAAGATCTTCAGTCTTGCCTTAACATGATTCGATGTTGAGAGGTCGCTGAGTTCAATAAAACTGAGATCATTCAGAACACTTCCTGTTGTCATATCGATCACTGCGAACCCGATACGGTTCACGTTTCCTACCCGCACAAATTCTCCTGCTATATATAACTTCTTAGAAGCCGAGTCATGTTCAAAAGCTGTGATGTAACCAACGGTATTGGTGATGGTATCTTTTATGACCTGGGGCAGATTGGGTAAAAGCACCTGCGCTCGCAAGCCGCTCAGGCAGGCGATACAGAACAGGAAAACCGATAACCTCTTTTTCATAAGGAACCGACAAAAATATAAATATCCCCAAATGAGAAAAGATTTTGACAAAGAATTTTAACGACTCGTGCCGGATTTGAGGTTGTTTAGGGGCGAAATTGGGTATAGATTAACAAAAAAGGCATTTATCAACAAGCCTGCTAAAAACACCCTGTTTTAGTAAATTTATGGGTTGAATAAATGGCTGATTGTTTAAGGGTTAATAGGCGGTTGTAAGCCACGCATAACCTTTAACAAATAACCATATAACCATTCAACAGGCAACAATACATGTTTTTAATTTTCGATACCGAAACCACGGGTTTGCCCCGTAATTATAACGCTCCTTTAAGTGATAGCAATAACTGGCCCCGCGTGGTGCAGATTGCCTGGCAATTGCATGATGCAAAGGGTAATTTGCTGGGTGCAAACAGCATTATTGTAAAGCCCGAGGGTTTCACCATTCCTTTTAATGCCGAGCAGGTGCATGGTATCTCCACCGAGCGCGCTTTAAGAGAAGGCCGGGATCTGCAGGCCACCATGGCCGAGTTCATCGAGGTATTAAAACAAACTAAATACCTCTGCGGCCATAATATCGATTTCGATCTTAGCATCGTAGGGGCGGAGTTCTACCGCCTGGGCCTGGATAATTACTTCGAGGGCATGCCCGTTATCGATACCAAGAATGATGATGTAACCAATTTTTGCGCCATACCGGGCGGCAAGGGCGGCAAGTTCAAATGGCCCAAGCTGGAAGAGCTGTATAAAAAACTCTTTAACGCCGGTTTTGAAGAAGCCCACAACGCGGCCTTCGACGTAGAGGCTACAACCCGCTGCTTTTTTGAATTAATAAAACGTAGCGTACTCAAAGTAGCTGAGCTTCCGGCTGCCGAGCTGCAATCTGTAAATTACATTGCCCCTGATCTCAGTGCTCTCCTTGCCGCAGAGAAAGCCCTGAAAAGTCAAAAGTCAGAAGTTAAAAGTGAAAAGGAAACTTCTGACTTCAAACTTGTGACTTCTGACTTAAAATTCTCACATCTTCATAACCACACCCAGTTCTCTGTACTGCAGGCCACTAGTGACATCGATGATCTCGTAAAGCGTGCCATCAGTTACGGCTCGCCGGGTCTCGCCATTACCGATCACGGAAACATGTACGGCGCCTTCCTCTTCTGGCAAGCCGTAGACAAACAAAACAAAGGCATCAAAGCCCATAACGAGGCCATTGATAAAGGCGAAAAACAGGGAGAAAAGAAACAGGAGTTAAAAGCCATCATTGGCTGCGAACTCTATATCTGCAAGAACCACCAGGACAAAAAGACCCAGGACAACGGCTTCGCGCAGGTGTTCCTGGCCAAGAGTAAAAATGGTTACCAGAATTTAAGTAAACTTAGTTCTTATGGCTTTACCCAGGGCTTTTACTATGTACCGCGTATCGACCGCGAACTTTTGGCACAATACAAAACCGACCTGATAGCCACTACGGGCGCATTAAATGGCGAGATACCCAATTTGATCCTGAACATAGGAGAGACACAAGCCGAGGAAGCTTTTGTTTGGTGGAAGGAGCAATTTGGAGAAGATTTTTACATAGAGCTTAACAATCACCTGCTTCCCGAAGAAAAAGTGGTGAACGAAGTGCTCCTGCGTTTCGCTAAAAAGTATAATGTAAAATATTTCGCTGCCAATAATAACTATTACCTCGACAAGAGGCAGGCTATTTCGCATGATGTTCTGTTATGCGTGAAGGAAGGCGAGCTCAAAGAAACACCGGTAGGTCGCGGCCGTGGGTACCGTTTTGGTTTTCCGAACGACGAATTTTATTTCAAAACACCGGCCGAGATGCAGAAGCTCTTCGCGGATATGCCCGAAGCGCTTGAAACTACCAATGAAATTGTAAATAAGATAGAATCCTTCAAATTGGGCCGTGATGTATTACTTCCCAAGTTCCAGATTCCCGAAGAATTCAAAGACGCACGAGATCTCGATCCCGCTGATGAAGGAAAGGGTAACCGCGGTGAGAACGCTTATCTGAAACATCTTACTTACGAAGGCGCTAAAACCCGTTACCCGGATATGTCGCCCGAAATTAAGGACCGCCTTGATTTTGAGCTGAGCGTAATGGAACGCATGGGATTCCCCGGCTACTTCTTGATCGTTTCTGATTTTACCACCAAAGCCCGTGAAATGGGCGTGAGCGTAGGCCCCGGTCGTGGTAGCGCCGCCGGTTCTGCGGTAGCTTATTGTTTGGGAATTACCAATATTGATCCCATCAAGTATGATCTCCTCTTTGAGCGTTTCCTCAACCCGGATCGTATCTCGATGCCCGATATAGACATCGACTTCGATGATGAAGGCCGCGATAAAGTAATTGATTACGTTATTCAGAAATACGGAAGCAACCAGGTGGCACAGATCATCACTTACGGAACTATGGGCGGAAAATCCGCTATCCGAGACGCCGCCCGCGTATTGAATCTCTCTCTTCCCGAAGCAAACGAATTAGCAAAACAATATCCCGAATCACTGGCCGCTTCTTTAAAAGCGTTGCTCGCTCCTGAAGGAATTGATAAAAAATACCTCGAAGAAATTAAAGATCGCCGCGAGTTCATCGATCAGTCGCACAACTTCCGTAAACTGATGGATATAAAGAACCTGCAGAGTGATGTACTGAGGCAGGCTTATGAACTCGAAGGTTGTGTGCGTAATACCGGTATTCACGCCTGCGGTGTGATCATCACGCCCGACGAAATGAGTAAGTTTGTACCCGTTTGTAAAGCCAAGGATAGCGATATGCTCGTTACCCAGTTCGATAACTCGGTGGCTGAGAACGCGGGCCTTCTCAAAATGGACTTCTTAGGTCTAAGAACTCTTACAATTATTAAGGACGCGGTAAAACATATCAAAGCCCGTCACGGACTTGAACTCGATATTGATACTATACCTCTCGACGATAAAAAGACCTTAGAACTTTTCCAGCGCGGCGAGACCAATGGCATATTCCAGTTTGAGAGTGCCGGAATGCAGAAATACCTGAAGGAACTGAAACCGGATGCTTTCACGGATCTTATTGCCATGAACGCGCTGTATCGTCCGGGTCCTTTGGCCTACATTCCTAATTATATCAATCGTAAGCATGGCCGCGAGCCAATTGTTTATGATCTGCCCGGAATGGATGAATTCCTGAAAGAAACCTACGGTATCACTGTGTACCAGGAGCAGGTGATGAGGCTTTCGCAAAAACTGGCCAATTTCAGTAAAGGTGATGCCGACGTTCTGCGTAAGGCCATGGGTAAAAAGCAAAAAGATGTTCTCGATAAAATGAAGAGCAAATTTTTGGAGGGCTGCAAAACAAACGGACACGATCTTAAGATATGTGAGAAGGTTTGGGTTGACTGGGAGGCTTTCGCGAGCTACGCCTTCAACAAATCACACTCTACCTGCTACGCTTTCCTGGCTTTTCAAACCGGGTATCTAAAAGCCAATTATCCTGCTGAGTTCATGGCTTCGGTGCTTACGCATACCATGGGCGATATTAAGAATGTTACCTTCTTCATGGAAGAGTGCAAGCGCATGGGCATTAAGGTACTTGGTCCGGATGTGAATGAAAGTATCGGGGACTTTTCTCCAAACGATGCCGGCGGGATCCGTTTTGGGATGGCCGCTATTAAGGGAGTTGGAAGCAACGTGGTAGAGGCTATTGTGCAGCAGAGAACCGAAGGTGGAAAATTCACCGGGATCTTTGATCTTGCGAAAAGGCTCGACAGCAAATCGATCAATAAAAAAAGCTTAGAGGCACTGAGCATGGCCGGAGCCTTCGATTCTTTTGAAACACTTACGCGCTCTATGTTCTTTGCCATTGATAAAGATGGCCACACGCTGACAGAAAAAGTAATTAAATACGGAAACAGCTTCAATAACGGCACCGAAACCAACCAGGCCAGTTTGTTTGGCGAAGGAAGTGATGATGCGCAGGTAATGGAACCGCCTTTGCCGAAAGTTGAGCCCTGGGGGCAATTGGAGCAATTGGCGAGAGAGAAAGAAGTGGTTGGGTTCTACATTTCCGGTCACCCACTGGATGAATATAAATTAGAGATACAGCATTTATGCCGCCATACACTTCCTGATCTTGCTGACCTGAAAGTTTTAGAAGGAAAAGAAATTATAGTTGCAGGTATTGTTACCGATGTGCAACACCGTACTTCTAAGACCGGTAAACCATTTGGTATTTTTACTTTGGAGGATTACATGGGCTCTTTTGAGTTCGTGCTTTTTGGAGAGGATTATATCAAATTCAGGAATTACCTGGCTCCGCAGTTCTTCCTGCTGATAAAAGGGCGTGTTCAGGCACGTTTCGGCCAGGCAGGTAATTTGGAATTCAAGATCCTTAAGATCGACCTCCTTTCCGAATTAAAGGAAAAAGCTTTCAATTCGGTTAAGGTAAAATTGGCAGCTTCTGATGTGAATGCAGAATTGATCGATCGGATAGAGAATATCATTTCAACCTATCCCGGTAAGTGCAGTTTTGAGATACAGGTGGAGGACAAGAATGAGAATTTAGCCGTGAAAATGTACTCTAAAAGCAAAAAGGTAGGTATCAGCAATGAGCTCATGCTTGAATTGAATAAGCTGCCGGGGGCAGAATATGAGCTGAAATAAGGAAACTAATGAACACTGGATATATTAGAGCGATATACTGGATTTTAGGAATTATTTTTTTTGTCTCCGTAGGCGCCTACATTTTAAAATTTTATAATTCTCCAATTTCGGGAAACCCAGGTGATTGGGGTGTTTTAGGAGATTATTTGGGCGGCATATTAAATCCTGTGGTTGCAGCGTTAAATATAGCAGCCTTTATTTATCTGACAAAAGTAATTGGAGATACAGAAGAAAAGGCACAAAAGAGAAATTTGGATTTTCAGCAAAAACTAACGCTATCTGAACTTAGGCATGCTAGCTATGTCGAGTTAACTAAAAATCTAGATAGTTTACCTGAACGAATATTTAAAGGCGCGGAAAATTCTGACTATGAAACTACTTTGTTGATGGTTTACTTAAGAGGTTTTTTTGAAAACATGACCCATTTATTTCCTGTTTTCTTAGACAAAGTAAACACAGATCCAATAATAAATTGTATTGGAAAAATGACGGCGAATATTGAGAAGTACGAAAAATCCAAGAAGCCTGAAGAAACCCAAGAGTGGCGAAAGGAATTACAGGAGTTGCTTAAAACCTATTACAAAGAGAAAACGATTTTGGTAAAGAAGTTGCAATTGGAAATGATATAATATACTAATAACATAAAATTAGCGTTAATCTTGCCATCTGTGGCTTATGTCCAAACCCCTCGCTATAGTTTCTGTCATAAATGACCTTGTAACCGACCGCCGCGTTCACAAGAGCTGTATGGTTTTGCATGAGCAAGGTTACGATGTTTTATTGGTGGGACGAGCATTGCCTGATTCTTTGCCAATGGATGAGCGTCCGTACCGCACGCACCGTATGAAACTTAAGTTCACAAAAGGTCCGAGATTCTATGCGGAATTCATGCTGCGTTTAGCTTCTTTTCTGAAAAAACACGATCCAGCGCTTCTTGTAGCGAATGACCTTGACACCTTGCGGCCAAATTATCAATTAGCAACAAAAAGGAATATTCCACTTATTTACGATAGTCACGAAATATTTTGCGAGGTGCCCGAATTGCAAAATACCCCGCTGAAGAAAAAGATCTGGGAACGTTTGGAGAAACAGATCGTTCCTAATCTGAAATACTGCATCACGGTAAACCAGAGCCTCGCCAATTGGTTCAAAGAGAAATACGGGGTGAATTTCAGGGTGGTTAGAAATATTCCGGATAAGATAAAGGTTGATCGTATCAAGACCCGTGAGGAATTGAAATTGCCAACCGATAAAAAGATCATTTTATTACAAGGAGCAGGAATCAATATCCAACGCGGAGCGGAAGAGGCCATCGATGCGATGCAATGGGTAGATAATGCGATTTTATTGATCATAGGAAGCGGCGACGCACTGGAAAAGTTAAAAGTCAGAAGTCAAAAGTCAGAAGTAAAGGGCGGGGTTGTTTTTCTGCAAAAAATGAAACCTGCTGAACTGGTTCAGTATACATCCAATGCCGATATTGGATTATCACTTGATAAAGATACAAATATCAATTACCGTTTCAGCTTGCCCAATAAGATATTTGATTATGTACATGCCGGCGTTCCGGTACTGGTAAGCCCGCTTACCGAGATCAAGTCTTTCGTTGAGAAGTATAAGGTGGGTGTTTGTATTGAGAACCACGACCCGAAGCATATTGCCGAAAAAATGAATTTCATGCTTTCTTCGCCCGAATACAATACCTGGAAAGCAAATACAAAAAAAGCCTCGGAAGAAAATAGCTGGGAAAAAGAAAAGAAGGTGTGGACCGATCTTATTTCAGAACTCAGGAAAGCTTAAAGAAAAAGCGCTTTCATCCTTTAGCGAGGAGAACACTGCAAAACTATTCGACCCTGTTTTAAAAGCATTGTAGCGCGAAAAATCCGTGATGTTCTTAAGGGTGGCTGTTTCCCAAACGTAATTCTTCATGTTGTACTGGAAAAGCTCTACGGTACTTGTCTTTTTAT
The DNA here is from genome assembly GCA_025451115.1 of Bacteroidia bacterium. GTDB lineage: Bacteria > Bacteroidota > Bacteroidia > B-17B0 > Aurantibacillaceae > PALSA-968. Next base: position 1,083 of record JANWKZ010000165.1, on the reverse strand, counting down.
TCTCGTAGAAGGAAAGGAGGTGCGCTGTCTTTTTCAGCATATTGATGTACATTCCCGCATCCGTAAAGTTCTTTACAAAAGCGTTCTTGTAAAAAAGTCTATCCGCGTCTTTCGCTTTATCATTATCATACTGGTTGGCCGTTGATTTACAACTGGGGTTACCCGTTTTTCCTTTTGGCTGACTTTTATCGTTTCGGTAGCAGGATAAAAAGGAATTGTTCTCCGCTTTGAAAGGCCCTTCCGGGGTTTGAATAAGATTGGTAATGAGGAATCCGTAAGTTCTGTAGATCCCGTCTTTTCCTTTGTACATGCATTCGTAATTCAGGTTAAAACCGCTTTCCGATTTTTCCAGCGTATTGCAACGCAGCATGAACTCTTTCAATTCCTTTTCTTTTAAAAGATCGTTTGGGGTAGGCAGGAAATTCTCTAGACGTGTTTTTATTTCCCCCGCCGAATCGATCTGGCAGAAAAAAGTATTAACTGTTTTCGCTCCGGCATATGTAATAGCAAACTTTCCATTCTTAAGATCAACATTGGCAGCAGGATACTTAACACCGGCTAATGCCATATCCATTGCTCCACCATAAATCTCAAAGCGACTAACAAAACAGACCTCATTATCGTTCTTGTTCAATTTTACCGCTTTCAGCAGGGAGCCATCCATCGTATTCAAAATAAGCAGCCATTGCCCTTTTTTCTCGCCATCTAGGCACATCACATATAAATAGACCTGCTCGTCGGTTACGTATACAGGGTGAATGCGATGATAGTTGTGTTGATCGAAATTGAATTGCCACTTAAGATCGTAATTGAAATTCACGGCTGAGTCCCTTAGTTCGTATCGAAAGAAATAGAATCTTCCGGCGGTATCTTTAGCCTCTCTTATAAGGTAGAGCTGGTTCTTGTAGTAAATTTTTTCATTGTCGAAGGCCGCGAAAGAATTGATGCGGGTTATTTCGGCATTATCTGATGTTAAAGCCTGTCGGAGATTTTCGTTATAACGAACCAGTGTGGCTGTTTTATCGTTGTTTGTCCTTTGGGCGATCACCGTGAGGTAACCATGGGTTGTATCGAAATTAGGTG
>JANWKZ010000164.1 GCA_025451115.1 Bacteroidia bacterium | reverse complement strand
TGATAGCTTCCTGCCGTATCACGCGGTGACAAGGAATTAAATAGGCTATAGGATTGGAGCCGATGGCGGTTCCTACGGCGCGCGTGGCATCGGGACTGCCGATGGTTTGCGCGATGGTTTGGTAAGAAGTTACTGAGCCGAAGGGAATTTTCAGTAAAGCTTCCCAAACTTTTATTTGAAAGGCTGTTCCTTTTACTAATAAGTTGAGCGGCTCTTTACCCGGAGAGAAAATTTTGTCGGCTATATTTTTTGTTGAAGATTGGTTCTTATGAAAATTTGCTTTTTCCCATTGCGCTTGCAAAGCAGAAAAAAGTTCTTCCGTATTGTTTTCAGAAAAATGCAGTCCGCAAATGCCGCGCTCAGTGGTGGCGATCAAACATTCGCCGAAGGGAGTTTCGTGGATACCGTATTCTATGTTTATTCCTTCACCCTTGGTTTTAAATTCCTGCGGTGTTACGGCTTCGATGTTCACGAAGAGATCATACACGCGGGATTGAGCCGACAATCCCACGCGCTCGGCGGCTTCTACTAAATTGTTCGTGCGTTTAATTTCTTTCTTCAGTTCCTCCACCGTCAGGTACTGCAAAAATTTCTTCGGACTAATGCCTGCCCACTCGGTAAAGATCTTCTGAAAATGATAAGGGCTCACATTTGAGTTCTCTGCCACATCATACAAAGAGGGCTGCTCTTTGAAGTTCTCCGTGAGGAACTTGATGGCTTCCTCCACGCGCTTGTAGTTTATTTCTTCGGTTTGTATCATGTGGCAAATGTAAAGGTACGAATATAAGAGGTCAACCCGTTTCTTGCGATTTTCTTTCTTCTCCGAACTGGCGGACTCACCCCCGTCTCGGCTAGCCGAGACACCCCCTCTCTACCAGTAGAGAGGGGGAACAGCCAATACAGGCTCTATTCAAATATCCTTAAACAGAACAAAGATCGGGTTTACCGTGATCGATCGTCCCTCTCTGCCGGCAGAGAGGGATAAGAGGGTGAGTCCGTTGCCGTGCGGCGCTCGTTCTCAAAGAACAATATTTCTAAACCTGGTTGGGCTGAAAGGCAGAAGGAGTCAGTTGCTGATCAGCAAAAATTTCTGATAATCAATAATTACTACCTTTATTCCCTCTATGCGAAATTGCTTTTCTATCGTCTTACTTATTTTCTCAGGCCTGTGATTTGGCCAGGGCACTAAGATCGATTCCCTGCAAGCGGTGATAAAGACCGGCCCAAAAGATTCAATGAAGGTGAAGGCTATGATCGACCTGGGGATAGAAGTCTTTAAAACCGGTGATTTTGAAACTGCCCGGAAACACGCGGAAGAAGCAAAAAAACTTGCCGAAAGCATTGGCTACAAAAAGGGAATGGGAAACGCGCTCAACGTGATCGGCGCTATTTACCTGAACACAGGTGAAAACGATAAGGCTCGCGAAGTTTTATTGCAATCGCTAAAAGTACGCGAAGAAATAGGCGATAAAAAAGGAGTTGCCACCTCGCTCTGCAATATTGGCAATGCTTATCGCGCCCAGGGCGACTTCTCCCAGGCCCTGACCTATTTTTTAAAGGCTATAGAAGTACGCGAAGGTATAGGCGACAAAAAGGGAACCGTTGATTACATCAACAACGTGGGCGTGATCTATACCGACCAGGGAAATTATCCGAAAGCGCTGGAATATTGCCTGAAGTCGTTGAAAATACGAGAGGAATTGGGCGACAAGGTAGGCATTGCCAATTCATTCAATAATATCGGTACACTCTGTTTTTTGCAGCATGATGAAGCAAAGGCCCTGGAGAAATACGAGAAGGCTCTTTCTATCTACGGCGAGCTTAACGATAAGCATGGGATTGCCGAATCGTTACACAATATAGGAGCGGTGTATGAAAAGACATTTAAGTACGATAAGGCTTTAGATCATTATAAAAAGGCCCTCGTACTCAGGGAAGAAATGGGAGCCAAGACCGGTATCGCGGCATCCTACCAGGTAATAGGCGGCCTTTATTCACTGTTAAAGGATCATGATCGCGCGCTCGAATATATGTTCAAGGCGCTAAAAATGCGACAGGAAGCGGGTGCCCGCGAAGGCGAGACCAGTTTACTGAATAACATTGGTAATACTTATTTCGCAAAGAAAAAATACAAACTGGCCGAAGAATACTGTTTGAAGAGCCTGGCCATGGCAAAGGAAATTGAGGTGCTTGATGACGTAATGCGTGCTGAAACCGTATTATATGAATTATATCATGAAATGAATAATGACAGGTTATCCTTGCAACATTATAAAGGATACATAGCTGCCCGGGATAGTCTTACCAACGAGGAGAACACCAAAAAAAGTGTGCGCGCTGAAATGAATTACGAGTTTGATAAAAAAGAAGCAGCCGCTAAACTGGAACAGGAAAAGAAAGAGGCTGTTGCGGAGGCAGAGAAAAAGAAACAGCGTATTATTTTATTAGCTATTTCAGGTTTTGGGTTGCTGGTATTGTTCTTTGCAATTTTTGCTTATCGTAGTTTCCTGCAAAAGAAGAAAGCGAATGAAGAGATCAGTCAACAGAAACACATTATTGAAGAAAAACAAAAGGAGATCCTGGATAGTATTCATTACGCGAAGCGGATACAGCAGAGTTTGATGCCGAATGAGAGGGTGCTCGCAAAAACCATTTCCAGATTGAGGGCCTACTAAACCCGGTCCCTCTGTCCCGGCTTGCCGGGACATCTCCCCCACGGGGGAGAAATTTACGGGCTCGGGAGGATTAGTAAAAACCGTACCTTTACACTCTATATGCCGCTGAAAAAAAGCACCATACCTGTTACCCAAACTACCCAGTTCAGTAAACTGATACTGGATTACCTGGACGGTAAATTAAAAGAGCTGCATGTTTATGAGCCTACCTTAGAAGGGATCAAGAAATTTACTGAAGAAAATAAATACGAAAAGCTTGATCGTGCTGCGCTGGTTGAGGAGTTGAAAAGACAAAATAACGGATTGCAGCTTTCTGATCTTACCAAAAAGAATATTGAAAGCCTCTCCGATAAAAAAACTTATACCATAACTACCGGTCACCAGCTTTGTTTGGCTACCGGCCCGCTTTATTTTGTTTACAAGCTGCTTTCCATCATTAACCTTTCTGAAGAAATAAATAAAAAATACAGCGATGTAAAGTTTGTGCCCTTGTATTGGATGGCAGGAGAGGACCATGATCTTGAAGAAGTGAACCATGTTCATCTTTTCAATAAGAAATTTGTATGGAATACGGATCAGAAGGGCAGGGTAGGGGAGTTCTCACTGAAAGGTATTGATTCTTTTTTGAATGAGATAAAAGAGGTTTTGGGCGAGAATGAGAACGCGAAAACTATTCTGGATACATTGACAAAAGCGTATTCCCAAAAAAATCTTGCGGATGCCACGCGCTATTTTGTGAACGAACTTTTTGGGAAATACGGACTTGTAATTCTTGACGGAAATAACAAAGTGCAGAAGCAGCAATTTGTTGAAGAGATAAAAAGAGATGCTTTTGAGAATTTTGCTTTTAAAACTGTTAATTCCACAATAGAAAATTTAAAGAAAAAGGGTTACGAAGCACAGGTAACGCCGCGCGCGGTAAATGCATTTTATGCCGACTCCGGTTTACGCGAAAGGATCGTGGAAGAGAATGGCAAATTTAAAGTGATGAATACTTCTTTGGTTTTTTCGAAGGAGGAATTGCAAAATAAGATAGAGAAGGAAACGGAAAAGTTTAGTCCGAACGTTGTTTTGCGCCCACTGTACCAACAGAAGATTCTGCCTAATGCGGCTTATGTTGGTGGTCCGGGCGAAATGGCCTACTGGTTAGAGTACAAAGGATTTTTTGCAGAAGCGAAAGTCCCGTTCCCGGTTATTATGCCACGTAATTTTGTGTTGTATGTAGAGAAAGGCCTGGCGCAACGAATGGAGAAATTGAATTTGAAGCCGGAGGATTTCTTCGGCGACAAAGATAAACTTGTAAAGAACTTTGTATTGAAGCAACAGCCTTTTGATCTTGTGCAGGAGAAGGAAGCTTTGCGTTTGCTGTTTGAGAAAGCGAAGAAGAATATTTCAACTATAGATAAGACCCTTGAGGCAGCGGCAGATGCCGAATTGCAAAAGAACATAAAGAGCCTCGAAGCACTCGAGCAAAAAGCGATCCGTGCTATCAAGCAAAAAAGTGAACAGAGCGTGAACCAGGTGGAGGCCATCCACGCGCGTTTATTCCCAAACCAGTTACCACAAGAACGCGTAGATAATTTTTTACGCTTTTACATTACCAACCCGGCTTTTATCGACGAGGTAAAAAAGGAACTGAAGCCCGCTGAGCAAGTCATCAGTATTTTGCAGGAAGTTTAAAACGCCATCGTTAAAGAAACGATCTGAGAGTGTTTCCTATAAAAGAGCGCGTTGCGAAAATGTGCCTCCGAAATGCGTTTATAGTGTTCGCTTTTTTCGGTCTTTCCACGTAACAAATACTCTTCAGCTTTTTTGGCGTTCTCTTCAGCCTGCTCTGTATGCGTCTTTATTTTTTCTTTGTATAACATGGCTGCTATTTTTATAATACAAAGGTAGAGGTGTGGTTTTACCTTAAAGGAAAGCCTATGTTAAGGCATCGTTAGAAATGCTAAAGAATGTGAAAATGTAAAGAAATTACTTCTTTTTTTCTGTCTTCTCCTTCAGAAAAACAGAGAATACAGGGAAGTGATCGCTATAACCACCGCGGTAAGCACCGCCGGCGTAGGTGCGCAAAGGATAGCCTTTGAACTTGCCAAAATCCTCGGCCAGGAAAGGCTTATTGAAAATGCGCGACACATAGAATTGATAATCCTTAAAATTACATTTCACCAAAGTAGGCGTCATGATCATCTGGTCGAATAAGTTCCAGGCATCGTTATAAGCTAAAGTTCCAACTCCTTTTTTGTAATGCGCCTCCATGGCATTGAACATCTCGGTATCTGTAATGCGCTTGGGGTCTTTATAGGTCTTCAAAGCTTTGCGTACGCTGGCGTCAATAGGATCGTCGTTCAGATCTCCCATCAAAACAACTTTTACTTTCGGATCGTCCTTTAAAAGTGAGTCGACGATCTTGCGCGCTGTATTACCCGCAGAGATGCGATTGGGTTCGCTTGCTAATTCCCCTCCACGGCGCGAGGGCCAGTGGCAAATAATGAAATGCATTTTCTCGCCCATCATTTCGCCTGTAACCACAAGTTCATCGCGGGTATTATAAGCACTATCGGTAACCATGGGAACATGCACGGAACGGGCCGAAATGAACTTGAAATATTTTGGATTGTAAATAAAAGCGGGGTCTACGCCGCGCGCGTCGGGACCTTCTATCAAAACGATCTTGTAATTGCGTTTTTCAAGAAGAGGCTCTTTTACTAAGTCTTCAAGCACTTGTTTGTTTTCAATTTCGCACAAACCAAGTGCCGCTAAACCATCGGGTACCGCGTCAGTGGCCATTTGCGAGATCACCTCGGCCATGTGTTGCAATTTGGTCTTGTACTTGGGCGTATTCCAGGCATTGGCCCCACCGGGAAGGAATTCCTCGTCGATTTTCAGGGGATCATTCAGTGTATCGTATAGGTTTTCTACGTTCCAGAACCCAATGGCAAGGGCCGAATACTTCTTGTTCTTGTCAATAGCGATGTCCTGCGCGCCGGCACTTATACACAGGAAAACAAAAAGTGTTAATAAATAGTAAGGTGTACGTTTCATATCAAAAATGGTGGCAAATATAGTGCCTTTTCTGAATTTCAATAACATACGATTAGAAAAGACCTTAAAAACGAAACAATTACTTAACGAAAACAAAATTTTGCAACTTTAAAAAATGCTCTATTTTTGTACGCCTTTAAAAAGTGAACATCCTATAGGACTCCGGTTTTCATGTGTTTGTGGCCCCCGGAGCGTCCTTAACCACTTTTAAAGCTTAAAAAACTTTAAAAGTGTATCTCAGTAAAACTATAGCGAAGAAATTCTTAGCCGCCGCTTTTTGCATGAGCCTGACTTTTGCAAACGCGCAGGTTGACACTACCTCCCAGATCCCGGGCGGTGATACACCCGTTAGCTCTGATACTACGGATACCTTTAATAACAACTTCAATCTTCCCACTTTCAGTACTTCCAGCGATGATATGGGAGACAATATCCAGAGCCAGGACATCAACGCTTTATTACAGGCTTCGCGCGACGTGTTCATGCAAACCGTTTCTACGCATTTCTTAACGGCGCGTTTCCGTTACCGCGGTTATTCTTCTGAGGATATGGTGGTGATGATGAACGGAGTTCGTATCAATAGCCTTGAAAATGGTATTGCGGGATGGAGCACCTGGGGCGGTATGAACGACGTGATCCGCTTCATGGAAACAAAAACAGGATTAGGACTTTCCCGTTCTACTTTCGGAGATATTGGCGGGTATTATAATTTGAATGTTTACGCTTCTTCTTATAAAAAGGGATTTCGTTTTTCTTATTCGCGCGGCAACCGCATCTTTAAAGATCGTGTTACGGCCACTTACGCAACCGGTTTGATGAAGAACGGCTGGGCTTTTACTGCTTCGGGTACTGCGCGTTATGCGAATGAAGGGTATGCGCCCGGAACATTTTTCCAGGGCTATGGTTTTTATCTTGCGGCCGATAAGCAACTTAATAACAATCATACAATTTCTCTAATCGGTTTTGGGGCGCCCATTACACAGGGAAGACAAAGTATGGCCACCGATGAAGCCTACACACTCACCGATAATAATTACTACAATTCTTTCTGGGGCTGGCAAACTGATTCTGTTACAGGGAGCGTAAGAGCGCGTAATGCGAAAGTAAGCCGCACCAATCGCCCTTCTGTTCTTTTCTCACACACATGGAACATCGACCAGGATTCTAAACTGGTTACTAGCCTGAATTATACTTTCGGCCGCACAAGTCTCACAGGCCTCAATTGGTTCGATGATAAGAACCCACAGCCCGATTATTACCAGTACCTGCCGAGTTATTACGGTCCGAACAGCACTTATCCAAGCACGTATTGGTATAACAAGCAAACCTACAATTGGGAAAATAACATTGGCGGCATACAGCAGGTGAACTGGAACGGTTTTTACAATGCCAATTATAATAACCTGTATACAATTCAGAACGCCGAAGGTATCGCCGGAAATAATGTTACCGGCAGGCGCTCTAAATATATCCTCGAAGAAAAACGCGACGATATAAAGTCATATGGTGCCAACAGTATTTATAATACCCGCATCAATACGTTCTTTATCAGTGCCGGCCTGAATCTGAATATGTCGAAGACCCGTCACTACAAAGTGATCGACGATCTTTTGGGTGGCGATTTTTGGCTGGATGTGGATCAATTTGCGGAGCAGCTTTCTCCTGATCCAAACGTAACACAGAATAATCTCGGTACCCCGAACAAAGCCATTAAAAAAGGAGATGTTTTCGGGTATGATTATAACATCAACGCCAGTCGTTATGAAATTTGGGGCCAGGTGGAAAAGACCTTGAACCGTTTTGATTTCTATTTGAGTGCTACCGTGAACAACACTTCTTTTTACAGGGAAGGAAATATGGCTAACGGAAAATTCCCAACTACTTCCAAAGGCACGAGCAAAAACCTGAATTTTATGAACTATGGAGTTAAGGCCGGACTCATTTACAAGATCGATGGCCGTAATTTTATTTTATTAAATACGGCCTACATCACCAAGCCACCTTTGCCGAACTCTTCTTTCATATCGGCGCAAACACGCAACGACGTGATCGCCGATATCGCGCCTAATTATGGAAGCGAGAAGATCTTTTCGGGAGATATGACCTACCAGGTGAAATATCCTTTTATTCGTGCCCGCGTAACTTATTATTATACACAGATCCACAACCAGGTTTGGCAGCGAAATTATTTTGATGATGTATTTAGAACGAACGTGAACTATGTGATGACCGGGCTGAACCAGTTGAACCATGGTGTTGAGTTAGGTGTTGAGGGCATCATCCGGAAGCGTGTTGCTCTTACCGGCGCTCTAGCTCAAGGACAATTCCTGTATACAAACAGGCCAACCGCAATTATTTCTGCAAATAATTCGGCGCAGCTTTTAGCTGTGAACAGGCAGATCTATTTCATCAATTATCGTGTAGGGAACAACCCGCAAACGGCCGGTTCAGTAGGAGCGAGATACAATGCAAGAAAGTACTGGTTCGTGGGTGCGCACTTCAATTATTTCGCGAATAATTATGTAGAAGCAAACCCTGATCGTCGTACCGCGGAAGCAGTAAGCAAATTTGTGGCCACTGATCCCCAATACAAGAAGATCATTGCGCAGGACAAATTACCGGATGCCGACACCGTTGATCTCATTGCCGGTAAATCCTTCCTTTTCAAACGCAAATACGGCGTGAACCTTACTTTGATCATTAATAACCTTACTAATAACAGTTTTAAGAACTCGGGTATCGAGCAGTTGCGTCATGATGTGAACAACATCGATAAATTCCCGAACAAGTATTCTTACGCCATGGGCTTGTCGTACATGCTCAGTGCGGCCTTTACGATCAGATAAAATAATATGAAAACAAACACAACATATTTTTCGGTAGCCGCGTTAGCACTTTTGCTGACCCTGCTGCTTTCTTCCTGCAAAAAAGAATGGGACGCACCTCCTGTAAGGCCTATTCCTGTTGGAGGAATAAAGAACATCGATTCGCTTCGTTCCTGGATCAACAAGAACGGAAAGCAGCCGTATAAGATCGGTATCGATGCGTCTATCTACCTTACCATTACCGCGGATGAGACCTCGGGAAATATTTACAAGGAGGTTTACGCAAAAGACGATAATAACGACGCGATAGCGATCAAATTAATGAGCAGTGGCGGTTTATACCTGGGAGATTCGATCCGTTTGAACCTGAACGGCGCAACCCTTGAACTAAGCAGCGGTCAATTACAGATCGACAGCGTGAATGTAGATAATTCGGTAATTAAAATGGCTGTCGGTAAAGATGTGGCTCCAAAGGTGATCACCATCGCGCAGCTTGACACTACTTACGAGTCGCAACTGATCCAGATCAACGCGGTTGAATTCAGTGATGTGTACAAAGGAAAGACCTACGCAGACATAGTGAATCACATGAGCACGAGCTATACTTTGCATGATTGCGTGAACAAAGGAAAAACAGCTGTGGCTTACACCAGCAGTTATGCCAATTTCGCTTCGCAGGTAATTCCCAATGCAAATGGTTCCATCATCGCAATCGCAAAAAGGTATAATACCACCATGGAGTTGATCTTCCGTAACTACGCCGAGATCAAATTAACCAACGCCCCTTGTACAGACGCGGTGGATACATTGTTTGAAACCTTCACCGGCGCCGTGGGTGGAAGTAATCTAACCACGGGTGGCTGGAGCAATTATATACAGCAGGGATCCCAGGCCTGGGAAGGCTACACAACAACTCCTGCCAATATAACCAATCCTTGTGCCGCCAGTGGTTATTCGGGCGGAGACCTCCGTAATGTAATGTGGATGGTAACACCACCCATCACTAACTCTGCCACTAAGTATCTGAAGTTTAAGAATGCCACTAAGTATAATACCAATAATACCATTCAATTATTCCTTTACGCTTCTACTGATTACAACGGAAGCAGTGTACAGGCAGCAACGTGGATCCCTATCAATACCGACCAGATCACAACCATGTCATCTTTTTACACAACGCAGAAGATAGGATTGAACAGCCCGGATGCGTTCAATAATATGACCAACATCCTGAATAACTATAACGGCAAATTTTATATCGCCTTTAAATTCGTTTCCAATAAAACGGATTCGCTGGGCTCGTACTATATAGATAACGTAGAAATAGATAACTAAAAAAGTAATAACAAACAACGGCGAAGCACCCCGCTATGACGGGAGCTTTACCATAAAAAAAACAAAAAATGAAAACAAAACTACTTCTTATTTTTCTTGCCGGCGGTTTTATGCTTAACGCGCAAACCGTTTATCAAAGCTCTATCGAAAACTGGAGCGGGTCTCCGCTTAATCCCAACGCCGACTGGATGGGGAACAAAACTACCTTTGCCAATGATAGCGTGATACAGAACACAATGACTCCTTACCACGGGAACTTTTGCGCGAAACTGGTGAACACCACCACTTCGCACAAACGTTTCACTACTTCGGTAGTGCCTATCGTGCAAGGTAAAGCTTACATGGTGAGCTACTCGGCACGTGGGCGCGGTAGCGTTCGCGCGGGTCTTTTCTCTGATAAAGCCAATGCGGGCGGAGGTTACATGTATGCCAACTACCAATCGGTGAACTCAACCAACTGGTTCCGCTTCAAACAAAGTTTGATCGCTGATACCAGTAACACCACCACTTCTGAGTTCATTCTTTCCGTAAGAAGCACAGTGGCCGCTAATGGTCACCTTGATGTTGACAGCGTTACGATCCAGGAATATATTCCTGCCACCGGGATCTCTTTGTACACCATTCAATACACTACTTCCGGAAGCGGAAAATCTCCTTACTTTGGTCAGGTTGTGCAGGATTTTGGCGGAATAGCTACTGCTACCTATAACCAGGGTTATTATTTACAAACAACAGGCCTGAATGCCTGGGGCGGTATGTTGGTTTACGATCCAACTAACGCAGTTAACGTAGCCATTGGAGATAGTATCAAGGTCACCGCGATCATTGACGAATATTACTATATGACCGAAGCTACCAACGTAACAGCTTTCCAGAAAGTAAGCTCAGGTAATCCCGTGCCAAATCCTGCGATGCTTGTCAATACAAATGATATCAACGCGGAGATGTATGAGGGTATCCTTGTTACCGCCATGGCTCCGTATGTGAACGCAAGCTGGTCTTCGAGCACGCACGAGTGGATGATCGATGATGCAAGTGGAAGCGCTACGATCGACAACCAGATCTACGACGCGTTCCCTTCAGTAGCTCCTACTCCAGGACAGTATATGGTAACCGGACCGGTTAATTACCAGTTCAGCGCATACAGCATTGAGCCCCGTACGGCAGCCGATGTAATGTTCATCAGTGGTATTGAACAGCACACCAATACACTCAACGCGGTTATCTATCCTAATCCTGTAGCAAACGAACTGAACATCAAATTACCTTTCACAGCGAATAACGCGAATGTAAGCGTGACCGATGTTTTAGGAAAAGAAGTGATCTCTGTTGTTGCTAACGGCGACATGATCTCTTTAAAAGACATCAATTTAGTACCCGGTGTTTATTCGGTGAAAGTAGTTGCCGACAATAAAGTGCAGGTAACAAAAATTATAAAACAGTAAAAGAATTTAACCGCGAGGCAGGCTCGCGGTTAAAATTTTTGCAAAAATTTTAACCCTTACCGTATTTCTCATGTGTTTGTGGAGAGATGCGTAAGAAAAGTCCCCTGTAGCAATACGGGGGATTTTTATTTTTGGGAGTAGTAGGAAAGCGCACCGGAAGGACATTTGTCGACCTGCGCTTTAATTTTTTCGGTGGTGTCGCCTTCCATATTTATCCAGGGGCGCCTGAAGGGATCGAATACGTTACGTAAGCCTTTCCAGCAATTTTTGGAGTGTGTGCATTTATGCTGCTGCCACACCACGGTGATCTCACCGTTGCTGTATTCTTTTATTTCTTCGCTCATGCAAGCTTCGCTTCCTTATGAAAGACAATTTCGCTGAGATCTTTGCGCGTGCGGGCTGTAAGCTCGCGTGTTTTGAAAGGTTCTTCCAATGTATCCGGGCTGTCGAGATAACCCAGCGCCATAAAAATAGCGGTGTCGTAGCCTTCCGGAATATCGAATTCTTTTTTGGTCTTTGCTTTATCGTATCCACCCATCATGTGACCGTAAATGTTCATCGAAGTGGCCTGCAGGATCAGTGTAGCATTGGCCAAACCCATATCGTGCATAGCAGCTGCATTTGGGCGATTATCCGGACCACTAACGGTCCTTGCCACACAAAGAATAAGTACGGCGGCATTCTTAGCCCAGGGTTGGTTGCCCGCCATGAGGCAGCTCACCATTTTTTCAAAAGCCGCGCCGTCTTCCCGTTTGGCATAAATATAGCGCCAGGGCTGTTCGTTGCTTGAGCTGGCCGCCCAATGGGCGGCTTCAAATAAAGTATAGAGATCGTTGTCGGAAATACCTTTTTTACTGAAAGCGCGCGCGCTCCAGCGGTTCTTTATAAGATCTATGACCGGGTATTTGGTCTTTGCTTCTTTGATCATACTTCAAATGTAGGCTTTTTATCGTTTGAAGCCTATCACATCATTGGCACTTCTATAAGGAGCACAGACGTATTGCTTTTTGCCGAAACATCAAAGCTTTCGGTTCCCCATATACCTAACCCGTCACGGCGGTTCAGGTCCTGCCCGTTAATAGTAACATCGCCTTCCAGTACAAAACAATAAACGCCATTTCCTTTTTTCTTGATGTCGTAAGTAAGTTTTTTGCCCGCGTCGAGATCGGTCATATGGAACCAGGCGTCTTGGTGTATCCACATGCCTTCGTCGTTCTCATTGGGAGAAACTACCTGTTGGAATTTATTTTTCCGCTCGGCCACGTTCAATGTCATTTGTCCGTAACGCGGCTCAACGTTCTTTTTGTTTGGGAATATCCAGATCTGCAACAGTTTTAGTTC
>JANWKZ010000163.1 GCA_025451115.1 Bacteroidia bacterium | reverse complement strand
GCGCGAATGAAATGAAGAACACCAGCAACATGAGATACACCGGGAAGTTCACGTTCAAAAGATAGCACAATCCCCAAAGGGATAGCGCTAAAAGGACTGAGAAAAGAGCACAGTATTGAAGAAACGCAGAGGTGTTCTTATTGTTCATTCGAACGCTTATGGTTTAATTTTCGGGATCATGCCCCGCACACCCATATCAACCACCACGTCACCGGCAACCGGCTCGTACCATCCATCGACTACGTTATCCTGCCACTCAAAACTGTTGTTGGTAGAGAGCGATACTTCGATCACGATGTCCTTCGTTTCATTACCGGTAATAGTAAGCATTTGCGCTGACCCTGTTGAGCCCACAAACTGACCCGTTACCAAACAAGAACCCGCCGGAATGGGTGAAGAAGCGAATATAGGATTCACAACTGTGGTTCCAGAAGATTGCCCGGTTGAAGTTGTGGTGGTGGTTACGCCCATGATCGTGGTTGTAGTTTCAAAACCCCAATACCCCTGCAGTTTATTTGCATTAACTGCGAGCGTTTGAGTATTGATCTTATACGAATTGATATAGCTGTTATAGCCAATGAAAGAAGCAATAGTTCCTGTAAAATAATAAGGAGTTCCCAGATAAGTGAATTTATAACGGATATCATAGTTCTGGTAAGCCAAAGATACACGTAGCCATTTATAGCTTCCGGGGGCCACCTGCGACAAAGGAACTGAATAGATCTCCTGGCCTGCTCCTTTTACGGGTTGTTGATCGAAATCGATCGCATTGGTAAAAGTACCGGTTGTAATACCCGTTGTAACACTTGGAGTGATATAAAGCACTGTTCCTTTTCCAACTGAATCAAAATCTGTTTTTGCCATCTCGATATAATGCGCACCCATTCCGTTGAATTTGGGTGATTGTGCCGCATTACCGGAAGGAATTGTTGAAGGTTGACCCAGATTATTCAGGCGAACCTGGGTAGAATCGAATTTGTAAACAAAGATCAGGCGCGGTTGCGCGGGCTGAGGACCTTGTGTGGTTTCAGGACCGGTGTCTTTTTTACAGGCTCCTAAAAATACCGTGGCAAGGATCGATAGGGCGATTACTTTTTTCATTTTTACTTTTGTTATGGTTTAATTCCGTATTTGTTACAATAGCGTTTATATTGTTCCTGTTGCGTATTGGTAAGCGCTAATTTCTTACCGTTCAGGAAGGCTAAGATAACATTATTTGTTTTCATGTCCAAAGCGTCTCCTGTACTGATAAAGAAAGACGCGTTTTTTCCCGATTCAATACTTCCTATTTCTTTATCCACGCCCATGATCTTCGCTACGCTGTAAGAAATAGAAGCAACCGCTTCTTCATTGCTTAAACCGTAAGCACGGGCAGTGCCGGCCAGGAAAGGAATGTTACGTACATTCTGACCCTCCTGGTCGCCGGCATTCTGCAGGCAGAATTGCACAGAATCTTTCTGAAGCAGGTAGGCCAGTTTGTAAGGCAGGTCCACATCATCAAAATCAGCCTCAGGCAAACTGTGCATGCGAGTTATCATCACTGGGATATTATTCTTCTTTAGAAGCTTGCTCACCTTCCAGGAATCGTTTCCTCCTACGATCACAGTCTTTTTGATGCCGAATTGCGTGGCGAAATTAACAGAAGCAATAATATCCTTAACGAAATCGGTATGGATATAGAGGATCTGTGTTCCCTTGAATATTCCGCGCATAGCTTCGTAGCGCAGATTTTTTTCTTCTACCGTTGCCTGCGCGCAATACGACTTGGCGTCGGCAAAGAACTTCTTCAGCTCATTTACCTGTTCGTCGTATTTAGTATTTCCCGTGGTAGGGACATCCGGCCCTTCAATATTGAACTGGGCACGAAAAGTTACCTTCGGAAAATTCAGGTGGATGCCATCGTCTTTTTTAAATGTAGCGTCCTCCCAGTTCCAGCCATCCAATCCCATCACACTTGAACTGCCTGAGACGGTACCACGACGTGGCGTAACCTGGGCGTAAAGAATACCGTTGGTGCGCACGGTAGTAATAACTTTGCCTTCTGCATTATAAGCGATGAGTGCGCGAACATGTGGATTATAACTTCCCACTTCATTAAAATCATTCGTGGACCGAACAGCATCTACCTCGGTGATGCCTAAAGTTGTGTTGGGTGCTATAAAACCCGGATAAGCGTGCATTCCGTTAAGGGCATAAGTTGTATCATAAGCTCCGGCTTCGATCTTGATGGTGGTGGCATCGCCAACCAATGTGATCTTTCCATCCTTAAAGCCTATAACACCGTTCTCAATGACCTTTCCGTTACCCATATGCACGATCACTCCTGTAACAAGGATGGATTTTCCCTGCCTCGCCGAGGCAGTTGGCGTTTGAGCAATTAAGAATGCAGAATTAAGGATTAAGAACGGTATAAGCAACACATTCCTGATTTCGCTACTCCATATATTTCTTTTCATTGTCATACTAATTCGTTTTTCAATTCAACATTCTTAATTCTGAATTTCAAATTCATCCAGCGTGCCGTCTTCCATCGTATCGCAATGGTATAGGCGTGGTCTGCGGGAAACCGGCTTTTGTGTATTAGCGCCGTTCTGTTTTTCTTTGATCATTTTAGAAATGATACGCGCTCTTTCCTTCTTGATCTCCTCGCGTAATTTTGCATCCTCATCCACATCGTAATAGATGATACCATCAATAATGGTCTTTTCGGCTTTCGCATTAATTGAAAGCGGGTTGTCTGACCATAACACCAGATCAGCCACTTTCCCTGCCTTCACGCTTCCCACCTTATCGTCAATATGAAGCATCTTAGCGGGATTGAGCGTACAAAGCTTCCACGCTTCCTCTTCACTCAATCCTCCGTATTTAATAGACTTTGCGGCCTCCTGGTTAAGCCTGCGGCCCATCTCTGCATCATCGCTGTTAATAGAAGTTACAAGTCCCATTTTCATAAGCAAAGCTGCATTATACGGGATCGCATCCATTACCTCCATTTTATAAGCCCACCAGTCGCTGAAGGTAGAAGCCGCGGCTCCGTGTTTCTTCATCTTATCGGCTACTTTATATCCTTCCAGGATGTGCGTAAACGTATTCACTTTAAAGCCCATACTGTCGCCCACATGCATCAACATATCGATCTCGCTCTTTACGTAAGAGTGACAAGTAATGAATCTCTTCTTATCAAGTATCTCCACTAACGCATCAAGCTCTATATCGCGACGGGGAGCGATCTTTGTCTTTTCCTTGCTTTCGTTAAAAGCTTTCCATTTGGAAGAATATTCTTTGGCGCGCGTAAAGTAATCGTAGTAAACCTGCTCAACGCCCATTCTTGTTTGCGGGAAACGAACTGTGTTAAGATCGCCCCAGTTACTTTGCTTTACGTTCTCTCCAAGCGCGAACTTGATGAAGCCGTCCCATTTTTCGTACTTCATATCTTCGGGTGCAAGGCCCCAACGGAGCTTGATCAATTGGGTCTGTCCACCAATAGCGTTAGCCGAACCGTGCAGCAGGTGCGCAGAGGTAACCCCGCCGCTAAGTTGACGGTAAATATTGATATCATCGCTGTTCACCACATCACCAATACGCACTTCCGAGCTTGATGATTGAGTGCCTTCGTTCACACCTTCGCTTATAGCAATATGCGAGTGCTCGTCGATTATACCAGCGGTTAAATGCTTCCCTTTCCCGTCGATCACCTTGGCAAAAGCGCCCTTCGGAGCTTCGATATTCGGTGCAACGCGAACGATCTTCCCATCCACCACGTATACGTCGTGCTCTTTCAAAATACCCACGCTGTCATTGGTCCAAACGGTAGCTTTCTTGATCAAAACAGCACCCAGGCGGTTTTTGAAACGCTGAACAATGTTCTCTTTCAATTCAGGTCGGCCATAAGATGTAAAGGGATAGAATACTTCGCCGTATTGCGGTGCATCCTTTTTCTTTTCCTCTTTTTTCTTATCCGTGGCGTCGCCGATACGAACCATCGAGGCATCATACCATTTTCCGTTACCCGCCAACACCTTGCCCACAAAAGAATTTGTTACCTCAGAATAGTTCAACTGCGCCTGTACAAGGGTTAAAGAATCTTTATTGAAATTGAATACCGCGTTACCACTTTTAAAGATCACGCTGAGATTCGACTTCGCAGTATCCTTCAGAATAATGTTTGAGTTCAGTTTATCAGGCTCCCCGCCTATCTCAACCTTGTATTTGTTGTTATCGTAGCTTAATTCGTATTTACCGCGGATATCGGGCGCATGAATGTCCCTGATCCGATAGGGATAACCTCCTACCCAGTTCTCATAGATCACAGCATCCTCGTCAAAAACACTCTTTGAAGTGATGATAAAATTAGCAAGCATGCCCTTTTTCAGAGCGCCGATCTTATCGCTCATACCCAGCATCTGGGCCGGAATGGTTGTTAATGTTTTCAGCGCGTTCTGTTCGTTCAGTCCGTATTGAATGGCTTTGCGGAGGTTCTTCCAGAATTTGGCTTTGTCCTTCAGATCAGCGGTTGTAATGGCAAAAGGAATGAAATTATCCTGCATGAATTTAGCATTGGCCGGTGCCATTTCCCAATGTTTCAGATCAGCGGTACTGACCAGTTCTGCATCGTAAGCATCCTCTACATCGTAAGCATCCGGAAAATTCAGCGGAATGATGAAGCGGCAATTGGCCAGCTCAAGATCATTGATACGTTGATACTCATCACCTGAACCCTTGATAATGTATTTTGTTTTGAACTCATCCCCGATCTTATCGGCGCGCAATGCGCTCAGTTTAGTGCTTACTTCAAAAATGGAAGGAAGCGTTTGCAATGAATTAAAAGCCTCCAGTGAAATATTATACTCCGTTTTATTTTTATTGGTCGCATACCACTGTGCGTCGAGGTAAGTCTGCCTGAGCAAAGCAATGCTCCCCATCAGCGAAGAAGGATAATCCTGCGCTGAGCTTCCTTTACTGAAAGAATAAAAAGCGGCCGCTCTATCCTTTAAAATATTTTCATTTTCCTTTTTCTGAGTATTAAGCAAGACCACCGTCCCACTGCCTCTAACAATACCGTCTTTTTGTGAAGTAAGCACAGTGCCAAACCCCATTTTGCGAAGTTCATCAGCCTTGGCTTCATTATTCGCAAATACGGCATACCCGTTCACATCCGCTTTGATCGCCTGGTTCCATCCATAAGCTCCTTTGATATTGTTTTCCATTTGCGGTGCGCCAAAGAAATTGCGCTGCGCGGGTTTATTCTCGGGCATTCCATAATCGCTATACATCTCGATGAAGGAAGGATAAATATGTTTTCCTTTCAGATCGACCGTTACGGCCCCATCCGGAACTTTCACTTTCTCGGCCGCGTCGATGATCTGCCCATCCTTGATAAGCAAGGTAGCGTTATTGATCACCGCGCCCGCATCCACATGCAAGGTGCAATTGGTGAACGCGTAATAGTTGTGATTGGGGTTGGGCGCGCCGTTGGTGGGAAAGGTAACCGTTTGAGAATTTAAAAAAGCGGGGCTAAAAACACAGAACGCCAGTGCCAGTTTTTTTGTCAGGTTCATAGACTTTTGGTTGAAGGTGCTAAAATAAGGAAATTGGGCTATTCTTTCACTTCAAATTATACACCCCCCATTTGGGGTGATGAACGGAAATATTTCTACATTTACCATCCCACTAAGACCGGCATTATGAAAAACAAAATTCTGATCGTCGCGCTATTGACATTCCTGGTCAACCTGTCCTGCGCACAGGGACTCAAAGCCATCAAGGCGGGGAAATTCGTTGATACCGAAAAAGGAGTTGTGCTTGAGAACCAGATCATACTCATAGATAGCAATAAGATACTTGAGGTAGGGCCCAAAATAATGATACCTGAAGGCACAGAGATCATTGATCTGAGCACCGCCACCGTTCTGCCCGGCCTGATCGATTGCCATGTTCATATTACCGGCGACCCGGATAAGAATTACTATGAAGATATTTTTAGGGAGACCGATATTGATAAAGCAGTAAGAGCGCATATCTATGCGAAACGCACTTTGGAGGCCGGGTTCACTATGTGTCGGAATGCCGGAGCACAAAATCTTATTGACGTTTCGGTTAGGAATGCCATCAACGACGGAACCATACCCGGGCCAAGATTACTGGTTTCCTGTTTTGCCATTGGTGCTACAGGCGGGCACGCGGATATGACCGGTTTCAATCCGAATATCGATTGGAAATACAATAAGGATTACACGGGAGTAGCGGATGGCGTTGAGGAAATAAAAAAACGCGTACGGAACAATATCAAATGGGGAGCTGATTGGATCAAGTTCATGGCCACCGCGGGTGTTTTGAGTGAAGAGGAAAGTGTGGGAGCGCCACAATATTCATTTGAAGAAATGAAAGCGCTTTGCGATGAAGCACACATGTGGGGGAAAAAAGTTTGTGCACACGCACATGGAACGGAAGGAATAAAAATGGCGATCAAGGCGGGGGTTAGTTCCGTTGAGCACTGTAGTTTGGTGGATGAGGAAGGAATAAAATTGATGAAAACCAAAGGCGTTTATATGGTGCCTACTATTTACGCCGTAGATTACATCATTGAAAAATATTCTTCCAAGGGATATCCGCCAAAGATCATTGAAAAAGCGAAGAAACTACGTGTACAAAAGAACGAGTGTTTCAAAAAAGCGGTGAAAGCGGGCGTTAAAATTGCCTATGGAACAGATGCTTCAGTAATTCCCGCGGGATGGAACGCGAAAGATTTTAAACCCATGGTTGAGTTCGGAATGACGCCCATGCAGGCGATTCAGTCAGCCACCATAAACGCAGCCGATCTTTTAGATCACAAAACGAAAGTTGGGTCTATTGCAAAAGGAAAATACGCTGATATCATTGCGGTGTACGGAAATCCTATTGAAGATATTTCTATCCTGGAGCGCGTGCGTTTTGTAATGAAGGATGGTGTAATTTACAAGAACGAGAAACCTCAATAGAGCTATTAGTTCTCCATTTTGATCTTTTCGATCATCAGGTGCTTTTTGAATTGGTTCACCAAAGCAGTCATTTCCCTGTCGCGCTCTTCCAGCTCTTCGAGGTCCTGCTGAGAGGCGATCACAACAGGCCTGAATTTCTCCAGGTTTTCCTTTGCCTGGTCTAAAGAAGCGTTCAGATGTTCTTTGGCGGCCGCGTCCATAGGTTCATCGGCCAGTCTTTTTTCCATTTCCGATATCACCTGCTCCACGTATACAACCATATCGCCCGGGTTATTAGGAGCGTTCCAAACGAACTCAATATTGCATTTACGGCATTTGTATTTATTGCTAATAAGGCCGCGATCGCTTTTATCAGTCCCAACCATTTTCAGCATATCGCTGCTTTCACACTGCGGACAACGGGCGTTGTCCTTGATAAGGCCTTTCAACGTATCGCGGTTCTGCAAAATGGCATTTCTTTTCTCGGCATGCAGGTTAAGTTGATCCACAAATTTATCGCAGGTCTCTATCAACTGGTTATAGGCCATATCCAGTTTGTTCTCATCGATCAAAAGCAAGGCTCTTTTCTTGAAAAAACCGATCAGTTTTACCACTTCACGTTCTTCGGCATTCAGATTATCACTCATCACAGGGGTTTAAGAAATCAAAGTTAAAAGAATAAATGTAAAGGCAAAATTTTTGAGAGGGAAACCTATAGAATTATATAACCCGTTTAATGACCCTTAAATGATGGGAATATTTCTTCGTATCGCCGTTAAAAATGCCATAATGGTCGATCTTGTCGATGCGAACTTTACCTGCCGCATGTATGATCTGCCCGCCTTCAATGATGATACCTACATGCGTGATCCTTCCCTCCTCGTTATCAAAAAATGCCAGGTCACCGGGTTGGGATTCCTCTACAAAGGAAAGCGGCTCGCCAAGTTCAGCTTGTTGCCAGGCATCGCGAAGCAGTTTGTGTGCGTGCAATTTAAAAACGAGCTGGGTAAAACCCGAGCAATCGATCCCGAAGAGAGTGCGGCCTCCCCAGAGATAAGGCGCGTTGAAAAATGTTTTAGCCGTGGTAACAAGTTTTGTACGATTGATCTTATCGGAAGGTAAAATATGTTCGCCGGTGAATTCATATTGTTGGTTCTCGATCGAAAAATTCCGGCCTCGCAAAAAAGGAAGCGTGCTTCCCTGCAGGATGGTCAAAAAAGAAGAAGAGTTCTTGTGTTGCAAGAGCTGAACCGGTTCGGCAGCCAGGGGCTGCCTCGTTTTTTCCAATTGCTCGAAAGTTGCCGGCTTAACCGGAAGGAATTGCCGATTACTGATCCAGCATTCGTAATTATCGTAAGCGGTTTTGATGTGCAGCCATTCTTCCGTTTCGGCCAGCACGGTGAAGTGCTCTCCGAACAGGAGCTGGGTAACTAATTCGCTGCGGTGAGCGGGTTCCTTTCGGCAGGGGACAATACTTTGGTTACAAATCCCGAACATAGGGGTCAAAAGTTAGAAGTTATAAGTCAGAAGTCATAAGACCTTTACCTTTGAGTTTAATTACTATTGTTGACAATACATTTTTAATTTCAAATACGTCTTTTTTACAATCATTCAGAAGTTCTGATTCAAAAGCGTATCCCTTTTCGATAACCTTGAACCAAAAAATTACTTCCCTTGCAGATCTTAGAGCAATTTCATAGAATCTGACGTATTCTTTCCGTGAACTACTTGACTTCCCTTCATTCACATTGGCTCCAACAGAGGTTCCACATTTTCTTAACTGAATGATCACGTCAATATCGATTCCTTTCTTTCTCATTTCCCCACAAAGTTTAATGATATTCACCGCGAAATCAGCGGTCCAATCCCCTATTTCCCTTTCATACTTCATCTCAAAGAACCTATACTACCCTTATGACTTTTAACTTTTGACTTATAACTTCTCGACAACGATCGCGCTTGCTCCACCACCGCCGTTACAGATACCTGCAACACCGTAGCGGGCATTCTGTTGTTTCAGTACATGCAACAAGGTAACGAGGATGCGCGAACCGGAAGATCCTAAAGGATGTCCTAACGAAACGGCACCGCCGTTGATATTTACTTTCTTAGGATCGAGGTTCAGTAATTTATTATTTGCGAGCGAGACAACCGAGAAAGCTTCGTTGATCTCGAAGAAATTGATGTCTTCCATTTTCAAGCCGGCTTTAGCAACTGCTGCCGGGATGGCTTTTGCAGGAGCGGTGGTGAACCACTCAGGAGCTTGCTCTGCATCCGCATAAGAAAGGATCTTAGCCAATGGCTTTAAACCCAATTTCTCCGCTTTTTCTTTGCTCATCAACACAAGCGCAGAGGCACCATCATTTAATGTAGAGGCGTTAGCCGCGGTAACAGTTCCGGCTTTATCAAATACGGGCTTCAATTGTGGGATCTTATCGAAACTTACGGCCTTATACTCTTCATCCTCGCTAACAGTAACATCTCCCTTACGGGTAGAAACTACCAGGGGAACAACTTCCTCTGTAAACTTACCCGCTTTCCAGGCATTGGCCGAACGCGTATAAGATTCAATCGCAAATGCGTCCTGCTCTTCGCGCGTAATTTTCAGGTCCTTCGCGCAAAGCTCGGCCGAATTACCCATGTGATTATTATGATACACGTCGGTCAATCCATCTTTCACCAAACCGTCGATCACAGTACCATGACCCAAACGATATCCATTGCGAGCATTATCGAGGTAATAAGGAACTTGCGTCATGTTTTCCATGCCACCTGCCACCACTACGTCGGCATCACCTAACATAATGTTCTGCGCCGCAATAATTACCGACTTCATCCCCGAAGCGCAAACCTTGTTCACCGTGGTACACTGAACTTCGTTTGG
Source organism: Bacteroidia bacterium (assembly GCA_025451115.1). Taxonomy (GTDB): domain Bacteria; phylum Bacteroidota; class Bacteroidia; order B-17B0; family Aurantibacillaceae; genus PALSA-968. Next base: position 1,769 of record JANWKZ010000163.1, on the reverse strand, counting down.
AAGGCCTGCAAATTTAGAAGCCTGTCGTGCCGGTGCCTGACCCAGGTTACCCTGCATCACGCAGCCCATGTAAACCTGCTGTACTTCGGCAGGTGCTAATTTTATGCTGTCGAGCGCACCCTTGATGGCCGCTGCTCCTAATTTTGTTGTTGAAACACTTGCCAATGCCCCATTGAACGACCCGATAGGTGTACGTTTGGCGGCTACGATGTATACTTCTTTCATGATAATTTTTAAACTCGTCAAAAGTACCTTTTTAGGGGGATTGGCAAAATAATTTAGATTAACTCTTATTAAGAGTAACTAACACGGTATCAGCGGGTACGAATTACGAGGATTTTGCCTTACTCGCTCCAAACTTCGGTTCCCTCGCTGCAGTTCTGACAGATATCTATTTCTTTTCGGGACCGCAGGATGGACGACCGGAATTTATCATAGAGTGCCCCGCCCCAAACTTCCTTAAAAGAGCTCAGTTTTACGTCGCCCAATTTGTGCTGCGCGTCCTTGTCGAAACAACAGGGCACAACGATCCCGTCCCAGGTTATTACACAGCCGCTCCACATCCGCCAGCATTGGTTGAGTAATTTATTTTTTAGAGAAAATTTGCCGTCAGCTCCTTTTTTGTAGCGCGAGTATTTTTCATTTTCCGGGATCAGGGAATTCCCATTTTCAAAATCATACACCTGCGCGGTTTTGAATTTTATTTCGTCAACACCTAATTCAACGGCCATTTTTTCAGCGTCCTTTACCTGGTGTTCATTTGGTCTTACTACAAGGAACTGGAAAACAACATAAGGTGTTTTGCTTTTCAGTTCTCTTTTCCATTTAAGGATGTTCTTTGTGCCCTCGATCACTTTATCCAGCTTCCCTCCTACGCGATATTGTTCATATACTTCCTGGGTGGTACCATCAATAGAAATGATCAGTTTATCCAGACCTGATTCAACCGTTCTTTTCGCGTTCTCTTCATCCAGGTAATGCGCGTTGGTAGAAGTGAAAGTGTAAATATTCTTTTTAGCAGCATATTTCACCATATCGAGAAAAGCCGGGTTGAGATACGGTTCTCCCTGGAAATAAAAAGTGAGGTAGATCAATGTCGACTGCAATTCATCTATGGTTCTCTGAAAAGCTTTCTGCTCAAGCATACCGGTAGGGCGGGTAAAAGATCTCAACCCGCTTGGGCATTCCGGACAACGGAGATTGCAACTTGTAGTGGGCTCGAAATTCAATGAGAGTGGCATGCCCTTATGCCGATTGCTTTTGGTAAGGCGCGAATAATGATACGAAGAGAACACACGGATGGCATTACCAACCTTTTTCGCGGTTAATTTACCAAACACTCCCCTGTTCTCTCTCCAACTCATGAGCCTCTAAGCTTATTAAACACTCTTTTGATATAGGTCTCATTTGGTAACAACGATTGCTGTATGCGTTTTGCATACCGAATACTGTCGAGGATATCCTTATTTTTTTCCTCAACGATCTCTTTCTGTTTCTCAAGCTCAAGTGTGCGTTCCTTCACCTTTTGTTCCAATACCACATTTTGCTCCTTAACAAGTCTTTCGTTCTCCATAGCACTGGCAAGGGCGGCTTCCTGGGCTTTTTCCTTATCCTTCTTAAAATTGCTGATCTTATCACTCACGGCCAGTGATAATAAAATAGCTTCGAACGCAGTTCCGATCTGCAGCGAGTTGTGTGAATAAACATTAAAGGGTATCAACTGCATATCAGCCGCTATGTACATGAACAGTCCAACAAGATAAAAGGTG
>JANWKZ010000162.1 GCA_025451115.1 Bacteroidia bacterium | reverse complement strand
TCGCGCCGTCCGATCAGATATTTGTTCCGACGTTTATCGATGACATTGCAATTGCCATCGATAGGTTAGTACAAAAAAATGCCGTGGGGATATATCATGTCGTAGGGAGTACACAGCTCTCGCCCTATGATGCAGCAGGTGCCATAGCCAGGCGGTTTGGATTTTCTGAACGTATGGTAGCCAAAACGACCTGTGCGGAATATTTTTCCGGTCGTGCGCCCAGGCCACTGCGTGCAGCATTAAAAAATGATAAAATAACCGGATTGGGCGTGCACATGTCGACGTTTGAGGAAGGCTTACAAAAAGTTCACAGTGAATTAGAAAAGTAGTTTTGCATAAAATTGTCCGGGTTCCGCCTTAGGCGGATGAGGATTATAGAGACCCCCCTCACAGAGCGTGAGCCGGGGCGAGAAAGGATTCTATGACAATTGCATTTATAGGACACGGATATGTCGGACTCGTTACAGCATCGGTATTTGCGGACTTGGGGAACACTGTTTGGGTTGTAGGAAGAACGAAAGAAAAAATAGAAAACCTCAAAAAGGGTATTACCCCGTTTTATGAACCAGGACTTGAAGAGCTCGTGAAACGAAACGTAACCGCAAAACGGTTACTTTTTACACTCGATTATAAAGAGGCTGTTATTCCTTCTGAAATAATTTTTATTGCTGTCGGAACGCCACCGAAGCCTAGCGGTGAAGCGGATCTTACAAGCGTTTTTGATGCTGCCGAAAGTATAGGAAAAAATTTAGTAGGGTACAAAGTGGTTGTGACAAAAAGCACAGTACCACCGGGTACGAACAAAAAGGTAGATGATATTCTTGCAAAAGTAAAGCCGACGGGAGCTTCATATTCCATCGCCTCCTGTCCTGAATTCCTACGGGAAGGAACTGCAATTGGCGATACGCTTCATCCGGACCGGGTCGTGATAGGGACAACGAGTGAACGGGCGAAGCAGGTTCTTCTTGACCTCCATAAACCGATTGACGGAAAAACTGTCCTTTGTAACGTAGAAACGGCGGAGCTTATAAAGTATGCCTCCAATTCGCTCCTTTCGACGAAAATATCATTTGCAAATGCCATCGCGTTTCTGGCGGAAAAAGTCGGAGCAGACGCAGAGCGTGTTTTGGAAGGAGTAGGCCTGGATAAGCGGCTTGGCAGAAGTTTTCTATATCCCGGCGTCGGGTACGGCGGAAGCTGTTTCCCCAAAGATGTGAAAGCGCTTATCGCATTGTCCAGTGCGTACGGATATGATTTCAAGCTTTTAAAATCCGTAGATGATATTAACAAAGAAGCGGTAAAACATTTTACGGACAAAATAGTACGTCATTTTGACGGGAAGCTGAAAGGAAAAAAGATTGCAGTGTTGGGACTTTCTTTCAAGCCCGATACGGATGATATGCGTGAAGCGCCTTCTATTACTGTTATCGGAGAACTTATAAAATTAGGAGCGCAGGTAGTAGCCTATGATCCGATAGCCATGGAAAATGCTCAAAAAGTTCTTCCGAAGTCTGTTGCATTTGCAAAAACAGCATATGAGGCTGCAACGGGCGCTGATGCGGCAGTAGTAGTCACGGAATGGAACGAATTCCGCCAGCTGGATTTGGTCCGATTGGCCAGAGAGCTTAAAACGCTTGTCGTTTTTGACGGGCGCAATATTTATGAACCCGAGAAAGTAAAAAAACTTGGCTTTGCTTATTACGGCGTCGGGAGAATGTAATAATATATAAAGGTAGCCCCACTTCGGGGCATACGACTCACTATGCCATCCGCCCGGGGCGGATAGGCACGTGAATCTAAAGGGGGGTTTATGGCAGCGAAAAGAATTCTCATTACAGGAATTGCAGGTTTTGTGGGAAGTCACCTTGCAGAATTGCTTCTGTCAAAAGGATATGAAGTGTATGGTCTGAGCCGAACTCGGAGTAAGATGGATCATATAGAATCCATCCGGGCAAAGCTTCATCTGGAAGATGCCGATCTCCTGGACTCTCACAGTCTGTATGGGTCCATATCCCATATTAAGCCGGATTATATATTCCATTTGGCGGCACAGTCGTTTGTTCCTACATCCTGGGTATCACCGTCTGTTACTCTTGAAGTAAATATTGTCGGATCTGCCAACCTTTTTGAGGCAGTTAGACAGGCAGGTATTGATCCCGTTATTCAGATTGCGTGCTCTTCTGAAGAGTATGGGTTAGTATTGCCGGACGAAATTCCTATAAAAGAAACAAATCCGCTTCGTCCGCTTTCGCCGTACGCAGTTTCAAAAGTTGCGATGGATTACCTGGGATATCAGTATTACCAGTCGTATCAGCAGCGTATTATCCGTACGCGGGGGTTTAATCATACAGGACCACGCCGGGGAGATACGTTTGCAGAATCAAACTTTGCCAAGCAAATAGCGCTTATAGAAAAAGGTGTTCAGGAGCCTGTTATTCAGGTTGGAAACCTGGACGCAAAGCGGGACTATACGGACGTGCGTGACATGGTCATCGGATATTTGGTAGCGGTCGAGAAGTGCGATCCGGGTGAAGTGTATAACATCTGCACGGGCGATGCGGTGAAAATAGGCGATATGCTGGATATGCTCCTTTCGTTTTCCAAAATAAAAGTGGAAGTAAAGCAGGATCCTTCCCGTATGCGGCCATCTGACGTTCCCGTACTCATCGGGGACAACAGTAAGTTTGTGAAAAAAACAGGATGGAAGGCAACCATTCCGTTTAAGAAAACAATGGAAGACCTTCTCAACTATTGGAGGAGTAAGGTATAACCGGCATGAGAGTTGTTGTCGTTTTACCGACGTATAACGAGAAAGAAAATATCGTTAAGCTTTTGGATCGTCTCCTTACGGTCACTTCCAAAATAGACGGGTATACGTTTTCGTACCTTGTTGTTGATGACTCATCTCCTGACGGAACGGCTGATGCTGTAGGTGACTATCAAAAAAAACATAAAGACGTCTATCTTCTGACAGGTAAAAAAGAAGGTTTGGGGAAAGCGTTACTCAGGGGGATTTCATACGGACTGGAGAAATTCCGGCCTGACCTTGTTTTGCAGATTGATGCAGATCTTTCCCATGATCCCGCTTCACTTCCGCTCTTTTTTAAAGCACTCGGAGGGGGAGCGAATTTTGTTGTCGGGAGCAGATATATCGCGGGCGGATCAATTCCTCAAAATTGGGGTCTGCACAGGAAAATATACAGTGTTTTAGGAAACACCATCGTCAGGTTCGGGCTCGGTTTCTCTTCTGTGCATGATTGGACAGGAGGGTATCGCCTGTACCATAGAAAGTATTTTGATGAAAGCAAGCAGGCGCTCAAAGCGCATAATGGCTATGTGTTCCAGATAGCATTTCTCCATATGGCAATTATGTCGGGAGCAACCATTGCGGAAGTACCTATTCATTTTACAGACAGAAAATTCGGGCATTCCAAAATAGCTCCGTCGGAATATATTCGGGATATTTTGGAATATATTATCCGTTCCCGCGTTCACGCGGTTCGGCACGGGCCATTTGGAAAGTTTTTAGTCGTCGGAACAATTGGATTTGTTATAAATACCGTCATTTTGGAGCTGGGAGTCTTTGCCGGTTTTCACCCTACAGTATCCACTGCCGTCGGCGCAGAGTGTGCAATTATTTCTAATTTTATCCTCAATAATGCCTGGACATTCAATCACCGGAAGATAAGCCGGGAAAAGATCGCCGGAAAGTTTGTGCAGTTTAATACTACGTCGCTCGGAGCATTGCTCATCCAAACGGGTTCGGTTGCTGTGGGAACGTCTCTGTTTGGGACTGGGTTGTACAGAATTTTTTATATTCTCGGTGTCGGTTTAGGACTCATATGGAATTATTGGATGTATTCTCATGTAATCTGGAGACATGAGGATGGGAAAAAATAGCATACCTTCCGGTACAGTGAGGAAACCCACACATCTCCAACGACGGTTTTGGATGAAGCTTTCTGATGCGCTAAAAACTCCGTGGGTTTCTCTAGTTCCCATACTTCTTCTCGGTGCGTATTTGCGGCTGTACCGCATATCCGAATATCTTACATTTTTGGGGGACGAGGGACGCGATGTACTTGTCGTAAAGCGTATGATTGTCGACGGGAAGTTTACACTTCTTGGTCCCACGGCGTCTGTTGGTGGGTTTTTTCTTGGGCCTATCTACTACTATTTTATGGCGCCGTTTTTATGGTTATGGAACCTTGATCCCACGGGACCGGCTGTGATGGTTGCGCTCTTTGGTATAGCGACGATTTTCCTGGTGTATTATGTGGGAAAAGAATTTTTCTCTCACACAGTCGGTATTATTGCCGCTCTTCTCTATACATTGTCACCTATTACGATTGCATACGCCCGTTCATCCTGGAATCCCAACTTGGTTCCTTTTTTCTCTCTCCTCCTTATTCTTTTGTTGCGAAGGACAGTCCGTGCTCCGACAATGCGTGAGCTTGTGCTTATCGGAATAACATTGGGAATAGGACTCCAGCTGCATTATCTTTTTTTGTTTCTTTTTCCCGTCACCGTTTTTTGGCTTGCGGTGGCGGGCTCGCCTCGCTTTCGCTCGGGCGAAGCGGGCCGACGTGATCTGTATCTCCGCTACGCTATGGGTATACTCCCCGGGTTTCTCCTGGGATGTTCACCGTTCCTTCTGTTTGAGATCCGTCACGGGTTTCCCAATACCCTCACTATTCTAAAGTTTTTACGCGAAGGCGATGAAACAGGGTTTGGCATAGGAACGTTTGTTTCGACCGTCGTAGATGTAACGTACAGATTGTACGCACGGCTGGTGCTACGGATTCCGCAAAAAGAGCTGTGGGGACAGTTCCCCCAGTGGCAGCGGGTGGGTTGGGTACTTGGAACATGGGTTGTCATAGTGGGGAGTTTGGGAACTCTTTTTGCAGTATGGAAACAAAAACCAGCGAAATTAATGCGAATGATATCAGACAGAAAAGACAGCTCGGGACCGGCTCTCCTTTTTATCATATGGTTTGCCTTTATTATTGTTCTTTTCGGTTTTTATAAACGGGGAATATATGAGTACTATTTCGGGATATTTTTTCCGTTTCCGTTTCTGTCTCTAGCACTTGGTTTGTGGGTGATGCTTCGGTTTAGGCTAACGAAAATCATCGCCGTGTGTATCCTCGTAGGATTAGTGTATAGTAATTGGGAAGGACGGCCGTTTAAGTATCCTCCGAATAACCAGCTAGCTCAGGCAAAACTGATAGCGAGTACTGCCCTGGATAAAACAGGAGGAGAACCGTTTAATTTTGCACTGATAACGGCATCAAATTCCGATCATGCGTTCCGGTATTTTTTTGAGATTTGGGGACGGGCGCCGGTAACGATAGAAAATTCGGTCATCGATCCGGAAAGAAAAAGTGTAACGGATCAGCTGATTGTTATCTGTGATGACCCGGGATGCCAACCATTGGGACATCCTCTATGGGAAGTTGCAGGGTTTGGTCGGGCGGAAGTAACAGGAGTGTGGGATGTACCGTTTGTAAAAATATTCAGGCTTGTCCACGCAGAAGAACCACGAGGAAACAAAAAACGATTTTTGTGAGTAGTGTTATTCCGGCCTACCACGAGGACATAAACATACGGCTCG
>JANWKZ010000161.1 GCA_025451115.1 Bacteroidia bacterium | reverse complement strand
GTGCGCGATCTTATAGCGACCATCCTCACCTTTTACGTTGGTAACGATACCAATGTGCGTAATTCCTGAGTCGGTTTTTTTATTGGATAGATTCCAGCACACGAGGTCGCCGGGCTTGTAGTCTGAAGCTTTATCGGTGATAGGTAATGCGGTGCCGTATTTTTTGAAGAACACCATCAGGTTGGGCACGCGGCGATGATCGATATTGCTATCGGGCTTTTTCAGTTTCCAGTATTTGGGATAGGCCGAAAAACGTTTTACCATATCCTCGTGCACTTCTTTCTGCAGATCAATACCAACTCCACGATAGGAGCGGATCACTACATCCGTGCAAACTCCTTTTCCTTCAGGTACATCGCCGCCCGGGTATTTTAGCGTGCAATAAGCGGCATCGTATGTCACCTCTTTTTTGGTTTGCAAGAGCGCCTGCGCGATAAGTTTATCGTGGAAAGTTGTTTGCGCGGAAAAAGATAAGGGAACAAGTAATAGTAAAATCGGTAAGATCCTCATAATTGAAATGCTTGACCGAAATAACGCAAGAAGTGTGCCTGTATTATGCGGGTACTTTCTCGCCTTTCAGAACGGCTGCCATTGTCTTACCAATGATAGCGGGCGATTCCACTACATGGATACCACACTCGCGCATGATAGCCATTTTAGCGGCTGCTGTATCGTCCTTACCGCCAACGATAGCCCCGGCGTGACCCATGGTGCGACCTTTGGGAGCAGTTTGACCGGCAATAAAGCCTACAACCGGTTTTTTGCCGTTTGCTTTGATCCAGCGTGCAGCCTCAGCCTCTAATTGGCCTCCGATCTCACCGATCATTACGATACCTTCGGTCTCCGGGTCGTTCATTAAAAGTTCAATAGCGTCTTTGGTGGTAGTTCCAATGATGGGGTCTCCACCGATACCGATGGCTGTAGTAATTCCTAAGCCGGCTTTTACAACCTGGTCGGCTGCCTCGTAAGTGAGGGTACCCGATTTAGAAACGATGCCGATGCTTCCTTTCTTGAAAACAAAGCCGGGCATGATGCCGATCTTAGCTTCACCGGCAGTAATGATACCGGGGCAGTTAGGGCCAATTAAACGGCAGTTCTTTCCTTTGATATATTCTTTGGCGGTGATCATGTCCTTTACCGGAATGCCCTCGGTGATACAAACGATCACTTTAATGCCCGCGTCGGCGGCTTCCATGATTGCGTCGGCCGCGAAAGCAGCAGGAACGAAGATGATAGAAACGTCAGCGCCGGTATTTTTAACAGCGTCGGAAACTGTATTGAAAACGGGTTTATCCAGATGTTTGGTGCCCCCTTTGCCGGGAGTAACGCCGCCTACCACATTAGTTCCGTATTCGATCATTTGGGTGGCATGGAAAGTTCCCTCACCGCCTGTAAATCCCTGTACAATTACCTTCGAGTTTTTGTTTACCAGTACGCTCATGTTCTTTTAAATTTAGATCCGCTAAGATAGAATTTTAGGCTAGAATAACCATATTGGAAGCCTATTATTTTAGGGTGGAAAGGAGTCTTTCTTCACCAAATTCCAACACCGCTTTACAATCTCATTTAAATGTTTATATTAGCCTTGCTTGAAATACAACCTCTTAAATAAAGACACCATTGTAGCCCTTGCTACCCCCCACGGCACCGGGGCTATTGCCCTTATCCGTATTTCGGGGCCAAAAGCCATTGAAATTGTTGAGCGTGTGTTCTTTACAAAGGATCAAAAGTCTTATACACTAAACGAGAAGAGCAGTCATACCATACATTACGGTTTTATCATGGCCGGCGGTGTAGTGGTTGATGAGGTGCTGGTCTCTCTTTTCAAGAATCCGAATTCTTATACAGGAGAGGATAGCATCGAGATCTCCTGTCACGGCAGCCAGTTCATCCAGCAGCAGATCATCCAGGTTTTGAGCAAGCAGGGGGCTCGGCCCGCCAATCCCGGCGAGTTTACTTTGCGCGCTTTCCTGAACAAAAAACTTGATCTCTCTCAATCTGAAGCGGTGAATGATCTTATTTTTTCCAATTCGTCGGTCTCTCACCAGGTGGCTATGCAGCAGATGAGGGGCGGCTTTAGTAACAAGATAAAATTACTGCGTGAAAAATTGATCGATTTCGCTTCTTTGATAGAACTTGAGTTGGATTTCAGTGAGGAGGATGTGGAATTTGCAGATCGCACGGAGTTGAAGAATTTAGTTGGATCTATTCAGAATATACTCGATAAGCTGATCGAATCGTTTGAACTTGGTAATGTAATAAAGAACGGAATTCCAGTGGCCATCGTCGGAAAACCGAATGCCGGAAAATCCACTTTGCTTAATGCACTTTTGGACGATGAGAAAGCTATTGTTTCTGAAATTCCGGGAACCACTCGCGATGTTATAGAAGATGAAATGACCATCGAAGGTGTGTTGTTCCGCTTTATCGATACGGCCGGAATCCGCGATACCAGCGATGTGATAGAGCAAATAGGTGTGAACAAGGCCCTGGATGCAATGAGGAACTCGGCTATCATCATTTACCTCTTCGACGCACATGAGTTAAGTCGACAGGATTTAGTAGTAGAACTTGAAAAAATAAAAGGTATAGCCGGCACCTCACAAATTCTTCCTGTCTGCAATAAGATCGATACCGAGAATTTCGAAGAACTGCAGAAGGAATTCAAGGACATCAGCAATCTTCTTTTCATCTCGGCCAAAACGCATCTGTATCTCGATGATCTGAAAGCAAAGCTTGTCGCATTATTCGATAACCGAACAGTAAACATCACCGAAACGGTTGTCACCAATGCGCGTCATGCCGACGCTTTGCGTAAGGCAAGCGCTTCGCTTTATCGTGTTGCCGAAGGATTGGGGAAAAATATTCAAACTGATCTTCTTGCACAGGATATCCGTCACGCTTTAGAAGCGCTTGGTGAGATCACAGGTGAAGTACATTCAGATACCTTGCTCGAAAACATCTTTGGAAAATTTTGTATCGGAAAGTAATCTGATAGAACAAAGTTAATTTACAACTACTTTCCGGGTATAGATCTGATTTCCGCTTTTAACGGAAACAAAATAAAAACCAGGTATGTTTATTTCAATCTTGAAGAAGCTGGTTTTTGGATATGTTGTTTGAAGAATCACACCTTGCAAATCTGTTATTGAAATTTCATCTATTTCGTCGGAGTTTTTTACCCAAATTAATTTTGAACTTGGATTTGGGTAAATGCGAAGATCGTTTCTGGTAAATGATTCTGTTATTGCGTTAATGTTGCCTAATTTGACCACCCAAAAATCATCGCCTCCATGGTTACCAACTACGTCACCATCATTAGAGTTCGTAGTTCCTATTAACACCGCGCCACCGCCTGAGGTTTGATGTAATTCTCTTAAATAGTCATTACCGGTTCCTCCAAAGCATTTTTGCCAAATTAAACTTCCGGTTGAGCTTAATTTGGTTAGCCATCCATCTACACCGGCATGATTACCCGTAATGTCTCCGTCGTTAGACATTGTGTGCCCTAATATCACATAGCTTCCGTCCGTACATTGTTCCACTGAAGTAGCAAAGTCATTCATACTGCCACCTAAGCACTTCTCCCATGTAATGATTCCTAAGCTATCCAATTTTACTATCCAGTAATCTGTAGACCCTCCTGGATGATTTGCAGATACATCGCCGTCATAGGATTGTGTGTGACCAACAGCTATATATCCTTTATCTGTAGTTTGAAAAATGTCGCTACCAACTTCTGAATCACTGCCCCCGAGGCTTTTTTGCCAAACCAGATTACCTAAACTATCTAATTTCACAACCCAGAAATCAGCGTTTCCATGATTGAAAGTAACATCCCCTCCGATAGCACCGCTTGTGCCAAGGAATATATATCCCTTATCTGTTGTCTGTTGGATCGAATAGGCACTTTCATAATCAATCGAGCCGTAACTTTTCTGCCATTCAATTATTCCGGAACTGTCGAGTTTAACGATCCAACAGTCTGAATTACCATGATTGCCTGTTACATCTCCGTTATTAGACGAAGAGGTTCCAGCGAGAATAAACCCCTTATCATTTGTCAGTTGAATAGACTCAGTCCAGTCAGAAACAGACCCGCCTAAAGATTTCTGCCATTTGATCGTTCCGGTACTATCCAATTTGATGATCCATGAGTCCTTTAACCCATGATTACCGGATACATTTCCATCATTTGAATTGGATTCCCCCGCAATAATAAAACCACCATCTAAGGTTTGTTTGACCGAATAAGCAAGATCATTTATGCTTCCTCCCAAACACTTTTGCCATTTGATGATTCCGTTGTAATCCAATCGAGTAACCCAGAAGTCGGGGAAATTGCTCATATTATTATGGAGACCGCTTACATCTCCATTATTTGATTGAGTATAGCCTGCTATAATATATCCTCCGTCGAGTATTTGTCTTACGGAAAAACCTTCATCAATTGTACTCCCACCTAAGCATTTTTGCCATTGAATGGAAGGAGGTTGACAGAATAGTAAATTCGAACATACAACTAAGACAGTTGAAATGAATGTGCGTATCTCTATTCTCATAAAACAAATTAAAAAGCATTTAATTACTATTTTCACAACACTAAGATACAAAAAAGTCCTACCTAAATTTGCCATTAGTTGTTTTGAATTTCGGTCGTATATTTGGATATAGAATTTTCGTATCAAAAAGCTTTTCACATATCTTTTTTGCTTTCTCTTTTTATCTTCCTTTTCGCAAAGCAGGAAGTTCGATTCTTTACTGAAAGTGGCTGCGCGTCCGGTCGACGATACCGATAAGGTAAACGCCCTTAACCGGCTTGCCAGTGGCTTCGTACGTAAGGCTAAGTACGATACGGCTGCAATTCTCGCCCGGCAAGCCATCCTCATCTCACAAAAACTAGAGTACAAAAAGGGACTGGCTTCCGGCTGCTATTATCTTGGGCAAAAAGAACAAGGCCAGGGAAATTACAGCAACTCGATGCAACTTTATGGGATCGCGCTTAAACTCAGGCGCGAACTTCATGATACAGGCGGCACCGCTTTTATACTCTCGGGTATTGGATCTCTTCACCTGGTTGCCAATAACTTTACCGAAGCGCTCAAATGCCACCTGCAATCATTAAAACTGTTTGAGGGAATAAAAGATAGTGCGGGAACCTCTACGGCTTATTATAACCTTGGGATCGTTTACTACTATTTGTCGGACTCTAAAAAATCGCACGATTGTTATTCCCGTGCCTACGAGATCTGTAGCGGGCGAGGCGATAGAAAGGGAGCGGCCAACGCTTTGCTGGGCCTCGGCAGCCTGCATTACGAAGAAGGCGATTTTGCGGAGGCAAATAAAAATTACATGAAGGCGCTTGTTGTGCAGGAAGAGATCAAAGATATACATGGCCTGGGTTATTCTTATACCTGTTTGGGGCTTTCGCACAGTTACGCAGGAAATTATGTGGAGGCTCTTGTCTTTCTGAATAAAGCAGTAAAGCTCCGCACTGAGATGGGTGATATCGGGGGGCTTGCAAATACCTATGTAACGATGGCGGTTTGTTACATGAAGCAAAAAAAATACGCGCAGGCAAAACTATATGGTGAGAAGGCTCTTGTGCTTGCCGCCGACCTGGAAGATACAGAAGACATACGCGGTGCGCATGAAGTGCTTAGCGAAACTTACGAAGGTATGGGTACATCGGATCAGGCTATAGCAAAAAAGGCCCTTTACCACTACAAGCAATTCATTTCGTTAAGGGACAGTATGGTGAACGAAGAGAGTACAAAGAAGATCGTGCGCCTGGAAATGAATTACGAGTTTGAGAAGAAAGAGGCAGCGACAAGATTGGAGCAGGAGAAAAAGGAAGCTGTTGCACTGGCAGAGAAGAAAAAACAAAAGATCATTCTCCTCGCGGTATCGGGTTTTGGTATCCTTATCCTTGGATTTGGAATTTTCGCCTACCGTAGTTATTTACAAAAGCAGCGTGCCAATCTCGAGATAACCCGGCAAAAGACGCTTATTGAAGAGAAGCAAAAGGAGATAATAGACAGCATCCATTACGCGAAACGCATCCAGACCGCCTTGTTGCCGCATGACAAGTACCTGTTAAGAACCCTGGAAAGACTGAATAGATCATGAGGTCGGGATCTTTAATTTCCCTGTTGTTCACCACTATGATTTCTTTGGCCCAGGAGTCGAAAATAGACTCTTTGCGTTTATCATTGCGAAATGCGCCGGAGGATAGTGCGAAAGCTGTTATGCTGACAGACCTGAGCGCGCTGCATAGAAAGATCTCTAATTACGACAGCGCCATTTATTACGCCCGCGAAGCTTTGGCGCTTACCGAGAGGAAAGTGATCTATAAGAAAGCGCGGGCCAAAGCTTTTATTTCGTTGGGCAACGCGTTCAGCATGCAGGGTAACTGGCCCGAGAGTCTTACAAACTATTTCGCGGGCCTTAAAATAATGGAGGAGACCGGCGAAAAGAAAGGAATTGCCACATGTTATGGCAACATCGGTAATATCTACTACTATCAAACCAATTACACCGAGGCGCTTAAGAATCATTTCCTGGCACTGAAGATCAAACAGGAGCTCGGCGATAAAAAAGGGCTCGCCTTCACCTATAATAACATTGCCAACGTATATACCAACCAATCCAATTACCGGGAAGCTGAGAAGAATTTCACAGAGGCGTTGCGGATCATAGATGAAGAGGGCGTGCAGGCAACTGATGTGGCCACGAGGGCTGTAGCGCTGCAGGGACTTGGCAATATTTTTTATTATGAAGAGAAGTACGAGTTTGCCTTGCAAAAATACTGGGAGACCCTCAAGTTGCATGAAAGTGTAGGGAATCGTCTGGGTATTTCTAATTCGATGATAAACCTGGGAGGGACCTATCTTAAGCTGGGAAAACAAAAGCAGGCGCTTGAGTTCGCTTTAAAAGGGAGAGAAATAGGGCAGGAGATAGGTTCGCTGGAAATGCTGAAAGAAGCCAGTGAAGCTTTGTATCAAGTGGCAGAGGCAAGCGGCGATCTGATAAAAGCCCTTGCATATTATAAGGACTTCATTAGTTATCGCGACAGCCTTATGAATGAAGAAAACACCAAGGCTACCGTGCGCGCGCAGATGAATTACGAGTTTGAGAAGAAGGAGGCGGCTACGAGGCTGGAACAGGAAAAGAAAGAGGCAATTGCTGAAGCTGAAAAAAGAAAGCAGCGCATCATTCTCTTGGCCATATCGGGTTTTGGATTGCTCGTGCTTTGCTTTGCGATCTTTGCGTATCGAAGTTTCCTGCAAAAGAAGAAAGCAAACCTCGAGATCAGTCGCCAAAAAGAGCTTATTGAAGAAAAGCAAAAAGAGATCCTGGATAGTATCCACTATGCTAAACGTATTCAAACCGCTTTGTTGCCTCACGAAAAATATGTGCAGCGAAACCTTAAGCGCCTGCAGGATAAGTCTTAACAAAAGAACTGTAACGGATCTTTTGTTAAAAAAGCCTTGAATTCCCAATAAAAACGTAACTTTATGAAGAGTGACAATAACATCCTTGCCGATGAAAAAGTTTTTGTTTTTCCTGTTATCCCTTTCATTTGCTGCTGTGGCGCAGCCCCCAACATTCAGTGCCACTATAAACAATCCTCCTGTCGGGTATTACTTTCTTTCAGCGTATAATACAATTGCTTCTTCATACCCGATGATCCTTGATGAAGCCGGGCATATCGTGTATTACAAAAAAGTTAACGGGGCAAGCTCTATAGATTTTAAACTGCATGCTAACGGGCAAATGTCTTACTTCCCATCAAGTCTGAACAAGTTCCTCATTATGGACAGCACTTTTAATTTTGTGGATACGATCGGCGCTGTTGGATACATAACGGATGCTCATGAATTGCAAATATTATCTAATGGTAACTATCTTCTTTTGGGCTATGAAAATGTTACGAAGGACTTAAGCATGTATAATTATTTCAGCAACAATGGTACTCCGGGTAGTACTTCCGCTACCGTGAAATGCAATATCATCCAGGAACTGGATCCTAATGAAAACCTACTTTTCGACTGGCATCTTGAAACCCATTTTCCTTTCGATGAGGTGGATACATTTTTTGTGAATGGTCCCAATTTCGTTGACTGGTCACACTCAAACGCGCTGGAAGCCGACTTCGATGGAAATATCCTGGTGTCGTCGAGGCACTTTAGTGAAATAACCAAAATTGACAGAACTACCGGAAATATTATCTGGCATTTTGGAGGTAAATACAACCAATTCACTTTTCTTACCGACACAGTACGGTTCTTCGGCCAACATCATGTTAGAAGATTGCCTAATGGACATTTAACTCTTTTTGATAATGGCAACCATAGTGGTTCTACCTGGCACGGTGCCCGTGCCCTGGAATACGAACTGGATGAAGTAAACATGACGGCCAAACTTGTATGGTCATATGTATACGACTCTCTCATGTTTAGCAGGTCTCAGGGCAGCGTTCAGATACTTCCGAATAAAAATGCGGTGATAGATTATGGTACCGTAAATAAAGATTCGATCTGCTTTAGTATGGTAGACAGCCTGGGTACTGAGCTCTATAAGATCAAATTCGATAATTTATCATTTAGCTACCGGACCTTTTATTACCCCAATTTGCCCTGGCAAATTCATCGTCCAAGCATCAGCTGTTTTGATTCACTGGGTACTTATTACCTGAAAGTAGATAGTACTTACAGTAGTTATTTATGGAATACCGGAAGTACATCGGCCTCTATTGCAATTTCAAATACCGGAATTTATTACGTTTTTGTTCCTTACGGGCAGGGAGGTTATGTGAGCTCATATCCTTTGGATATTACTAATCTGAGTGCTCAGTGTCCAAGCGTTACATCAGTTGACGCCACGGATCACGAACTTACTTACAGGTTGTTTCCTAACCCGGCCCAAAAGCAAGTGACTATTTCCAGCTCTGAACTTGATAAAAACACTGTGCCTATGATCCGGGATGTATACGGAAGTACTATTGAACTTCCAGGTACAGTGGAAGGTAATTCATGTACATTCGACATTTCTAAACTGGAAGCGGGCGTGTATTTTGTAAGTACGAAATACAGGACATTAAAGTTTATCAGGATCGGGGACTAAAGGAATAATATCCTGTCGCGCAAATAGTATTTCTGTCCTAATTCCTTCATCTTTTGTCCGAACGCTCTGCGATAATGATCAGGCATACCCTGCGAATGAGAGAACCATTTTTGATACTTCGGAAGTAAATGAGGGTAATGCTTTTCCACGGCGCGTAATACAAGTGTTTTACTGTCTGCTGTATCGTTGCCGAAAAGTGTGATCGTAGAAGGCATCACATACTGTGCGCCGTGTTTTCTGAAGGCGGAGAACATTTGCTCGAGATGTTCGCCTGTATCTGAAATAAAGGGCAGTGTGGGCATCATGCTTACGCCGGTAAGAAATTTCTCATCAGCCATTTTCTTCAACGTTTCCAGTCTAACAGAAGGCCTGGTGGCACCCGGCTCGAATATTTTCGCAATATTGTCATCAATTGTAGAAAACGAAAAAGTGATAAAAGCTTTATGCAGCGTTTTGCCGCGCAAGTCCTTCGGAAAGATCGCCGTTTTGTCGATCTCCTTTAAAAGATCGATATCGCGCAAAACAAGATCTGATTTGGTGATCAAGTGCAGCGGAAAACGGTATTTCAGGATCACCTCCAGTAGTTTCCTTGCGAGGCCAAGCTCCTTTTCGAACTGCAAGTACGGATCGGTAGCTGAAGAAAGTACTATCACTCCGTGTTGCTCCTTTTTCGCAAGGGTGGCCAGCTTTTTTTCCAAAAGTTCAACGGCATTTATTTTCACGGAAAGCTTTTCTTCCATGTGTTCACCGTACTTGCTTCCCCGGATATAACAATACAGGCAATTGAAAGAACATCCGCTATATGGATTAAGCGTGTAATCATCCAAAAACCAGGCGTCCCTGCGCTTGGTCTTGTTTAATATAGATCTTATCTGGATCTCCTGTGGCATTTGAGCTGAAAATAGGAATAAATCTGCCCCTCCGGTATCCTCACGCCTGATTTTGTGTTAAAAGTGAGAGACAGCCTCTTTTTCATCCCGTTCGTACCTGTTAAAATCCTCCTGTAATTGTTGTAAAATGGGGATTAAAATAACCTTTTATGTATAGGATTTTTACCCTATTTTTGGATGGAATCTACCACTTAAAGCCCTTGCCATGAAAATAACGTCTACCATGTTGCATAAGAAACTGAACCGCCTGGCCCTTGTAGTCTTTTTAGCCTTTGGCTTTACCGGCCGCTCGCAGGTAATGATCAACGAGTATTCCTGCTCCAACCTGAGTTCCTACCAGGATAACTTCGGAAACTACGAAGACTGGGTGGAACTTTATAACGCCGGGTCAACCGCGGTGAACCTGGCAGGCTATCACCTGAGCGATAAAAAGACCAACCTGGCCAAATGGACTTTCGGTAACGTGAACATCGCGGCAGGTGGGTTTTTAAGGATCTGGGCCTCGGGTAATGATGTTACGGCGGGCGCCAATCTGCACACCAGTTTCAGCCTTACACAGTGCAAACCTGATATCATCATTTTCTCTAACACTACCAGTACAGTACTCGATTCATTCACCCTGCAACGCACCCAGGTGGGCCACTCGCGTGGCCGTACAACCAACGGTGCCGCTACCTGGAGCGTTTTTCAGAACCCTACTCCTAACAACTCCAACAATGGCGCTACGGCCTATCAGAATTACGCTACAACTCCAACCATGAGTAAGGCGCCCGGTTTTTACGCAGGTGCCCAAACAGTTGCCATCACTTCGCCTGACCCAAATATTACGATCCGCTACACGCTCAACGGAAATACGCCAACAACCGGCTCAGCCATTTATTCAACACCGCTTAACGTGGCGACAACTACTGTGGTGCGTGCAAAGGCTTTTAGTTCCACGTCTACAATTCCTGCCAGTTTTGTTGAAAGCAATACCTTTTTCATCAACTCACCACATACGGTAAGTGTTATCTCTATATTTGGCGACCAGCTCGGAACACTCATGGGCGGAACACAAAACACCCCAACTGTTGGTGTTGAGTATTTCGATTCAAGCGGAACTTTCCGTAACGAGAGCTTCGGAAACGCCAACAAACACGGAAATGATTCCTGGTTCTACGCACAGCGTGGTATCGAC
>JANWKZ010000160.1 GCA_025451115.1 Bacteroidia bacterium | reverse complement strand
GCCACGCGCAGGAATGCAGCTAATCCCAAAAGCCCTAGATTTAAATGGTACGCTGAACAGCTCCATGATTTTGTGTTGTTCATGGCCAATACGGGTTTAAGGCCAGATGAGGTTAATCTTTTGGAATTCCGCGATGTTGAAATCGTTACCGATGAATGGAGCGGCGATAAAATTTTGGAAATCGAAGTGCGCGGTAAGCGCGGTGTTGGCTACTGTAAATCTATGGCGGGGGCTGTGCGCCCGTTTGAACGTTTGCGCGACCGTTCACGGCCAACAGATGATGAAGAGCGGCCAGTAAAGCCTACGGATAAACTCTTTCCTAATGAATTCAAAAAAATGTTCAATGGCATTTTGACCGAGAATAATTTGAAGTTTGACCGCGATGGAAAAGCGCGAACAGCCTATTCCTTACGTCATAGCTATATCTGCTTTCGTCTGCTCGAAGGAGCAGACATTTACCAGATAGCGAAGAACTGCCGCACGTCAGTCGAGATGATCGAAAAGCACTACGCAGCGCATTTGAAGGACATGATTGATACATCGCTTATTAATGTGCGAAAAAGCAAACAAGTACCGAAGGTTCTGGGAGTAGAAGAATATGAATAGAGATGAAGCATATCAAATTGTGAGCGAAGCGATAGAACTTTTGAAAAGGAATGATAGGGAGCTTCTTGAATTAGGGGTTACTGAACGCGCGTTATCTCATAAGCTTGCAGAGTATATAGCCTCGTCTAATAGAATTGTGCCGCCTTTAGTAGTGGATTGTGAATATAATCGCCATTTGACAGATATTAAGCGTCTCAATCTTCCTCCAAGAAAGGCGCTTGATGATGAGCTAAGAGCTACAACCGTGTTCCCCGATATTATCGTCCATGAAAGAAATTCGGATGATAATAATTTGATAGTTTTGGAGCTAAAAAAGCCTGATGAAGACATTGCGTACGACAGATTGAAATTAAATGCCTTTGTATCTGAGTTTGGGTACAAGCACGCTGCCCACATAATATTGGGAATGGACAGGCAGGGGCATCTTATAAGCAGTATCGAATGGGTAGATTAACTGACCCGTCAGGCGCGAAAGGCAGCTTGAAGCGCCGCTAGGTCTTGCCCGTGGGGCGATAAAAGACCTAGACGGAAGAATGCCGATAAGGCTGAGCAGCCGATTAACGCATTGCCTAATAAGGAAAATGTTGTATCATTTAAGCTCTTGGGCGCACCGCCAATTTTTACCTTAAAAAGAAGATTATGACCGAAGAACAAAAGCAAAAGCTGGAAGCCCAGCTTTGGAAGATTGCCAATGAATTGCGGGGCAAGATGGGCGCGGATGAGTTCCGTGACTATATCCTTGGGTTTATCTTCTACAAATACCTCTCCGAGAAGCAGTACCTCTTTGCAAATAAATTGCTCGAAACTGAAAAAGTGAAAGACTACAACCTTGTAAAAAACAAGGCAGACCTCAAGGCCATTAAAGAAGAATCGCTAGAAAAGCTTGGCTATTTCCTCCGCCCTGATGAGCTATTTAGCGCCCTCACGAAAAAGGGGAATATTAAGATTGACGAGGACGATGAAGAGGCAAAAGACAACTTCATCCTCGAAGACCTCCAAACTATTCTCAATGCCATTGAACAAAGTACAATGGGAAATGAGAGCGAGGATGATTTTAACAAGCTTTTTGAAGATATTGATCTCGCCAGCACAAAGCTGGGGCGTAGCCGTGAAAAGCTGGATGAGTATATTGCCGACTATAACAAGATGTTTGGCACGAACTATTCCACGAAAGATAACAAGTTGTTCTATGCCTATTACAAGGACATTGGGAAGCGCGTCAAAAACAAGGAAATTGATATTCTTTTGGTCGTGAATATGTTCCTGACGGGCTTTGATAGTAAGCCGTTGAATACAATCTACGTTGATAAAAACCTGAAATATCACGGCCTCTTGCAAGCCTATTCCCGTACAAACAGGACGATGGGGCAAAAGAAGTCACAGGGCAATGTGGTTTGTTTCCGAAATTTGAAACCAGCAACAGACAAGGCTATTGAGCTGTTTGCCAATAAAGAGGCACAAGAGGATATTATCCTCGCCCCATATGAGGACTATGTCAGGAAATTTGGGCAAGCTGTGGCCAACCTTCTAGCCATTACGCCGGATGTTGCCAGTGTTGACAGCCTGTTAACTGAAGAAGATGAGGCAAAATTCATTCAAGCCTTCCGTGAGCTTATCCGTATTAAGAACGTGCTGGATTGCTTTACTCAGTTTACTTTTGATGACCTGCCCATGAATGAACAGCTTTTTGTTGATTTCCGTAGCAAATATTTGGATTTGTACGACAAAGTCCGCAGCGAAAAGGAAAAAGAAAGGGTATCAATCCTTGATGATATTGACTTCGAGATTGAACTTATCAGCCGCGATAAAATCAATGTCAGCTATATTATTAACCTTTTGCGGAATATGAAAGACAAGAAGCCGGAAGATCAAGCGAAGGCTCATAAGGCCATCATGGATATTCTGGATACGGAGACCCAGCTTAGAAGCAAGAAAGAGCTTATTGAGAAATTTATATCCCAGCATTTTGCCGATATGCCAGCCCGCGCCGATGTGGGTGATGAATTTGAAGCCTACTGGACAGAGGAAAAGCGCAAAGCCCTTGAGGCTATGAGCAAAGAAGAAGGCCTTGACCCTGAGGGGCTGGACAAGGTTTTGGGTAATTATCTTTTCACTGAAAAGCCCCCGATGCGGGATGAAATTATCGAGATCATGGAAAAGCGCCCCTCGCTCCGTGAGCGTAGCACTGTAGCGGAACGTGTGATTGGCAAGATACGTGATTTTGTAGAAACCTTTATTGATGGTGTCGATTGATAGCTCTTTACTGACATTTGTAATCCCTATATATCCTAATAAATCCTTAACACCCTATGAGTTATCCTAAAGAAAGAGGATGTTAATAGTGCACTTACGCAAACTCCGTTTGCAGCGCTAAAAACGGCACTGGGATGACTTCGTCATGGCGATCTATCATTGCTCGCTAAAAGTCTTTTCGAGGAGCGAAGGCCACTCGGCTGTTGCAGCCGCTGCTTATCGTTCCGGCTCAATCCTGACGGATGAGCGCTCAGGCAAAACCCACCGCTACCACAAACGTACAGGCGTAGCAGATACGTTTATTCTCGCGCCGCCTTTTGCCCCGAAAAGCCTTTTGTCCCGTGCCGCTCTATGGAATGCCGCAGAGGCCAGCGAAACCCGCAAAAACTCCCGTGTGGCACGGGAGGTTATTCTGGCCTTGCCGCATGAGCTGTCCGATAAAGCCCGTGCGGAACTGACCCGCGATATGGGGCTTTATCTCTTGGAACGCTACCGCGTGGCCGTGGATGTGGCCATTCACGCCCCTTGCGTGGGGGATGGTCACGACCCCCGCAATCACCACGCCCATCTTTTGTTTACGACTCGTGAGGTCACAAAAGACGGTCTTGGCGCAAAAACCCGCATTCTTGATGATAAGGTTTCTGGCCCTCAGGAAATCGAAATCATCCGCGCAGTGTGGGAAACACTGGCAAATGACGCACTTGCCAGAGCGGGTTTCACAGATGCCAAGATCGACCGCCGAACACTAGAAAATCAAGGCATTGACCGCATTCCCCAAATCCATGAAGGCAAGACATCGAAGAATGCTGCCGCCTATGAAAGCTTTTTGGCCAAAGCTTTCAAGGAGGCAGAGCAATCCAATGATGAAGATGACTCCGGCAAGGAAGAAGATGAAGGAAAACAGGGTTCTTCTTCCAGTTCATCATCGGGCGGTGGCTCTGTTCTACAAAGCCGCTCTCGCGAAGACAGCCAAGGCCGAAAAATCGACTATCCGGCGATTGACCAAAAGCAAACCCGCAGCGCCTTTAATGCCGAGATCAAAGCCTTAAATGAGAAACGGGCAACATTTGGTGACAAACCCCTGACGGAGCAAATCGCCCAGCTTGATAGATTGATGGAATGCCTCGACAAACGGCTTGAGAAATTACAGGCTTTGGAGGCTAAAACCACCCTGAAATCGTTTGTTAAAGAAACCATCGCTAGCACAGTGAAGCAGGCAGTAGATTTTTTAACACGCCGTATTGAAACGAAAGTCACCCTGAAATTAACCGCCGAAGAAAAGCAGGGGCGTACCGAGCGCCATCTTTCCCGTTATGGCCGTGATTACCGTGAAGGGCTGCATAACCAGATCAAGGAGATGAAGCAGAACATCGTAATTCTGGAACAGAAGCAAACGGGTTTTAAAAACTATAAAAGCTTTATCGATAAGATCGACAGGCAATTAAAGAATTCTCCCCCCTCAATTACCATACCTTTTAAAGAGAAAAACGCGCCACCCGTGCGGCAGATTACGGATAAGGAAATCAATCTCAAGCTTCACCTGAAAGCTGAGATGATGCGCGCCCAAATCCCCGCAGAGTTCAGGCCCGTTTCATCCATGGGGGACGAACAGCCAACGCTCAAAACTTCAACAGCCGTAAATAAAATTCTGCAAGCCAAGGGTGAGATTATCAAAGTAGATAAGGATTCTTTGTCTGCCACAGATAGAAAGTTAAAAGCACCGTCAATCAAAAAGAGCTTTATAAGCAAGGCTGAAGTGCAGCCAACGCCTAAGGCACAAGCTGAATATAAACAACCCATGCCCGTTAAGATTAAGGCATTGGAACAAGCCATAGCGCGGCGGCAGATGGTTAAAACGCAAACACTAAAGCCCGAAGATCGTAAAAGCTGGTTTACTGCTGCGACTGACAAAACACGCCCCATGACGGAGATGATTGATAAGACTCTCAGGCAGCAAAGGGCTGCTCAGTCATCACCGGAACGACCCAGCTCGCAGATGCAAGAGAAATTCTCAAAGGCGCAGGAGCGCCCGCAGAAAACGGCCACTTATAGCGAAGTCAGGGAAAAGGTGAGAGCTGAAGCCGCAACCAAACGTGCCAATGTTCCGCCGCAATATCGTGCTGAGCCTTATGAGGCGGAAACCCCAAATCCAGAAAATAGAACGGCTGAAAAGCCTCAAACTAAAGCGCAGGGCGCATTCAAAAACGCCGCAGAGGGAGAAAATGCACCGAAGGCCACGAAGCCCAAAATGAGCGACACGTTCAATGTGAAATCAGGCTTTAATGAAGCCAGCCGGAACAAGCCAGAGCCAAAGCAGGGCGAAGCCCCAGAAGCGGAAATCTAAGATATTTCGTTTTATACGCCAACTTGAATAAATTATTTTTATACTGTTTGGCGTATAATTCAGTTTTATACGCTATTTTGTATATTTACATTTTATACAGTTTGGCGTATAAAGATAATAAGAGGAGTTTATAATGGCAGATTTAGCCCGTAGCCCAGAGCAGATAGGAAATGCTATTCGCCGTGTCCGTAAGAAGCGCGGCATGAGCCAAGCTGAACTTGGGGAAAAGACAGGACTGCGGCAGGGGACAATCTCATTGATTGAAAAAGGCCATTCGGCAGCAAAGTTAGAAACGATTTTGGCTGTACTCTCTGCCTTAGATTTAGAGCTTCGAGTAAATGAAAGAACAAAACAAACAATGTTGGCGGATGCACTGTTAGGCTATGGCAAGAAATAGAGCACATCCACGTCTAAGCGTGTATCAAAATAGTGAGATCGTTGGCTACTTATCCAAGCAGCCAAGCGGCGCTATTGAATTTATGTATGCCGATGAATGGTTATCGAATGAGCGCGCCT
>JANWKZ010000159.1 GCA_025451115.1 Bacteroidia bacterium | reverse complement strand
TTCCATAAATGTATGAAAAAGCACCTACCTCCGGAATAAGGGACTCACCCCGGCTTTCAGCCACCCCTCTCTACCAGTAGAGAGGGGAACAGCCAATACAGAACACTTTTAAATAGAATTGATCTTGGGTTTACCGGCGTAAATCGTCCCTCTCTGCTGGCAGAGAGGGATAAGAGGGTGAGTCAGCCATGCCGGAGAATGCAAACCCCTCTAAGAGCGGGAAGTCGCTTCAACGATCTTATTCAATAGCTTCTCAATATCCTGAACTTCCTCATTTTTGAAACGAATAACTTCGATCCCCTGGTAACGAATGATCTCGTCCCTGTTCGTATCGTATTCTTTTTGAAAGTTGTGGATCTTGCCATCAAGTTCAATGACAATGCGATTTTCAGCGCAGTAAAAATCAGCAATAAAGAATTTTGTGTTATCGGTGAACCGGTCATATACAATTGGGTGTTGACGAAGGAATTTCAATCCGTTAAGCTGACGGTTTCTCAACTTTTGCCAAAGTATCTCTTCTTCCCGGGTTTGCTTTTTGCGGAGATTTCTGCAAAGTTCCTTGATATTCTTTTCCTGCATCATCGGCACAAATATATTCTTTTAACAATTCCAATAGTAGATGTAAGTCAGGGTTTAGAATGATCGCTCGTCCTTCTCTGCTGGGAGAGAGGGATAAGAGGGTGAGTTCTTTGCCCTAGGGCCGGATTTTCCATAAAAGGTGACCCGTTTTCCCCTAATATCCTGTACATTTGTAAGGCATGCATCTGTTCATACGGCTCCTGAAAGAAAGCGTCTTTTTCGCCTCGCACTCGCTGCTGGCCAATAAGCTGCGCACTTTTTTATCGCTTTTAGGCATCACCATAGGTATTTTTGCAATTATAACTGTGTTTACGGTTGTAGATAGCCTCGAAAAGAACATTCGCGGCAGCATCGAATCTTTAGGAAATAACGTGGTGATCGTGGAAAAATGGCCTTGGTCGTTCGGCCCCAATTACCCCTGGTGGAAGTATATGCTCAGGCCTACGGCCCAGATCAGCGACCTGAACGCGATCTTAAAACATTCTAAAACAGTTGAGGCCGCTACTTTTAAAGTGGATGTACGTAAAACAGTACAGCGTTTTTCCAGCTCTATAGAGAACGCGCATATTTGTGGTGTTACGGGCGGCTACGAGAATGTTTCCAAATTCCAGGTCGAGAACGGACGTTTCTTTTCGCAGATGGAAGCAGACAATGGAAAGAATGTGGCTATCATAGGTAAAACCATCGAAGAGGGATTATTCTCGCCGGGCGAGAATCCTGTGGGAAGGGAAATAAAAATATTCGGAAGGAAGTTTACGGTGATCGGCGTCGTAAAGAAAGAAGGAGAAAGTTTGTTGGGCGATAGTAAAGACGACCAGGTGATGATACCGGCCAATTTCATTCGCAACATCATTGATGTAAGGCAGGAGAATAACCAGCCGCGATTAGCCATTAAAGCTAAAGAAGGGGTCAGCAACGAGCAGATGAAGGATGAGCTCACGGGTATTTTACGTGCCGAGAGAAGGTTGTCGCCTGGTAGTGAAGATAATTTCGCTTTAAATGAAGCCAGTGTTTTGAGCAAAGGATTTGACGGATTATTTGATGTAATAGGAACTGTAGGTTGGATCATCGGAGGTTTTTCTATTCTTGTAGGAGGATTTGGCATTGCAAATATTATGTTCGTTTCCGTAAAAGAGCGCACCAATCTTATTGGGATACAAAAATCTTTGGGCGCCAAGAATTATTTTATCCTTTTCCAGTTTTTGATCGAAGCTGTTTTTCTTTCAATTACAGGCGGTTCGCTTGGTTTGTTCTTCATCTGGCTTATTACGCTTACGGCCGGAGATTCTTTTGGTATGGAGATCACACTTACTTTATCCAACGCTGTGTTGGGGTTGACCGTTTCTTTTTTAATTGGGATCATTTCGGGCTTTGTGCCTGCCTATGGGGCTTCGCAATTGGATCCTGTAGAAGCAATAAGAAGTAATTGATCTCAGGATGAAACGATGTAAAGAATATGAATTAAAGAATGTCAGACCGAGCGTAGTCGGGGTCCGTGTTGCAGTTTGGAAAGCGTACAAGTGCCTCGATCCCGATAGCCATCGGGACTCGGCATGACAAAAATTAGAAGAGAATGAGGAACGCTAAACGACCCGCCATACTTTCTGTTATCTGTATCATCGGGTTCTGCTGGGTGCTGTTTACATTTCCGGGTGTGTTCTCTCCTTCGGTAAAAAAACTGGGCGTGTTTATACCGGCCATTTACGGTATGATCATCGCTGCCAGTTTTATTTCTTTCATCGGTGTGTGGCACATGAAGCGTTGGGGCGCCGAACTCTACGTTATCGCCTTCTGTTCTAAAATGCTCTATTTTACTTTAACGCACACCTTCGGCGGCAGCAGCATCTTAGGAATTCTATTCTCCATCTGGTTTGTGGTGACTTTCCTGGTTTACTACAGGAGGATGGACATGAATTTGTAGGTTTGGGCGTAACCCCGTGAAAGTTATTTTTCTCTTAATTGAAATATCGAACGGGGTCGGGCTGCTGAGGGGTTCCGACCCGCCTGCCGTCACACAAGCACTCGCATTGGCGGGCAGGTTTTTGCAGCTACAGGCTGTTCCATCATAATGGATCATACTAATCTGCGTCATCTGCGTTCCAAATCACATTGTTCAAGGCAAAAGAGCCCCTTCGGGCCCTCTGCATCCCTTACGCAGGTTTTTAGGCAACTTTGCTCCAATTGATCTTAGTCTTGCTCTCGTTTATCAATTGCGTATTCAGTATCTGGTTCTCCGCTTTTTGGAGTAATGGATCTTTATTTAAAATTTCAGTAGCGATCTGTCTCACCAATTGTAGTATTTGTTGATCCTTCGCAAGATCCGCAATTCTCAAATTGAGTACACCGCTTTGCTGAGTGCCTTCAATATCGCCCGGACCGCGTAATTGCAGGTCGACTTCCGCGACTTCAAAACCGTCGTTGGTGCGCACCATGGTTTCCATTCTAATTTTTCCTTCGTGAGAGAGTTTGTAGGAGCTCATTAAAATGCAATAGCTCTGTTCGCCTCCGCGCCCAACGCGGCCGCGCAACTGGTGCAGTTGCGATAGGCCAAAGCGCTCAGCGTTCTCTATCACCATCACGCTGGCGTTAGGTACATCTACGCCAACTTCAATCACGGTTGTAGAAACCAAAATATGTGTTTGTCCTTTTGCAAAGGCCTGCATTTCAAAATCTTTTTTGTCGCTGGGCATGCGCCCGTGCAAAATGCTCATGCGATATTGCGGCAAGGGAAATTCCTGCGAAAGTGAATCATAGCCTTCCATTAGATTCTTCAGGTCGAGTTTTTCCGATTCTTCAATTAAGGGATACACTACGTAGATCTGTCGCCCCAGTTTTATTTGCTCTTTCATAAAACCGTAAAGCCGCAGGCGTTTGGCGTCGGTATAGTGAACGGTTTGTATTGGTTTTCTGCCGGGCGGTAATTCGTCTATTACGGAAGTATCGAGATCGCCGTACAAAGTCATCGCCAGTGTCCTTGGAATTGGCGTTGCGCTCATTACTAAAATATGCGGAGCTTTTGTGTTCTTGGCGTGCATGGTGGCGCGCTGCGCTACGCCAAAGCGGTGCTGCTCGTCTATCACCACAAACCCAAGATTTTTGAATTGCACCGGGTCTTCCAATACGGCGTGCGTGCCAATGAGGATATGTATTTTTCCTTCGACAAGATCCGGCAGCAAAGTTTTTCTTTCTTTCGCTTTGGTGGAGCCGGTAAGGAGCCTGCAATTTAAATTCAGTTTTTCCGCCAGCCGCGAAATGGTTTTAAAATGTTGTTGAGCAAGTATTTCAGTGGGCGCCAGCATCGCGGCCTGGTAACCATTATCAATGGCTATCAGCATACTCATAAATGCCACAATGGTCTTTCCACTCCCCACATCGCCCTGTAACAGTCGGTTCATTTGTTTTCCAGCTTTTACGTCGCCGCGAATTTCTTTCAGAACTCTTTTCTGCGCGCCGGTAAGCTCGAAAGGCAAATGCTCGTTGAAGAAGGAGTTGAAATAGTGCCCCACTTTCTCAAACATGAAACTTTGCGTTTCCTGTTTGCGGTAATTCTTGCTCTTCAGCAGTTTCAGCTGTATGTAAAAAAGTTCTTCGAATTTCAACCGGTATTCAGCTTGTTTCAACGATTGCGGGTTGACCGGAAAATGAATTTGCTTGTAGGCCTGCTCTTTATTGATGAGCTTGTATTTCGAGATCAGTTCCGCAGGTAGCGTTTCCGAAACTTTATTTTGAATTTGCGCAAGGAGGGTTTCCTGCAATTTCATCAGGCCCTTCGTATCAAGTCCTTTTGCTTTTAATTTCTCCGTGCTCGGGTAAACGGGCTGCAGCGCTGAGTTCAATTTGATACTCTCATCACTCGCCAGGTCTACATCCGGGTGAGGTATATTGAATTTCCCCCTGTATTCCGCCGGTTTTCCCAAAACAACATACTCAGTATCGGTCTTGAATTTTCCTTCCAGCCATCTGTGTCCCTGGAACCAGATCAGTTCAATAACGCCCGTCTCATCTTTCAGGTAGGCGAGGAAACGTTTATTGAATTTCTCGCCAACCGTTTCCGTCTTAATGATCTTTCCTTTTAGTTGCACATAAGGCAGTTCTTCCGTGATCTCTTTTATTTTGTAGAACTTGCTTCTGTCCACATACCGGAAAGGGTAGAGGCAGAGCAGGTCGTAATAAGTAAAGATGCCAAACTCACTTTTAAGCACGTCGGCGCGCATAGGCCCAACGCCTTTTAAGAATTCAATCTTTGTTTCCAGGAACGCGCTCATCTTCCGCATAAAATTAAGTATTTAAAATTCTCCTTGCGCGTACGTGGAAATAATTTTATATTTACTCAAAATCACAATTCCACCTTATGAAAAAATTACTTTTTGCATTCTTCGCAACCGCCTGTCTCCTGGCCCACGCGCAGGAAAAAGACAGCGCCACAATGATCGCCGAGCAGATCACCCTGCAATTCGATTCTATCGAGAAAAGTTTCAAATACGAGCACGGCAAGATCACACTAAAGGATGGCATCGGAACCCTGGATGTCCCGGCCGGCTTTAAATACCTCGAGCCCGTACAAGCCGAAAGAGTACTCACCGAACTCTGGGGAAATCCCAAAGGCAGCTCCACGCTCGGCCTTCTTCTGCCTGAGAACCAACTCATCTTAAGCGACAGCGGTTATGTTTTTAACCTGCAATATGATCCAATAGGTTATGTAAAAGACGATGACGCCGACGACATCAAGTACGATGAATTACTCGAAGAAATGAAAAAGGAGACCGTTGAGGGCAATGCCGAAAGACAAAAGTTAGGTTATGAGCCCATTCAAATGGTGGGCTGGGCTTCTGATCCTTTTTACGATAAAGAACGCAAGATACTGCACTGGGCCAAAGAAATAAAATTCGGCGATGCCGAAGTGAATACACTGAATTATAACGTGCGTGTACTGGGAAGAAAAGGTGTTTTGATCATGAACGCCATTGCCACCATGCCAAATATTTCACTCGTTAAAGCCGACCTGCCTAAGGTGATGAACATCGTTAAATTCTCTGATGGCAACCAGTATAAAGATTTCGATTCTAACGTAGACGAGGTAGCTGCATGGACCATTGGCGGACTCGTGGCAGGTAAAGTGCTGGCTAAAGTTGGTTTCTTTGCGGTGATATTGAAATTCTGGAAGGTGATAGCGTTGGCCGTAGCCGGTTTCTTTGGTGTGCTCTGGAAGAAGCTCCGCGGAAGAAGCGCTGATTCGGGCGGCATGAATAGCTAATTGACTTTATTGCTGTAATTATTTGGGCGTTCCGCGAGGTGCGCAACAGCCGGGCGCACTCGCGGCGGGCTGCGCCGGGGTTCCGCTTTTGCCCATACTTTCTCGGTTGAGCTGATCGAAAAGACAAATTCTGAATTAATTTCCTGGCCAAAGAGCCCCTTCGGGCCCGTCACATCCCTAACGCGTGGGTAGAAAAAATATTTGCACTAATTTATTCTTGGGGGATTATATCAATAGAAACAGGGAATTTATGCCATGTTTCTAAACTTATGAATCTACAAGATATAATTAAAATTATTGAGCTTTTTCTATTCATGATGCAAGTGTACTTACAGTGGAAACAGAAAAAGTAGTCACACAAAAATCTTCCCGGGATTTAAAATAAGATTCGGGTCGAAGGTTTTTTTGATCGCTTTTTGAATTTCGGTTGTCTTTGGGTCAAAGACGATCGGGGTGTATTCTTTTTGAACAAGACCGATCCCATGCTCGCCACTGATCGTGCCGCCAAGTTTTTTGCAGAGCAAGAAGATTTCAGCGATGGCTTTTTTGATGTGCTCGCCATTCCAGAGTTCGTCGGGCATGTCGCCTTTTATCATGCGGGTGTGCAGGTTGCCGTCGCCGGCGTGACCATAACAAACGCTTTTGAAATCGTATTTTTTTCCGATCTCTTTTATTCCTTTTATCAAAGCGGGTAATTCGGCGCGTTGCACAACGGTGTCCTGCTCTTTGCTGATGGCGTTGGCTTTTACGGCTTCGTTTATTTTGCGTCTCAGTTTCCAGAGTTCCGCTTTTTGCGCAGCGCTTTCTGCGAAAAGAATTTCGGCTGTATCGAATTTGCTTACGACGTTGCTGATGGCTTCCATGTCGCGCATAAGAATATCTATGTCGTTGCCGTCCACTTCAATTAGTAAATGCGCTTGTATATCGTCTTCCAGTTTCACTACGCTGCTCTCCACGTGCTTGCTTACCCAGTCTAACGCGTCGCGCTCCATGAATTCCAGAGCGCTGGGCGTATGTCCGGCACGGAAAATTTCAGATACGGCCGCGCAGGCTTCTTCCATTTTGCGGA
>JANWKZ010000158.1 GCA_025451115.1 Bacteroidia bacterium | reverse complement strand
TTGATCCTTGTTGATACTAAATACGAGTTTGGTTTGGGTGAGGACGGTAAGATCTACCTGATCGACGAAATTCACACGCCCGATTCTTCGCGTTATTTCATCATCGACGGGTATGAAGCCCGCCAGGCAAAAGGTGAGGAGCAAAAGCAATTATCCAAGGAATTTGTAAGACAATGGCTCATCGAGAACGGTTTACAGGGCAAAGATGGCCAGAAAGTGCCTGAAATGAACGAAGACCGGGTGAACCAGATCTCTGAAAGGTATATCGAGCTGTTTGAAAAGGTAGCCGGCGAGAAATTCGTGCGCCACCCTGCCGATAGCCTTGAGAAGAGGGTAGAGGCCAATGTGAACAAATACCTCGAAAGCCTGAAGGTGGCCTAAACTACAGTTTAGGTCGGTCATTTAACTGGTTTACAAGTAAATAACTTTAAACAACTTATTAAAATCCTTTGGTATAACGCAAGGCTATTCGTAATTTTGCGAAAATTTATTTAGAAAGATGGCACAGATACACATTACAGGGATCGAGTACGTAGAACTTAACCAGGATAACGAGGTGCAGTTTAATTACAAACCTGATGTACCCAAACTGAAACTGGTAGGTACTATTTATGAAGCCAGTGAAGAAAGCGAAGAAGACGATATCAACAGCATGGTTTTTTTAACCCAGAACCAACTCAATAAAGTGCTTTTAAATAAAGAGGTTGAACTGAAATCGGTTGACGACGGAAAATGGCAGACACAGAGGCCGCTTACCCGCGACCAGGTTAAAAAGATCGGACTTGTTACATTAGAATCAGATTACCTCGGAACCTCCGGCGATTTCAAATGCTACGAGGTGAAAGACGTCCTCCAGTAAAACACGTATATTACATTACAAAAGCCGTCAAAACAGTACATTTGACGGCTTTTTTTGTTTTTTAATCGTACCTTTAAACATTATGCGCAACCTCTGCAAACGGCTGTTCTGTGTGATACTTTTTATTGCCTCAAGGGTTGCGGGGCAGACTTACAACTTCGAACTTATCTCACTTGAACACGGCTTACCGCAGGCGCAGATCAATTGCCTCAAAGAAGATTCGCGCGGTTACCTGTGGATAGGCACCCAGGGTGGCGGGGTAGCCCAATACGATGGCATCAATTTCAAAGTTTTTGACGAAACCTCGGGGCTTGCCGGTAGCATCGTTACAGCTGTAGAAGAAGATAAGAACGGCAGCATGTGGTTTGGTACAACCTGGGGCGGCGTTTCGCGGTACGATGGAAAGAGCTTCGCTTCCTTTACTTCCGAAGACGGGCTTGCGGCCAACGGTGTAAGAGCGCTGGCCTGCGATAAGTACAACAAAGTGTATGTGGCAACTTCAGGGGGGCTTAATGTGATCGAGAGCAAAATAGTGTCGCCTTTAAAGGAGGACATATTCAACAGCAAGAATAATATCAAAAGCATCCTTAGAGATAAATTGCAGAACCTCTGGTTCCTTACAGAGAACGAACTTCATCTTTATAATTACTACGAGTGGATAAACATCAGCCAGCTTTTCAAGATCAAGTCGCGCATCAATACCATCGCGCAGGATAAAACCGGCAATATCTGGTTTGCTACCGAAAAGGACGGACTCTTCATTCTCACACAAAAGCCAAATGGTTCGTATGAGATCATTCCTTACGAGCGCAACAAGGAGTTGGAAGGTATGGTTATTCAGAACATCGCCTTCGATAACCGCAATGTACTCTGGATATGCACCACGGGTTACGGTGTAGGTCGTTTTGATGGAAGCAAGCTTACATTCTTCAATCGCAAATCGGGATTTAAAAGTAACGCGGTAACCACCGTGTGTGAAGACCGAAGCGGAAACATCTGGTTCGGTACAGATGGTAACGGGATCATTAAATACAACCCCGCACCTTTTGTTTATTATGATAATATTGACGGTTTAGACCGGACTTCCATCTTCGGAATGCTTTGCGATAAGCAGGATAACTTATGGGCCGCACCGATGGGGATGGGTATCATCAAATACGATGGGGAAAAGGAAACATTGATCGATGAAAAGAATGGCCTGGCCAATAAATATGTTCGTGCTTTGGCCCAGGATTGCACCGGTGTGATCTGGGCTTGTACAGGTGCGGGACTTTATTCGATACAGGGAACTAAAGCTCAGAAAGCAAATTTTTTACCTGATAAGGTGGCGGCGCGCTCCATCTGGATAGACAGCGACAATTCGATGTGGATTGGTACGGGCGGGCAATTTCTTTATCATTACAAGGATAAAAAACTCGTTCATTACACAGATTCAAACGGGCTTTCGCATAACCACGTGCACGCGATGTGGAAGGATATAAAAGGAAATTTGTGGATAGGTACCGGTAATGGCTTGAATTGTTTAAGGGCGAATGGAGACGGAAAGATCGTAAACTTCAAATACGCTTCCGGTTTTTGTAACGATTACATTGGATCGATAACGGAAGATAAATACGGGAATGTATGGTTCGGTACCGACCGTTGTCTTGTGAGATGGAACGGCAACGAGTTCAAAGCCTTCACACAGACGGATGGACTTGCATCTTCCACTATTTACTCGCTGATCACCGATGCGAAAGGAAATGTTTGGGTAGGAACCAATAAGGGGATCGATCGTTTGGAAACTTCGCAGTCGGGCGAGATCATGGGTGTGAAAAATTATTCTTACTACGAAGGATTTAAGGGAATAGAGTGTAACAGCAGGGCTGTAGCTCGTGACAGTAAGGGTAATTTGTATTTCGGAACCATTAAAGGAATTATCGCCTATACACCCGATAAGGACCTGAACATTGAGAACAAGCCGCAATTGCATTTAACCGGCATCAAACTTTTTGCGCAGCCTTATGATTTTGAAAAGGACGGTTACGCTACCAATTCATGGTTCCACCTGCCTAATGACCTCGCGCTTCCTTTTGCAAAGAATAACGTAAGTTTTAAGTTTGTGGGTATTAATTTGTATTCACCGAAAAAGATCAAATACGAGTACAAGCTGGAGGGCTTCGACCAGGATTGGATCAAGACAGAAGAGACAGAGGCAACTTATACAAATCTTCAGCCCGGAAATTACGTTCTTAAGATCAAAGCTTACAGTTCAACCGCCAATGTATTTGCACAGGTAGATTATCCTTTTGTTATCAAGCGTCCGTTCTGGCGAAGTATCTGGTTCTATCTTTTTGTGCTTTTGACCCTGGCGGTTGGCGTTTATGCTTTATTGCAATACCGCACCCGGAAAATGGAGGACGAGAACCAGAAGCTCGAAGACCAGGTAAAATTGCGTACCGGCGAGATATTGAAGCAGAAGAATGAGATCGAGATACTCTTCAAAGAAGTACATCACCGTGTGAAGAACAACCTGCAGGTGATCAACAGCCTGCTTAACCTGCAGAAATTCTACATTCACGACCAGCGCATGCTTGACATTTTCAAAGATTGTCAGAACCGCATTTACGCGATGGCTGTGATACACGAGCGTTTGTATGAGACCAACGAATTATCGGCGTTGAATTTTAACGAGTACATCAAAAAACTCATCAAGCAATTGGGTGAAACCTATCAAACCAATTTCAATGTGCGGTACGAGACAGATGTAGATGTTGATAAGCTCGACCTGGATACTTTGATACCGGTAGGACTTTTGATCAATGAGATCATCTCCAACTCGCTGAAGTACGCTTTTGATGCGAATAGTGAAAAGGAAAACGTGATCACCTTTAAAATGCACCGTGAAGGAATAAGTGCATTCCGCATGGTGATTGGTGATAACGGAAAAGGTTCTAAGGTTTCGATAGACGGAACCCATACTACCTTTGGAATGGAGCTCATCAAAATGCTGGCCGACCAGCTTCATGGAACTATCACACGTTTGCCCCAGGAAGGAACTGTTTACGAAATAAAATTCAGCGCGCTGGCATAATGGGCAATTTCGTTGTCTACAAATCATCGGCCGGCAGCGGAAAGACCTACACGCTTGTTAAAGAATACCTGAAGCTGGCGCTTGCCGATCCAGATCGTTTACACATTTCTTTTAAGAATATTCTCGCGGTCACCTTTACCAATAAGGCTGCGGCAGAAATGAAAGAACGCGTACTGAAGGCGCTGCAGGAGATATCAACGAATACAGAGACACCTTTAGCTGCCGACCTCCAAAAGGAAATGAATATTTCTGCGGGCGACCTCCAGGCCCGATGCGAGGAGTTACATACACACTTATTGCACCAGTATGCCGACTTTTCGGTGTGTACCATTGATAGTTTTGTTTACCGCATTGTAAGGAGGTTCTCCATGGACCTAAAGCTGCCGGCGAATTTTGCTGTGGAGACCGATGAGGAAACGCCGCTATGGTGGGCTATTGATAATTTGCTTACTGACATGCAGCAGAACCCGGTAGTGAAAAAATTGCTGGAGGATTATGCCGACGAGAAAGTTGATGAGCAGAAGAACTGGAATATTGAGAAGGAGATATTTGAGCTTGCTAAATCCATTCTTGTTTCTAAAAAGGATCAGAGTGGAGCGGGGTTGTTGGAGCAACAACAGGTTGATAAGGTTGTGGAGGTCAAGGATATTTTACGGACCAAGACCAAAGAGATAGAAAATAAGTTCGCGTTGTTGGCGGATAAAGGGTTGAATGTTATCTCGAAGAATGGAGTATCCGTTGATGAGTTTTATTATAAATCGAAAGGAGTTCCCGGCTATTTCACGAAAGTAAAGGATAAGATCTACGATGGCGAGGAGCTGATCAATTCTTACGTGCGCAAAGCGCTTGAAGAAGATGTCTGGTACTCGGGAAAGACAGCGAATAAAGGGATCGACTCCATCAAGGGAGACCTTTTGCAGGTGATCAATGAGATCGAAGATTATCGCGAAAAGGTGAGCAAGCAATACTACCTCTATGTTTTGTTGCTACGGAATATCAACGCGCTTTGTGTGTTGAGCGAGGTGAAGATACTGGTGGATAGATATAAGGCGGAAAAGAATATCGTTTTCATCAGTGAGTTCAACAAGGCGGTGGCCGGTTTCATCAGCGAAGAGCCCGTCCCATATATCTACGAGCGCCTGGGTGATCGGTATAAACATTATTTGATAGACGAGTTCCAGGATACTTCTGCTATGCAATGGCTGAATCTTTTGCCTTTGCTGCATAATTCACTTTCAGAAGGGAAATTCTGCATGCTGGTAGGCGACGGGAAGCAATCGATCTACCGCTGGCGTGGGGCGGATGTGGAGCAATTTGCCAATCTACCGAAAGTTGAGAATAAGCAGAACAGCGTTTGGATAGAAGAACAGCAACAGGCCCTGGAAAGCAATTATGAAGAAAAACAGTTAAACGTTAACCGTCGCAGTTGTGAGGAAGTGATCAAGTTCAATAACTCTCTGTTTGAGTTTCTTGCCAAAAATAACCTCGAAGGAAGTTCTGTTAAAGTTTACGAAAACAGCTCGCAGCAGGCCGCTTCTAAAAAAGGAGGGAAGATCAGCCTGAAATTCATAAAGGAAGAGAAGCCTGCCCGCCCGGGCAATGGCTCACCAATGGCAGGCGGGGAACAAGCAGAAAAGAAAGTTCTGGAGGAAGTATTGAACCAAGTGGAAGCTTCGGTTCAGAGCAGTTACCGCTATTCCGACACCGCCATCCTTGTGAGAAAGAACAAATACGGGAACAAGATCGCGAATTACCTTTTACAGAAAGGTATTCCGGTTATTTCATCCGATTCCCTTTTGCTAAAGAACTGTCCTGAAGTAAACTTTATCAATGCTTTCCTCGGATGGCTCATCAATCCTAATGACGCGGTGGCCAGTACGGCTGTTATCACTTATCTGAAGGCAAAACCGGAGGTCATCCAGAAAATGGCGCCGCAGAGCTTTTCGTTAAAAGACTTTCTGCTTACACAAGAGATAGAGATAAACGTGAATCATCTTGCCTCTCTTTCATTATTTGAACTCTCGACTGAGGTCATTCGTCTCTTCAAGATCGAAGATAAGAACCCGCTTTACCTGAATTTCTTCCTCGATGAGATCTCGAATTTCTCCCAGAAAGAGAGCAACTCGGTTTTTGAATTTCTTTCCTGGTGGGCGCAAAAAAGCGACAATCTCTCCGTAAAGATACCGGCCAATACAAACGCGGTAAAGGTTCTTACCATTCACTCCTCAAAAGGACTCGAAT
The DNA here is from genome assembly GCA_025451115.1 of Bacteroidia bacterium. Classification (GTDB taxonomy): domain Bacteria; phylum Bacteroidota; class Bacteroidia; order B-17B0; family Aurantibacillaceae; genus PALSA-968. The sequence goes on along the minus strand of JANWKZ010000158.1, from coordinate 4,958 downwards.
TCCCGGTGGTTATCTTCCCTTTTGCAGATTGGAAGATCGACATGGCCGAAAGTATCCTGATCGATACTGAAAAAGAACTTCCGCAATTGCCCGTAGCACTTGTGCGCACGGGAAGTACCTTAAAGAAAACAACTTTTGCGGCACAGTCAACCGAAGAAGAGCAGAAACAAAAGCTCGACAACCTGAATTTACTTTATGTGGCCTGTACCCGCGCTGTGGATGAACTTCATCTTATTTCCAGGGAAAGTTCAAGAGGAGGAAAGACAATAACCAGTTGGCTTCGCGATTTCGCGACTGAACAAATGAACTTGCCGGTTGTAGATAATTTTGTGGAGATCGGCTCAACTCCTGATAAAAAACATGAAGCGGTAAAAGAAGTTCCCACCTTACAATACCCTTCTTACCGTCCGCTACACGAAGCCGTAACCATAAAACTCAGTGATTTTGAGGACAGCACCAGTAGTCGGCGCTTGTTTGGTATCGCTATTCACAATATCCTCGCCGAAATAAAAACACAGGAAGATATTCTGCCCGCTATTCAGAAAGCCCTGCTGCAGGGTAATATAAATGCGGAACAGTCGGCCACTTTGCAAACAACGATCAAGGAACTAACCGCTCAACCTCTTTTGGCGCCCTATTTCTCAAAAGGAGTAAGAATAAAGAACGAGACCGAGCTTTTTATGAATGACGGAGAAGTTGTTCGCCCGGACCGCGTTGTGATTCTCGAAGATCATCTTGCTGTTATTGATTTTAAAACGGGAGCTAAGGAAGGTTCTCACGTAAAGCAGATAGAGCAGTACCGCTATGCATTGAAAAATATCTCCGGTAAAGAAGTGAAAGCCTTTCTTGTTTATCTGCCGTTGGAGGTGGTGCAGGTTTAACAGCCCACCCGCTCTACGTCTCGGCGTGCCGAGACTTCGGTCCCCCTTGAAGGGGGACAACTTTGAGCAACCAACAGCCTGTTTGTTGAATAATATTGTATTCTGTATTTGTATTAAGCTGTCCCCCTTCAAGGGGGACCGAAGTCGCGAAGCGACGAGAGGGGGTGAACTAATCCCCAATAGGATCAATAGCACTGGTCTCTACCATCAACATCACGGTTTTGATAGGCGCGCGCGGCCTGTGCATCACGCCTTTCGGTATGGTAGTTCCCTGGTTGGGGTTTAACTCAATGGTTCTTCCTTCAATGTCAATTAAAAGCTGGCCGCTAAGCACAAAAAAGAACTCATCATCGTTGTCGTGCTTGTGCCAGTGGTACTCGCCTTCAACAATACCGATGCGGGCTACGCTGTCGTTTATTTGCGTTAAGGTTTGGTTAAACCACTTTTCCTTGTTCTCTTTTACTATTTGCGGAACATCGATCACCTCGAGGTGCTTGTACTTGATGTCCATGTGCTGGTTGTAGTTGAATTCGGGTTTTGACATGATAAGAGTGTATTTAATTTTTCTTTCTCAGACTTGTATCAAATTTAATAGGTTTTTGCCATAAAGGGATGGCTGTATCAGTAAAATCAGGCCGTAAGATCTTTTGATTCGGTGCGGGAGGTATAGGGCCCTGAAAGAACGTTCGTCCGAAATAAATAGCCAAACCGAGAACTCCTATTATTAAAAAATGTATAAATGATAATTTTCTTTCAGTTCCTACTTCTAAAAGCGGTTCTTTGTAATTTGGATTCAAATAGATCACCCAATTATTATCTACTTCCATTTTTAGGAAAGTCCTTGAACGTATGATCTTGTTGGCGATCGCTTCCTGTTCTGTCCGCGAGGGCTTGTAGAAAAGAATTTCATGTGCGGCTTCGGCAATATTGCAGCCCCCGGTTTCTTCCGCACTTCTTTGCACTAATTTAATGATCTGTATTTCCTGCTCCGAATCCATTTGATCAAAGATAAGGATTTCGATAATGGGTTAAACCGGCAGAAAAAAGTAGATCGCGGTAAGCAGTATCCCGATCAGCACACTGCTGATGATCATCCTTTGCGCTTTTGCGCGATCCGCCCGGCGGTATTCCTCTTCTTCAACAGTTTTTGTTTTGCCGACCTCGTCCAATCCGTAGAGGCCTTTTAATCCAAATACATAGCAGAAATTAAAATATACTTGTTGAATGCCAATGGCTGAGAGCGTGAATAAAACTACCATGGGCAGTTTCCACCATTTGCTTAGATCGATGATCTCGATGAGAAGTATCGCCCATACCGTTAAACCCAGGCATTTGGCCGCGAACCTTTTTCTTTTTAAAAGCTGCGCGCCTGAGATGTTGCAGTGACCGGGGGAGTAGGAGGACATGCCTGTGAAGGTACGATTCTTATGTGGATTGTCCGTTCGGGGTTGTGCGGGGAACAGCACTGCTTGGTGGCTAACTGATCGGTATTGTTCTTCGGAGGGTCTTGTCGTTGTGAGCGGCCTTGCACCTTCTTTTTCCTTGATGAAAAAGAAGCAAAAAATCAAGGCCGACCGATCGCTGCCGCACAGGGCCACACGGCTCGGCGGACGGCCCGGCCAACGCGCGATTCTTTCGGTCATTTGATTTAAAGGATAGTATTTTCCTACTTAGGGCATTTTTGTGTTGTTTTGAAAATATGGATGTGACTGTATTGAGTGTTTAGGAGCGTAGTATTTTCTCCATTTTTTTGCCCTTGGCTAATTCATCAATGAGTTTATCGAGGTAACGGATATTTCTCATGAGCGGATCTTCGATGTCTTCTACGCGGTAGCCGCAGATAATGCCGGTTATTAATTTTACGTTGGGATTGATCTTCGGCGCCTGGGCAAAAAAGGTTTCGAAATCAGTTTTTTTATCCAATACCTTCTGCAGGCCTTTTTTGTCGTAACCGGTTAGCCAGAAAATGATCTCGTCGACCTCCGCTTTTGTGCGGCCTTTTTTCTCTGCCTTTTGAACATAGTGAGGATAAACACCGGCGAAAGACATGGTGTATATTCTGTGTTTTTGCATTGGCCTTTTCTCGGGAATATTAATTTTTTATTCTCACTCAAATATAAACAATAGCCACCACTTTGTATCTGGCAGCTTTTAACAGACAAGTGGTTAATAACGAAGCAAAAAAGTCAATCTTTAGGGCTAAAAAATGCTAATTTTGTCCACCACCGCTAAAGCTAAGGCGGACAAAGCATGTATACTCTCTTTCTTAAAGAAATAAAAAGCTTCCTCACCTCTTTAGCGGGCTATATTTCGATAGGGGTTTTCCTTACCATTACAGGTACTTTTTTGTGGATCATCGGCTCGGAGAGCACGGGCGGTTACAATATCCTCGATAACGGTTTTGCCAGCATCGATCCTTTGTTCTCTATCGCGCCCATGGTGTACCTTTTCCTTATTCCTGCCATTACTATGCGCAGCTTTGCCGAGGAGAAGAAAACAGGAACCATTGAACTTCTTTTTACCCGTCCACTTACCGAATTACAGATCATTCTTGCTAAATACTTCGCCGGCGTTGCGCTGGTGGCGGTTTCTCTCTTACCAACTTTGTTCTATTACTACTCCGTGTATAAGCTGGGCTATCCTCCCGGGAATATCGACAGTGGGGGAACATGGGGCTCCTACATTGGCCTGCTTTTACTTGGAGCAGGGTTCGTAGCTATAGGCATTTTCGCTTCTTCGGTTACCGATAACCAGGTGATAGCCTTTATCCTGGCCATGGCCATGTGCTTTATCTGCTTCAGTGGCTTCGAGTACATCGCCGCTTCGGGTTTGGCAGGAAAATCTGAACCTTTCGTGAGCGCGCTGGGCATCAGCTCGCATTATACCTCGCTGAGCAGGGGAGTGGTAGATACGCGGGATGTACTGTATTTTGTGAGTCTCGTTACTTTCTTCGTTCTTCTTACCCGTTTCACACTCGAAAAACGTAAGTGGCAGACGGGCGGAGAGTCCAGGGGCAAGGCTCAAGACGGCGAGCAAGCCTCGCTGAAGAGTGAAGGCAAAAGCGTTAAGGCAAGACACATCTCTCAACTCATAGCCACTTTCGTCATTCTCGTAATGATGAACTTTGCAGGTTCGTACTATTTCAAACGCTTCGATCTTACCAGCGAAAAACGATACACCCTCAACGAGGAAACGATCGACATGCTGAGAAATCTCGAAGATAATGTATACCTGAAAGTCTACCTGGCCGGCGATTTCAACTCTACCTTCACCCGTCTTCGCAATGAAACAAAAGAGATCCTCGACGAGTTCCGAGTGTATGCTAAAAACGGACTGGATTACGAATTCATCAATATTTACGACCAGAAATACGAGAAAGACCTTGTAAACATCCAGCGCCAGCTCTACGAAAAAGGAATAGACCCCTACGAATACCGGAGTAAATCAGAAAAAGGACAGAACAGGCAGGTGCTTTTCCCCGGCGCCATAGTTTCTTACAAAGGGAAGGATGTAGTTTGGCAAATATTCAAACAAAACATTGGTATTGCCGAAGAACAAAGCGTGAACAACTCAGTAGAGAATCTCGAATACGGCTTATCTAACAGTATCCGCAAACTGAAAAGACCTATTCGTCCGCGCGTTGCTTTTGTGCGTGGTCACCATGAGCTGGATACTAATTCTACCAAGGATATGTATTTTGCTCTTAGCGAGTATTACGATGTAGAGTTCATCAAGATCAAGGGAAGATTGAAAGTGTTGAAACCTTATTCGGCCATTATTCTTGCATGGCCCGATACGGTGGTGAACGAGCGCGATAAGTTTGTGATCGATCAATTCATTATGAATGGCGGCAAGGTGCTTTGGTGTATAGAACCTGTTTATACGAATACTGATTCTCTGAGCTTGAAAGGATATACTTTGGGACTTGATAATAACATTAACCTGAACGACATGCTGTTCAGTTACGGAGTTCGGATCAATCCTGAGCTGGTGCAGGATATGCAGTGTGGCGCTATTCCGGTAAACCGTGGATTTAAAGGTGGCCAGGCGGATATACAGATGTTCCCATGGATCTAT
>JANWKZ010000157.1 GCA_025451115.1 Bacteroidia bacterium | reverse complement strand
TTCCCGTTTCAGTTACATGAAAACGCGTTTGACCGTTGGGATAAAAAAAGCCCTCCCCCGTTCACGGCGCTTTTATGCAGCTTGTCCCTGGCGGCAGAAAACATGGGCACTGGCGAAGATATTTCGCCGTTGAACTATTACAGACGTCTCTTCGAACTACTCGAGATTAACGATCAGGAAACGCAGAAAAAAATAAAAGCTAACGGTAAAGTAACTAAAAAGTACTGGGAAGCTTGGAACCAGTGGCTCAATGATTATGACGGAAACCTTGGCTTGCCGACGGCCCAGCAGATTAATCATCATGAGTATGTAAGCTACGCTATGTCACAAGCGAGGGTAAGAGATACCGACAGGAATAATCTTCATAAGATGTTCACGCATTTTAAGCTTTCGCCCGGCGAATATATACCGCCCGCAGAGTTTTATGCCTATACAAGTGAGTGGGTTTCATCATCGTATTCAAGTAAATCGCTTAAAAATCTTTGGAAAATCCGTGGTCTTGATGAAACTATTGCCGCCACTGCTTCGAAAGAGCTTTTAACCTGGACAGGTTCCGGGGAAGAAGGCCAAGGCGAGCGTGCTGGTAAGCGTATAATCGTGGGTGCGCAGTACCTTGGATTCCCTGCAAAGCTACAGTTTTTTGTCGCTGCCCAGAGCGATGCTTTGCAAGCGGGCATGACGCTTACAATTAATGAGATCGGCGCCAGTGACGGGGGTAAGAAGGCCTTTGAAAAAAATGGCGAGGTCCTTTTAAACAATTGCGTTATTCCCGGGACTTGTCGCTTGGAGCCAGCCCCTGATATATCGCTCGATGCGTTCTTGCTCGGCGATGTTGTCTTGAACGCGGGCGAAGAGAAGTTTGCTAGGAAGTCCCGCGCAGTTATCCCATTGCGCAAGGAAGAAAGCGGTGCTTTTTTCTCCGAAGTGTCGCGCGTGTCGCTTTTAAGTGAGCACATTATCTTGTGTCATAAAAGCATCTATACCGGAGTTCTCATCTATTTAAAAAAATATGCCCGGCCCGGTTACAAGGAAATCAGCAATTCCTCGTCGTTACCCAGCTCTTGGGTGGCGTTTTCCGATGTTGAAATTTTAACTTCGCCAGAAAATGAAAGCGATAACTTGCAGGCGCTTGTTCCCTTGGCAGAGTCATCGATTTCTACGAACGGCGGTTTGAGGCTTTCCAAGAACATATGGCACGCCAGCGTACCGATCGAGATAATAGCCGCTGTAAGCGATAAGGAGTTTAATTTAAAACTCCAAGGTGAAGCACAGGGAGATGAGGCCGTGACCTTCATCGAGAGCGCTTCTTCCTCTGGCTGTGCAATTATAAAAGTAATGCCTGGTAAAATACGCCGTAATGCTAGCTATCACTGCTTTTCAGAAGCAGGTAGTGAAATTATTACCAAGCAGCCTATCTCTTTCCGGGATGCCGATAAGCCGATGAGGCATGCTCCTGGTAAAGATTTCGTGCTTGCCTACCATCTTTCCAAGGGCCAGCCGCTATCCACGTTAAGCGCGCAAAAAATAGAATGTAGCTACCGGGAGAGCTTGAACTCTATTGTAGGAATCGGCAAGCATTTTGCCCTTGTGGCTGCTTGTGGAGAAGGAGACATTCTTTCTCCAAGCGATGACGGCGTGGGAGAAAGTGAAGATGCTTCACAGCGTGATTACGATCTTTCCACCAAGCCAGGTATTGTTGAGAACTGTACGGCCCGGGGATACCACGTTTGGCAATGCCAACCCTTTGAAAAAGGTGAAAGCAAGAGTGTTGAAAGGTGGATGCACTGCAAGAATTGTGAGCAGACGGTCTATTCTAAGAAAGGCCGTAGGCAAGCAAGTGTTCAGGTGAAAAAAGATTACAAGAATGTGCCGCCGCGTGAAAAAATTGAATTCAAGGCCGACACTGTTTTTGATGCTATATGTTTTTTGGGTCATGGTCCGTGGAACCGCCTATTAGAAATCTGTTCCTTTATAGAAGGCAGGGAGTGGTCCGTATCGGAATATCTTAGAAACTTGGTTGCGCTGGGACATATTAATATGTCGTTGGACGTGACAAGTTCGCGCCCTGAAAGCTGGAGTGTTGCACCGGCGCACTTAGTGAAAGTCAGCCCAGAAGAGGCCTGCTTGGCAGGCTTTAGGAGCCAGGATTTCCTTGATCAAGTGAGGCAGGCAACCGAGGGGCAGGGCTTGCAGTTTATTGTCGAAGCGCAAGCCAATGCTCCGGATCGTGTTTCAGTACAGGGAGACATCTCAAAACTGGATGATATTTTGCAAGATTTACTTGATCCCCTCGATAGGAAGCCGTTCTTGATCGAGAGCCTTGATTGGCGCCTTGCATCAAATTGCCCAGCCTTTTCTGCCGTGGAGGCTGCTCTCGAGCCGGTTCATATTGAAAGATCAGGTGAGTCTTCACTAGAAAAATTTGACCCGCGTAAGGGTTGGGAAAAAGTCGAGCAGGATTTTGAGCCTGGCGCTTATAGGACTGCTAACTGGGGGACTGTATATTACTTCTTAGGGCGCGATAAGAGGCGCAAGCGGGCGAGCTATGACGTTGTTAAGCTCTTAGCCGCTAGGAATCAAAACGTCCGGCTTCATAAATATGATAAGGACAACCGTATATTTGTCAGTGCCCTGGGGTGTCCAGTTCCCGGCGTTTATGAAAGAGCACTTATTTCCTGCTCGGGTGCTTTGCCAGTTCGTGACGGCGATAGGATGATTTACCGCGATGTAGATGAAAAAATCGGCGGCACTATTATAAATTTATTGTACACGTAAGGCAGGGGATGGCAAAAAATACGCAACCAGCACCGCAAGAAATACTCGGTTATATTACCGAGGCCTATCAACGTTATTACGACACGGCCTTCTGGTTACGTGATAAGTATCTTATAGAAGAACGTAAAAAACTCTTAGAAACCACCAAATCCGTATCGCAAGAAATATTAATAGAGCCAGTTTTCCCTTATCCAGCTGAGGTCGACACGGTAAAGCTCTGCAAGGAAATAGGCCTAAGCGAATGGACTTCTAATAACCTCGCCCGGATCGTATTTGGGAAAAATTTTAAATTACGAAAGCACCAAGCGGAATCTCTTAAGCATTCGCTAGCCAAAAATAATGAAAAGAAAAAAAACGTAGTTGTTACTTCTGGAACTGGTTCAGGCAAAACTGAAACCTTCTTGCTGCCTATTCTTGCGCGTTTGCTAGAAAATATACAGGGAAAGCCAGATGACTGGAAAATTAATAAATGGTGGGAGCAAGATTGGTCTGAAAAGCGTGACTGGGAAGGCGTTCGTGAAAATGATCCATCCCCTGCGGCCGTTAAAACACTTATATTATACCCTACAAATGCATTGGTTGAAGACCAAGTAGGAAGGCTACGCCAGGCGGCATTCCGTGCAAATGAAGGTCGTAAATCTCCTGCTTTTTTCTTCGGTCGATACACCAGCGTTACAGAGGGGGGAACTTCTTACCCAGCGTCGGCTGATAGAAAACCAGAATTACAAAGAGTGCAAAGGTTGGCAACGACTCTTCAAGATTTAGCTAAGGAAGCTAATGGGTTAAGACAAGAAGAGTTAAGTATAAGGGGACAGTTCTCTGATCCTCTTTGCGGTGAATTACTCACGCGCTGGGACATGATAGAAACACCGCCTGACATCCTTATTACCAATGTTTCAATGTTGAACATCATGTTACTACGTGACTTCGAGGCGCCAATTTTCGAAAAGACACGCTCTTGGTTGCAAGCGGATAAAAACAACTGTTTTACATTAGTAGTTGACGAACTCCACGGTTACCGCGGCACGCAAGGAAGTGAAGTTGCTCTTGTTGTTAGGAATTTGTTAATGAGGCTTGGACTAGAAGCTGACTCTGAGCAATTACGCTGTATAGCCACGAGCGCCTCACTCACCGGCGATGAGGGGAGTGAATACTTGGAGCAGTTCTTCGGCGTAGATAGGGATACGTTTTATGTTACGGCTGGAGAAAAACTTAAGAAAAAAATACCGTTGCCATTAGATAAAGGCACCGTACAGAAATTAGAAAAAAGTCTTGGAAACTCTGCAGAGCTTGCTGCTTTTAATAAAAATATCTCCTCTCGGGAGGCCATTGCTACAGCTTGCGAGAAAGCAGCAATTCGCCCAGATGTTCCGGCTACAATAACCAGTTTAAAAGAAGAGTTACTTGGTAAGGGTAATATTTCAGACGATGCTTTTAAAGCAATCTTAGAAGCTGCGAGGCAAGAAGAAAGCACGCCAGAGGATCCAAAACCTTCTTTCCGCGCTCATATGTTTATACGCCGAATTAAAAATATGTGGGCGTGCTCAAATCCTGCTTGTACAGAGATCCCAGAAGAATACAGGAATGAAAATCGTAAGATAGGAAAGTTATTTAGCGCGCCGGCAGTTAAATGCCGCTGCGGTGGGCAAGTTCTGGATCTTTTATACTGTTATGATTGCGGCGAAACGTATCTGGGCGGCTATGTGCTTCATAAAGATGAGCATAACAACATGTTCGTTGGCTCTGGTTCTTTAGATGCTTTGATGGATAGCAACATGGTGTTCGAAAGAAAACAAGAACGTTATGGATGGTATTGGCCCAAAGTTATTGATAGGCCGGATACTTGGAACGTATCTGCGCGTTCGCAAGATGGAACTACAGCCCGCAGGTCAATGAGTCTTTCATTCGTTGGAGCATATTACGATCCCTTCCTCGGCAGATTGCAAAAAGGTCATCCTGACCCTACGGGCACTGCATTGCTTGGGCCCGCACATGCACCGGCTCTTCCTGATAGGTGCCCTCACTGTAAAGTCGAGCGTTGGCAAGGGTTGTCAAACGATGACCTATTTGATGGACTCGTCAATTCTCCAATCCGGGGTCATGGTACAGGTATTAGCGTAACAACCCAGCTTATTGCTGACCGTGCCGCGAGCTGTATTAGCGCTGAAAATGATAACTCGCAGGTAATATGTTTTGCAGATAGCCGTGATGATGCTGCGCAAGTGGCCGCAGGTTTAGAATTAAACCATTTTAGGGAATTAATAAGACAGTTAATCGCCTCCATATTAACAAATAAGGCTAGTGATAATATATACGCACTTTTAGAAAGCGCATCGAGCAAAGAACTTATAGGTGAAAGCCTTGATCAAAAAGAATCTAATGCAAAAAATGAACTCCAAACGACTAACCCGGACCTATGGCCTTCGTTTTCAGTTCAAGCAACGTGCAAGTTAAGTGGCATAGAAGTGCCCGAAATACACCGCAAAAAACTAGAGTCCTTTAAAGAAAAAATTGCTGGTGAAAAAGGAGTGTCTTGGGCATCCTTGGTTTTTAAAATTGAAGAAACGTTGCTGCAGCTAGGTGTAAACCCAGCTGGACCAGCAAAAAGTGCGCAAAGTATAGAAAAACAACCATGGTGGAGATATTTTGATCCCCCTGAAGGTGCGCACTGGAAGACCGTTGACCTGGTGTTAAGGAATGAAGGGCGAACCCAAATTCGCCGCAGGCTTGCTGTCTACGTCGCAAAAGCGCTTTTTGATCGTGCTGGCCGGGATATAGAGTCCATAGGTGTAGGAATTGTTGCGCCGCGGCTAGGAAATGACACTCTTCCCGGCTTGAGCAATCAGCAAACGGGGGAATTCCTATGCAACGTCATGAGGATTCTTGGCCAATCAAATCGTTTTCAGGGATCAGGTAGGCAAGGAGTGACTCTCCCTGCGCCTTTGCGCGCATATATAACTCAAATCGCAAATAAATTTAATATAAGCCCGAACCAACTGGAACAAGATACCAGCGACATCCTTGTTTCAAAAAATATTATCGATCGTAGTTGGTGGATCCAGACAGAAAATTTAGAAGTACCCATCGAACTTAGGCCTATAGAAAAAGGGATTTTGAAAAGATGTAAAAAATGTTCCCGGGGGCATGCCATTACTATCGGCTCTATATGTACAACATATACATGCACCTCGACTTCATTTGAAGAAGTCGAAGAAGAAGAGGACTATTATTCGTGGTTATCGAAGGAGCGTCCGCGCCGGTTAAAAGCTGAAGAATTAACAGGTCAAACAAAACCATTATCAGAACAGAGAAATAGGCAAAGATTTTTTAAAAGAGCTTTTTTAAAAGAAACAGAAGAAAGTCTGGTTCAGGCAATAGATGTGCTCAGTGTAACAACCACGATGGAAGTGGGTGTTGATATTGGTTCATTAAGCACTGTTTTAATGGCCAACATGCCTCCTCAAAGATTTAATTATCAGCAGCGCGTGGGGCGCGCTGGTAGGGCTGGCCAAGTTTTTTCTTATGCTATTACATTCTGCCGGGGTAGTTCTCACGATGATTATTACTTCAATAATCCTGATCGCATAACCGGGGATCCGCCACCGCAACCCTATCTTGATCTTGGCAGGGATGAAATTATTAGGAGGGTTATAGTATCAGAACTGCTCCGCCGGGCGTTTAAATCTCTACCCGGAAATTTACAGCCGGAATGGTCTCACAATAGCAGTCACGGTGCTTTTGGATTGGCAAGCGATTGGGTTAATCGTTCCTCCCATGTCGCGCGTTGGTTAAAAGAGGCTAGCGAAGTTAACAACGTAGTTAAACGCTTAACGACGTATACAGCTCTTTCAAAAAATCAAGTAGAAGAAATACAGTCATGGTGTAGAAATAGTTTGGCTTCTGAAATTACAAGCTATGTAAATAGTAGTACTTATTTTCAAGACGAATTAAGTGAACGCCTAGCAAGCGCGGGTCTTCTGCCGATGTTTGGCTTTCCAACACGGGTGAGATCCTTGTCTACAAAACCATTCAGGGCTGATGAAATTGAAGATTCTGTTATTAGTGACAGGCCGTTAGACTACGCTATTTGGGCATTTTCACCAGGGGCAGAGGTTCTTAAAGACAAACAAATTCACACGGCTTATGGTTTTGCCCGTTGGTCGCCAGGGTCTATGGGGAAAGCTTACGCAGACGATAATCCTCTTGGAGATGCTCGGCAGCTATCGTGTTGCATCGATACTGACTGGTGCAGAACAGTTACACTAGGTAGCAATACGAATTGTGCAGAATGCGGGGAGCAAGCACGCGTTATTGATCTATTTGAACCAAAAGGCTTTAGAACAACATATAGGCCACGTGATTATGATGATAGAAGAGCAAGAGGCCCTCAATTACCTCAACCTGCTCTTGGTTTTTCATCTAAAAAAGATCCTTTTTGGATAGGCGGTTTACAAGTTAGACCTGCAGATAAAGGGCCGGTCGTTCTTGTTAACGATAACAATGGTGGTTTATTCAGATTTTTTAAAGATGACCATTCTGTAATTGTTCCTGACCGGGGGCTTTACTCCAATGATGCAAGGACACCGCAAGCGACTACTAGCAAGACTTTAGTTGGTGAAGGGGCCATAGGTGCAATCATCACTACGGATGTCTTAGAAATATGTTTTTTAAAAGGACAAAATATAGGTGCAAATGGCGCGCTTGACGTGGGAGAGCAAGCTTCGGCAGAAGCAGCGCTTGCCTCTTTTGGAGAGTATTTAAAAATAGCTGCTGCCGTAGCGCTCGATGTCGATCCATCCGAGTTGAAGGTAGGTAGGCAGGCTCGAAAACTTGAGCAATGCAAAACGCAATCAATTTTTATCGCGGACAATTTGGAAAACAGCGCCGGCTATACAAGAAAATTGTCAGAGCAAGATTTTTTTAAGCAAGCAATACAAGATCATTACGAGGGACAAAAAGAGAGGTGGGAATCCAATGAACACCATGATTGCGATAAGTCATGTCCTGATTGCTTGAGAAGCTATGACAACCGTTCGCTGCACCATTTCTTGGATTGGCGTCTTGCCCTCGATATGGCCGAAATCGTCTTATTTAATAAACTTAATACAGCAAGATGGTTAGGGAACGCTTTAGAACAAGCAGAAGGTTTTTGTAAGCTTATTTCTTCTACAGGGGTAAACATGGAAGTTCAAAAAGCAGGTAAGCTTGCTTGCATAATTAACAAAGATAACAAAAAGGCAGGCATTTTAATCCATCCCCTCTGGCATTACAGGGAAGGTTTTGCAAATGAACTGCAAATCGAAGCTAAGACCGATCTTGTGCAAAGATTAAGTGATTACGATATCCAATTTATCGATATACGGGATTTACATTTAAGGCCCCAGCAGTATTTTGTGGAACTGCATTCAGCATGATCACTTTAATTGGTCCCGAAAATACA
>JANWKZ010000156.1 GCA_025451115.1 Bacteroidia bacterium | reverse complement strand
TCAATACAAGTAATTCTTCCCTCGACAGAAATTATATCCTTTCACGCGAGAACGGCCTGCACTATGAGCAGGTAAGCGAATCAGAAAATGATAATCTTAATCACCGTGCGAATCTCCGTTTTGAGTTTACGCCCGATACATCAAACACCTTTATTATCACACCTAAGTTCAGCTGGCAACAGTATTCTGCATCTTCCTTCCTTAACGGGGCCAACATTCTGTCGAATGACACATTGCAGAGTACAACCCGTACCGATAATTCTAATAAAACAATGGCTTATGACCTTTCAGGAAATATTTTGTACAGGCGTAAGTTCGCAAAACCACGTCGTACCATTTCACTGAGCGTGAATGGAGGATATAACACAAGAGACTCGGACGGAAGTCTTTATTCGCTTAATAAATACTACCAGTTCAATGACAGTACGCTTCTTGATCAGCAAAATGCCCAGAATACATTAGGAAATTCTTTTTCACCGAACCTGTCATATACAGAACCTATCGGAGGAAAGGGGCAATTGATGTTCAGCTATAACCCTTCATTCACCAATACGAATACCGACAAACGAACCTACAATAAAGATACTATTGACCAAACCTTCAGTTCGCTCGATACACTTTTATCCAATAAGTACGATAATACCTATACGTTCCATAGAGGCGGTTTAAGTTACCGGGTGAACGACAAGAAAAGTACTTTCATGGTGGGCGCCAACTTCCAGGTAGCCACATTAAACGGCGAACAGGAATTTCCTTCTGCGTTAAGTGTTCATAAGACATTTCAAAACATACTTCCGCAGGCGATGTTCAATTACCGTTTTTCCAAAACAAATAATATTCGGATAAATTATCGTACCAATACGGCCGCGCCCACCATCACCCAGTTGCAGAATGTAATAAATAACAGTAACCCGCTTTTATTGAGCGTAGGTAATCCCGACCTGAAACAAAATTTCGAACAAACATTGACCTTGCGATACGGAGCTTCTAACCCGGTAAAAGCTACCAGCCTGATGTTATACGGCTTTGCTAGTTATGTGATGGACTATGTGGCTAATTCAACTTACATTCCCACAAAGACCGATACGGTTTCCGGCATTGTGCTTAAACCCGGATCGCAGCTTACAAAGCCGGTAAATCTTAATGGCTATTGGAATACAAGATCTTTCATAACCTATGGTATACCTGTCTCTAAGATCAAATGTAACTTCAACGTTAATACAGGATTCACCTATAACCGTATTCCGGCCCTGATCAACGAAAAGACCAATCTTGCCAATAACTATAACTTCAGCCAGGGCTTTGTATTGAGCAGTAACATCAGCGAAAAGTTTGATTTCAGTGTATCTTATACGGGCAATTACAGTATTGTAAAGAACACCTTGCAAACCCAGTCAGACAACAATTACTACAATCACGCGGCCAGCGCACGCTTGAACATTATGCCATGGAAAGGATTGGTGATCAATACGGCTTACGTGCAAACGCTTTATACGGGCTTGTCACAAGCCTATAATCAGAATTACTCGCTCTGGACCGGTGCCATTGGATATAAATTCCTGAAAGACCAATCGCTCGACGTAAGATTGAGCGTATTTGATATTTTAACCCAGAACAAAAGTATCAGTCGAACTGTAACTGAGACTTATATCGAAGATAGCTTTACGCAGGTGCTTACGCAATATTATATGCTTACAGTAACTTATAATATCCGGAAGTTCAAAGGCTTCGACGATCCTGACAAAAAAACCGAAACTGCGCCCGAGGGAGGCAGAAGAGGGGGCTGGGGCGGCCATTAAGAAAGCATCTTAACGGCTTTTTCCAAAGCTGTGATAAACACATCGATCTCTTCCTTCGTATTGTAGAACGCGAAAGACACACGGATGGTTCCCGGAATACAAAAATGCTGCATTAATGGCTGCGTACAATGGTGACCCGTACGAACTGCGATACCCTGTTTATCTAAAATAGTACCGATGTCAAATGGATGAATTTCTTTTACGTTAAATGAGATCACGGCAGCTTTGTTTTGAACGTCTCCATAGATCCTTACTCCTTCAACTTTCTTTAGTTTATGGGTTGCGTATTCGAGCAGTTCGTGTTCGTATGCGGAAATGTTGTCGAGCCCTATTACGTTTATATATTCAAGCGCTGCTGCCATACCGATAGCGCCTTCTATATTGGGAGTTCCCGCTTCAAATTTCAGTGGGCCTTCGGCGTATTCGGTCTTTTCGAAAGAAACTGTTTTAATGGTTCCGCCGCCTGCCTGGTAGGGAGCAAATTTATCTATCCAATGCTTTTTGGCATACAAAACACCAATACCCGTTGGCCCGAATACCTTATGACCACTGAAGCAGTAAAAATCGCAATCAAGATCGCTTACATCCACAGCCATGTGAGGAATAGCCTGTGCGCCATCCAGCAGAACCGGGATATTTTTCGCATGCGCGGCAGCGATCACCTTTTTTACATCCACAATAATTCCTGTAGTGTTCGATACATGCGTTATGGCAATGAGCTTTGTTTTGGCAGAAAGGTATTTATCTATCTCAGCCGTTTGAACCTCTCCATCCGCGTTAACGGGGATGGTTCTTAGCACGGCCTTTCTTTGTTCGCAAAGCAGTTGCCAGGGTAATATGTTGGAATGATGCTCGGTTAAGGATACAAGGATCTCATCACCGGCGTTTATCCAATCAGCAAACGAATGCGCCACCAGGTTCACGCTTTCCGTGGTACCGCGCGTAAAAATTATTTCCTGTGCTGACGAAGCATTAATATGCTTTTTCACAATTTCACGGGCCCTTTCGTAATGCTCGGTGGCTTTCTGACTTAAAGTGTGTACGCCGCGGTGTATGTTACTGTTCTCCTCCGAATAGTATTTAACAATAACGTCAATAACAGATTGTGGTTTTTGGGAGGTTGCCCCATTATCAAAATAAACCAAAGGCTTACCGTTCACTTTTTGCGAGAGAATGGGAAAATCCTTACGGATCTTTTCCAGATCAAGCTTTGTATGCGATAAAACAGGGGCCATGAGGCAAATTAATTTAAACTGTTCTCAAACAGGATCTCTACAAAGGCTGCGGTATCGTGGTCGGCCACTTTACCTATAACCTCGTGCGCAAAAGCGTGTAAAAGCAATTTACGGGCGCTCTCTTCACCAATACCACGTGCTTTTAAATAGAAAAGCGCATTCTCATCTACTTTGCCTGTTGAGGTTCCGTGCGAGCACTTTACATCGTTGGCGTAGATCTCAAGCTCAGGCTTGGCGTTCACAGTAGCGTCGTCGCTGAGCAAAATATTCTTACTGCTTTGGTAAGCATTGGTCTTTTGAGCATCTTTCTCCACGAAGATCTGGCCATTAAAAGTGAGCATCGACCTACCGTCTGCAACGCCTTTGTATAATTCGTTGCTTTGGCAATTAGGCTTTTGATGATCAACTAAAGTATGATGATCAACCACCTGTTGGTTCTTGCTTAATGTTAAACCATTTAAATGACATTCAGAAAATTCTTCGTTAAGCGCAACAGCTACATTGTTACGGACCAGCGCGCCGCTGAATGTAAAAACAGAATGGCTGTAATTGCTGCAGCGGTTCTGTGAAACGGCCAGTGTATCTACACCGTAAAACGAATTTCCTGCGTTCTGTACCTGGCAATGGTTCACCTGGGCATGTTCTCCGGTAAATACCTCTGTGAGGTTGTTCAGGAAATTTTTGCCTGTAGCGGGATAAAAAGCCTCGGTAATTCTAACTTGCGCGTTCTTCTCTATCACAAAAAGATTTCTTGCATTAAAGAAGAAAGAATCCTTTGTGGTATAGACATGATGAACGATGATCGCTTTTTCGATAAGGGCACCGGCCTCTATTTTTATAAAAAGACCGCGGTCGGCATAAGCAGTGTTTAGGGCCGCGAACGCATCGCCATCGCTTTTTGCGTAGGCCGACAAATGTTTTTGAAGCTCAGCACCGGGAACCTCCTCAATGGAAGTTATCATGGTTTTTGCCGGAATTTCTGACTGCTGTTCCAAAAACCTTCCATTCACTAAGTACAGGTTGTAGGCACCTCCTACGTAATATCTATTCTTGAGGTCTTTGGAAGCAGGGATCTCTTTTCCGTTCAGACTCTTAAATTCTTTGCGGATAATAGCTTCTGTATTGCAGTATTTGTATTCTTCCTGCTTATTATTCGGGATCCCGTGTTCTTCGAGGTATTGCAAAGCCTTGCCGATCTCTGAAGAGGGCATAAAAGAAGCTTTCCCTGAAATTTTAGAGAGCTCTTCCGATAATTGATGGGTAACGCTTAGTTTTTCGGCTAACATTATACTTCGGCGATGTCGTATTTCTTTTTGATCTCGTCGTATCCTTTTTCTTCCAGTTCAAACGCCAGCTCCTTGCCGCCGCTTCTCACGATCTTTCCTTTATAAAGAATATGCACGAAATCGGGAACGATATAGTCAAGTAAACGCTGGTAATGGGTAATTACAATGGTAGCATTGTCTTTACTCTTTAATTTATTTACGCCGTTGGCAACGATACGAAGCGCGTCAATATCCAGGCCGCTATCGGTCTCATCGAGGATAGCGAGTTTGGGGTTTAATACAGCCATCTGGAAGATCTCGTTACGCTTTTTCTCGCCGCCGCTGAAACCTTCGTTCACGCTTCGGCCTGTTAATTTGGCGTCGAGTTCTACCAATTGTTGTTTTTCCTTTATCAGGGCTAAAAATTCCTTGGCTTCGATGGCGGGTTGTCCTCTATAGGTACGGATCTCGTTCAAAGCGGTACGTAAAAAGTTCACATTGCTTACGCCCGGGATCTCTACCGGGTATTGGAACGCAAGAAATAAACCTTCACGCGCCCTGTCTTCCGGGGCAAGTTCCAAAAGATCCTTGCCGTTGAACAAAACTTCACCGCCCGTTACATCATAATCTTCACGACCCGCGAGTACGGCTGATAAGGTGCTTTTGCCTGATCCGTTCGGACCCATTATGGCATGCACTTCTCCCGCTTTTACCTCGAGGTTGATCCCGTTGAGGATCTTCTTTCCATTGATCTCTGCCTGTAAATTCTTAACTGATAACATTTTTAGAAATTAGAAACGGGAGAATTGGTATAATCCGCATTCCCGAAATTATCTGGGTGTATGGAATTTCCATCCACGTCTTTGCCGCTGCGCTGCTGGAAAGGTTTACGCACTTTTCCTTTGCGGGCATCTTCTTTATATTGAATTAAACCTGAAACAAGTTTATCCGTATGATCCACCAAAGGCAACAGGTCAGAGCTCTGCATCTCCGCAACCATTCCAAGGTCAACCGAAATAGCCAGCGCGGTCTTGAACTCAAATATACTTTCGCGTGCTTCATAGAGGTTCTCTAAGGATTGGATGCGCTGCTTTACACCGTAACTGCGTGCAATGCTGTAAGGAACTTCCAGGACCGAAGAGAGCATTTTTTCTTTTAGGATAGCATCTGTGTTGGTAGTGTTGATCACGCGGTAAGCGTTTACGGCCAACTCTTTTGCTTTTTGCCAGGCAACCAGGTCCTCAATGTTGCCTTTTTTTTCGGCAGGAGTGTTTGTGTTTGTGATTTCCATGTGTGTTTGTGTTATTAGTACCTGCAAATTAAAGTGTAAAATTCCAATTTTTCCTATTTTATTTCCATTAAAATTAGCCTACGCTGCCCTCCAGGCTTACAGCCAGTAATTTTTGCGCTTCAACGGCAAATTCCATGGGTAATTGCTTAAGTACTTCCTTACAATATCCGTTAACAATTAGACTTACAGCTTTCTCAGTATCCAATCCTCTTTGTTTGCAATAGAATATCTGGTCTTCCCCGATCTTGCTGGTGGTGGCCTCGTGTTCTACCATACCTGTTTTGTCCTTGATCTCGATGTAAGGGAATGTATGTGCCCCGCATTTATCTCCCATCAATAAACTATCACATTGAGAGAAATTACGCGAGCCGGTGGCGCCTTTCTGAATACGAACTAATCCTCTGTAAGAATTATTGCTGAAGCCGGCCGAAATACCTTTTGAAATAATGGTTGACCTTGTATTCTTACCGATGTGGATCATTTTAGTGCCCGTATCGGCCTGCTGGTAATTATTGGTTACGGCAACCGAATAAAATTCGCCTACCGAGTTATCGCCTTTTAAAATAACGGAGGGATATTTCCAGGTAACGGCCGATCCGGTCTCTACCTGCGTCCAGCTGATCTTGGAATTCGGTTCCAGGCAAATGCCCCGCTTGGTAACAAAATTAAAGATACCGCCTTTACCTTCTTTATCGCCGGGATACCAGTTCTGCACGGTGCTGTATTTTACTTCGGCATTTTTGTGCGCTATGATCTCAACGATGGCCGCGTGCAATTGGTTCTCGTCGCGCTGGGGCGCCGTGCAACCTTCGAGGTAAGAAACGTAAGAATCATCCTCGGCAACGATCAGTGTACGTTCAAACTGACCGGTTCCGGCCGAGTTGATGCGGAAATAAGTGGAAAGCTCCATGGGGCAACGCACGCCTTTAGGAATGTAGCAGAAAGACCCGTCGCTGAACACGGCGCTGTTGAGTGCCGCGTAAAAATTATCGGTGTACGGAACCACCATGCCCATGTATTTTTTTATGAGCTCTGGATGTTCGTGCACGGCCTCGCTGAAAGAACAGAATATAATTCCTTTCTCGGCCAATGTTTCTTTGAAGGTGGTTTTTACCGAAACGCTGTCAATAACGGCGTCAACAGCCACATTGCTTTGCACGCCACTCAATCTTTTTTGTTCTTCTAATGAGATACCAAGTTTTTCGAATGTCTTTAATAATTCAGGATCTACTTCATCCAGGCTGTTGAGCTTCTTTTGTTGCTTTGGAGCCGAATAATAAATGATCTCGTTGAATTTGGGCTTCTCATACTTTACATGCGCCCATTTAGGTTCAGTAAGAGTAAGCCAGTGCCTGTAAGCTTTTAAGCGGAATTCGAGCATCCATTCGGGCTCATTCTTTTTCTTCGAGATAAAGCGAACGATCTCCTCGCTGAGGCCGGGCGGTGCGTTATCCGATTCTATGTTCGAAACGAAACCGTACTTGTACTCGCTGCCAATATGTTCTTCTAAAATGTCGGCTGACATGGGGGAATCAGGAAAAAAATAAATTCATAAATATTATACTGAAAAACTTTCGCCGCATCCGCAGGTGCGCGATGCGTTCGGGTTCTTAAAAACAAATCCTTTACCGTTAAGACCACCGGTATAATCCAATTCGGTTCCTACCAGGTACAAAAAACTTTTACGGTCTACCACGATCTTGATCCCTTTATCTTCGAACGACTGGTCGTCGGCCTTCAGCAGGTGATCAAAAGTAAGGTTATAGGTTAGGCCTGAGCAACCACCGCCATCAACGCCTACGCGTATGAAGGTGCCCTCTGGCTTATTCTCTTCTTTTATTAATTTAACAGCGTGTTCTTTAGCTGCTTCTGATACTGTTATCATTGTTTAGATTGATTCTAAATTTCTACCACAAAGATACCACAAAAGCGGTATTATCAGGAAGAAATTAACTAAAATTTAGAGGAATTAAGTGATTGAAAATAAGATGGTTACTTCTTAACGAATTCGCCCATTTTATTGTCGTAATTGAGGAAATATCCTCCTTTTGGCAGGTTGCTGCAGTCGATCTTGTTCCCAAACCCGCGTTTTACGATGTTACCATACTGGTCGTAGATCTCATACATGGTCTCGGCAGGCTTGCCGGAACACTCGAAATTGATGTCTTTAGACACCTTTTGGGGACTGAAGGTTACATCGCACGAAGTGCTCGCAAAATCAACCGGTTTAGATAGGCGGGGCTGCCCGCTATAATCGGTCTGTTTTACGCGGAACTGGTTCTTACCTGAGTGAGGAGCTACTTTATATTCGTAAGGATTGGTGGTGGCGGTTCCTTTACCGTCGATCTCGCCTACTTTTACCCATTTGTTCCAGCGGAATTGCTCGATAACGTAAGCCAGTTTACCGCTTTCGCCTTTGGTCTCCCACTTCAGGGTTCCGTCGCCGGTAACGCTCATTGAGATCACCTCAAAGGTGCTTTTTGGCTTTAATACTTCGGGATTCAATACTTTGGGGCGGCAGTCGTCCTTATGTTTGATCTTGATCTCAACTTTATCTCCGATAGCCAGTTTATGAGGCTTAAAATCCACCTCAAAAGCGCTGCTCTGGGTCTCATCTGTAGTAAGGTTACCGTTAACGTATACCTCGGTTACGCAAAAACCAACCCCGCCGCTGGCGAAGGGATTCTGTACGTAGAGGTTTTTGCCCTGGTAATTTCCTTCAATAATGATGACACCACCCTGAGAAAAGGCCCAAACAGCTTGAATTAACAGTAAAAAAAGGAGACTATATCTTTTCATTTTAAATATCGGTCGCAAAATTGTTCGCAATAATAATTCGAATTATCCGAAAAACCAAAATAAATAATTGCAATTTTTGTCTTTGGTTAGTTCAAAAATTATTATTATACCATGGTAAAATAAGCCCAAAAAGGCGCTTATTCGTTTTAAATAGGCATATTACTATCTTTGAGGGCTTGAAATACGCCCTATTCATATTGCTTTTTAGCCTTGCGCTTGCCTCCGAAGCCCAGCAAAATCCATTCTGGACGCAGTACCGCAGCAACCTGTTCATGCTGAACCCTGCAGTTGCCGGCACACGCCAGATCTATGACGCCCGGATCAGTTACCGCAACCAGTGGGTGGGCTTTGACGGTGCGCCAAAGACCATGGGAGCCAGCTATCATCGCAAGATCTATAGAAACAAGATGGGCGTGGGTGGTTTTGTTTTCCAGGACCAGATAGGGCCTTTTAAAACGCTTACTACTGCCTTAGCTTATTCCTTTAAGATCAAATTTGATGATGTGGCGCTTTCTTTCGGTCTCAATGGAAGCTATAACATGCAACGTTCAGACGGGAGCCTGATGACCTACCAGAATACCCAGGACCAGGCCATCACAAATGTGATAAGCACCCAGAAGACAAAGAACTATAATGCAGCGGCGGGATTGATGCTGTATAACGACCGGTTCTATATTGGCGCCTCGATGAACAACCTCATCGGAAGTGTATACAATTACGATAAATCAGAAAAGCCCGGGGCGATCCACATGGGCGAGATAAAAATGGTGCCCCACATATGCATTTCCCTAGGATATAATTACGCCCAGAACATGGATTACGTGTGGGAGAACAGCACAGCAGTGGTCTTTGTATCAGGCACACCGATCCTTTTTGATTATAATTTACGTTTGCACATTAAAAAAGGCTTATTGGTTGGAGGAGGGG
>JANWKZ010000155.1 GCA_025451115.1 Bacteroidia bacterium | reverse complement strand
TCTTTTGCTGGCCGTGCTTTTCGCCGTACCGATCATTGAAATGATCCCCAATGTGGCGCTGGCGGCTATGCTCGTGTTTGTTGGTTTCAGGTTGGCGCATCCCAAGAACTTCACACACATGTGGAAAGTAGGTTTTGATCAGTTCCTGATCTTCGTGGCTACTGTTATCATCACGCTCGCCACCGATCTCTTGATCGGCGTAGGAAGCGGCATTGTCCTTGAACTGATCATCAACCTTGTTCACGGAGCGAAACCGGCTAACCTTTTTAAGTTGAGAGCCCTGGTGGCCGAACACGGTAAAGAAGTGCATATACATGTTCAGGGTGATGCGCTCTTTTCAAATTACCTGGGATTGAAGAAAAAACTTTCAGCTTTACCGAGAGGAAGAAATGTGAACATAGATCTTACCAATTGCGGTGTGATCGATCATACCACCCTTCACTCTCTCCATGACTTTCGGAATGATTACCGTTCAGAAGGCGGAATGGTGATGATCTCCGGGCTTGAGGGCCACAAACAAAAAGGCCACGACGCTTGCTCTACGCGGGTAAAGCGACAATGATATTCTGTGTGTGCCTCGTGTGCAAATGTATTTTCAGTTGTTGTTTGTTTTACATTTCCACGGGGCCACACAGATAATTTTTTTAGTACTTTTAAAACCACTATCATGAAGAATTTATTTTTGATATTAATGGGCATCGCTTCTTTATCGTTGCGGGCCCAGAATCTGGATTCTGCTCTAAAAGTAATTCCGCAGCCCGTGACTCCCGTAAAGGAAAAGAATGCGCTTAAGTTCAATCTTAATGAAGACGGTTCGCGCTATTTCCAGGTAACATTCCTGAACCAGGTTTGGGTGCGGTATAATGAGAGCAATGACGGAACTACTTTGTTCGGTAAAAAAGCTCCATCCACTTTTGATATAGGGATACGACGTACGCGTATTCAAATGTTCGGACAAATTACCGAGCACACTTTTGTCTATTTTCAGTTCGGACAAAATAATTTTAATAATACGTACCTCTACAGTAGTTCCGGTAACCGCAAGTTCGCTGCTTTTTTTCACGACGCGGTCTGTGAATATAAGGTGGGAAAAGGAAACCAATTGAAACTGGGTGGTGGTTTAACAGTAACTACGGGTGTTTCGCGTTTTTCGCAACCTTCAGCGGGAACCATTATGGCGCTGGATCTGCCGGTTTTTTTGCAGTATGGAGTTGATCAAAATGATCTCTTCAATCGCAAGCTCGCCATTTACGCGCGCGGCCAGGTTGGAAAACTGGATTACCGCGTGTTCCTTGCTAATGATTTTCCGGTGAACAGCAATGGATCAGCCGCGCCCACGCTCGGCAAGAACGCCACCTTCGTCAACCCGCTCGCTTTTCCTGCAAATGGCTCTAACGCGAAAGCCCCCGGCATCAATAATCAATATGGAGGGTACTTCGCCTATAATTTTTTTGAGAACGAGGACCACACAACGCCCTATATGCGCGGAACCTATCTCGGTGCTAAAAAGATATGGAACATCGCTTTTGGTGCAGCTTATCAAAAAGCCGCAACCTGGTATCTCGCAAAAGATACTACCGGTGCTTATACCGACACCACTTTTGCAGACATGCTGCATATAGGAATTGAAACATTTCTCGACATGCCTATAAATAAGGAAAAGGGAACGGCAGTGAGTGCTTTCCTTGGTTACTATAACACAAATTACGGCCACAATTATCTGCGCTATAATGGACTCATGAATCCGGCAACCGGAACCGGAGCTACTAACCTTGTGCAAGCCGGCGCTTTTGGAAATGCTTTTCCAATGTTTGGCACCGGGCAGGTTATTTACGCGCAGGCCGGCTATCTTATGTCAAAAAAACTTTTGGGAGAAGGTCATGGCCAGTTAATGCCTTTTGCCAGCGCCCAATATGCCGATTACGAAGCTTTGGAACACAAGCCCATGTTGATCCTGGATGCCGGTTTTAACTGGATGATCAAGGGTCATACCTCCAAAATATCTGTCGACTACCAGAATCGCCCGACTTTCCATTATGATGACAATGGACATGTACAACAAGGTTTACGTAAAAGCTGCTTAATTGTTCAGTATCAGATATATATCTAAACTGCACTAAGCTTTTTAAAGCCCTGAAAATTAGCATTTAAGGGTTTTTTATATCCGCAAAAAAATGTATTTTTGCCCCCGCTAATTATTTTAATATGTCAGAAGTAACCGAGAAAAAAGAACCCGCGTTTGATGTAGAAGGTCAGATAGACCGTGCCGAGTTGTTTTTTCACAAGTATAAAAAACAATTGGGTATCGCTGTGGTGGCAGTTGTGGGTGTAGTAGGCGTGATATTGGCTTACAAAATGTGGTACATTCCTACCCAGGATGCAGAGGCGCAGGCAGAGATGTTCTATGCCGAGCAGTATTTCGAAAAAGATTCATTCAATATAGCCGTTACAGGTGGTAAAGTTGTAAAGCTTGCCGACGGAACCGACAAGACCATTATGGGTTTTGAAGAGATCGCTGAAACGTATGGATTGACCCCTTCCGGTAACCTCGCGCATTACTATGCAGGTGTTTCTTTGCTACGTACCGGTAAATTTGAGGAGGCGATCTCGCATCTTGGAAAATTCAGTACAGACGATGTTATTCTGAACTCTGTGGCTGTTGGAGCCATGGGCGACGCGCACATGGAACTTAACAAAGCGGATGAGGCTATCAAATATTACCTGAAAGCCGCTGATGCCAACGCGAATGCTTTTACCTCTCCTATTTACCTGAAAAAAGCGGCTGGCGCTTATGAAGCACAAGGCAATTTCGCTGATGCGGTTAGGTTATATGAGCGCATCCAGAAAGAATACAGCAAGAGCACCGAAGCACGTGATATGGAGAAATTCATTACCCGCGCCAAGATCTTAGGAAAACTTTAAGATATAACGGATATTTTTGAAAGCCCAGACCGAAATGTTTGGGCTGTTTTGTTTTGTATCTTCCAAAGCAATTTAGCGTTATACGTTAAACCTGTATCCCAAAATTTTATACATTTGACATGATGAAAAAACTAACCCTTAGTCTGTTTGCCGCCGCCCTCCTGGCTGGTTGCAACAATACCGAAGAGAAAAAAGATACCCCTGCTGCCGATACGGCAAAAAAGGATACAGTGGTTACAGTGACCGAAACTCCTAAAGGTTATGATACCATTGAGGTCTATCATTTCAAAGGAAATGAACCCTATCTGAATTCTGAATTTCTTAAGAACGCTACCGAGCAGGAAAAAGCCCTCCTCGCCTACTACTGCTATTTTTTCAGTACCCAATGCAAGGACAGTAAACATTGCGTTTTGACCGAGGCATTAGGATTAGGCGAACAAAACTCTAAAGAACACAAAGCTTTAGTGAATAAATGGTTCACCGATGAAGAGACAGCCGGTTTAGTGAAAGAAGGCGGCCGCATTACTCCGAAAAATGCCAAGAATACTTCCTGGTTCGAAGAGATCAAGATCGTGAAGAAGGGCACTGATCTTATTATTGTAGCTTATAAAAGCGCCTGGAAGACAGACAAAATGGAAGGTCAGGGCCGCGGTACCGACGAGTACCAATTTGAGACCGCCCGTATCAAAGTTATTGGCCGCAACCACGAGGATCTCTAACCAACATCCCGTGTTTCGCAAAATTCTCCCTCCCGGTAGCTATCGGGATCGAAGGGGGAATCGTTTGTTCTTCTTTTCTGTATTCCTACTGATCCCAATCAGGATTCATATTCGAACATTTACAAATATCTATATAAGGTGTAAGATCCATTCCCCCTTTGAAGGGGGATAGTTTGCGCCGTGCACAGAGTGCAGGGCAGACAAACCGGGGGATGTTGTGGGAGTGGGATATCAACACCGGAGTGTTAAGCAGCCCGCAGGTAATTAGCGGACCTTGCCCTTAAATTTCGTAAATTTGTACGCTTACGATGCGTACCGGAAGAGATCTTATATTAGCCACCCGACCCTATGCCCAGGACATTCCCTGGAAGAGCTGGCTTTATAGCGTTAGCACTTTATTGATCCTTGCCGCGGTTAACACTGTTACGTTTTTACCAATTCATATCGGTTTTCGTATTGCGGCCAGCATTTTTAGCGGACTTGTGATCGTCCGAATGTTTGTGATCTACCACGATTACCAGCATCACACGATCCTAAATAAATCGAAACCGGCCACATTCATGTTCACACTTTTTGGACTGTATGTTTTGGCCCCGGCAAGTATCTGGAAGCGTTCGCACGATTACCATCATAACCATAATTCAAAACTGTTCAGCGCCAGTATCGGCTCCTACCCTATTTATACAAAAGAAAAGTTCAAGCGCTGCGGTCGTTTAGAGCAGATCTCTTACCTGGCTATCCGTCATCCTTTGACCGTTGCTTTCGGTTATATCATTGTATTTATGTGGGGACTGTGCCTACAGTCGTTCTTAAGCAAGGCCAAACAGCATTGGGATTCTTTGATCGCGTTAATTCTACACGGACTTTTTATTTACGCTACCATTTATTTCTTCGATTGGCAAACGATGGTGTTGGCCATCACGATTCCTTTTATGATTGCATGTGCTACCGGAGCTTACTTGTTCTATGCGCAGCATAATTTTCCGGGCGTAGAGTTCAAAGAAGATAAAATTGAGTGGAGCTACACCCACGCCGCCCTTGAATCTTCAAGCTACATGGTGATGAATCCTTTCTGGCAATGGGTTACTGCGAACATTGGTTATCATCATATTCATCATTTGAACTCACGTATTCCTTTCTATCGGCTGCCGGAGGTAATGGCAAATATCCCCGAAGTACAAAACCCAAAGACCACCACGCTCAATCCCATCGATATCTATCGATGCTTTCAATTGAAAGTTTGGGATACTCAGAAAAAGCAAATGGTGGGAACCAGGTAAAGATCTATTTCCCAAACAACTCAAACTCCTTCAGGTCCGGCTCGTGTTTTTTCTTTCTTTTCTTCTCTTCCGCGTAAATAAGCCGACTTACATCTTTAAATAAAGGCAAGCCGATAAGATCGTATTCGTATTTCCCGCTTCCCACAATGTTTTTCTCGCTCACGTAAATGGTGGCAGAAAGCAGGAACTCCACTTTATTCTTGTAATCTACTATGTAAGCCACATCACTCAAGAAGCCGTAAGCTCTTCCAACAATATTGAATTCCCTTAAAGTATCGCTACTGATCGTTGGAACTGCGGCTCCCCAAATAAAATACTTCTTAAAACTGTCGTAAAATACTTTGCGATCGCTATATTTTGGTTTATCACTTTCTCTCGGGTACATTCCCAGGTATTTCATCATGAACTTCCAATCTTCCTCGCTCATATTGTATTTCTTCTCCTTTTCCATGTAGTTACGGAAAACAAGTCTCTTCATCACTTCGTGACAATCTGATAAACTCATAAAATTGTGCCGGCTGAAATCTTTTGGCTCGTAAACACGTTTGCCGTATTCGTTTACATGAGCGCGACCAACTTTGGCTTCAGGCAGAGGATAAGTTTCGTTGTATTTGGCAAAAGTGAGCGGTTGCTTATAAAGTTCTTTTCCCTCGGGTGAAATGAAAGTCACCGGCGAAGTGATCTTACCTGTATCATTTTTGCATTGACCATCAAGACGATTGACAATATGAATGCGGGGCAACCCCCAGCTTTCCATGTTCTTGTGCAGGTGATCGGTCCCCACAAATTCATAGACCCGCGAGAACGAATAATTATCGCTGATCAAAAACATCTTCTTTATATAATGTGCCACCGAAGGAAAACCACTTTCCGAGGTACTATCCTTCGGAACTTTTTTCTGGCAAAAGAAGGCGCTGTCAGTAAGCATGGCGGTATTGCGGTCAAGCCCCTTGTCTTTTAACTCATTTATCTTTTCAATAGCAGAAATAGAAACAGGCAGCTTCACCAAACTAGCCGGGTAAAAGAACTGGTTGGTATCTGCCCGCCAGTAATAGTTCTTAAAAGAAGGAACATTGTTCTTGTCGCGCGTGATCTTTGTGTAAATGATCTGTAACTTGTATTTCTTTGGGGAAGCAAAAACTTTTGCATGTTGCGGTAGCGAGGTTTTCAGCAAACTATCGAGGTATTTGGAGGTCTTTTGGGCCAAACCACTAGCGGCCAAGCCTATGAAAACCAGCAAAAACAATTTAGGAGGCCTCCTGCTCATCATACAGCTAAGCAAGCAAAAAAACCGTTCATAATTGTTACTGACCAGCCTAACTTTATCAACCGCCCTGTTTTAACATTTATTTTGCTAATTGCTTTGTTTTTAGGGTTTTATTTCTATCTTTATATAGCAATTAATGGGGCTCAAACACTTCATAGCAACGCTGTGCGTTTTAGGCCTGTCCGTATTTTTACGGGCCGAAGAAAATCCTCGTCACATAAGTTTTATTGAGAACAAGGGACAGTGGGAAGACAAGGTCTTGTTTGAGGCCGACATGAAAGGCGGAAAGCTCTTTATGGAGGAAAAGGCCTTTACTTACTTCTTCTATCCTTCAGAAGGACTTCATAAATTACACCCACATGAAGGCGGCTTATCAGAGACCAACAAAGTCCTGAATTTCCATGTTGTAAAAATGGAATTTGAGAACGCGACTTCTCCACTGGTGGTAGGAGATCTTAGAAAAGAATCATATCACAATTACTATTTAGGCAATGACTCGAAGAAATGGACTTCGAATGTGGGACTTTTCGAGGAAGTAAATTACAAGGAATTGTACCCGGGAATTTCTGTTGAGGCTTCCAGTGATTTGATGAACTTCCGTTATGATTTTATAGTGGCTCCAGGAGCCGACCCTTCTCAAATAAAAATGAAGTTCACGGGTCAGAATGGACTCAATGTAAAGAACGGGCATCTGTATATCCGTACCGAGCTAGGCGAGATCTATCAGAAAATGCCTT
>JANWKZ010000154.1 GCA_025451115.1 Bacteroidia bacterium | reverse complement strand
GCATCCTTTTTTTAATGATGCCTGTTGTCTTCTCGCCCGATTTTATGAATCCCGACCGGCCACTTTTCAGTATTCCACCTTTTCAGCGCGATTTTTTTTCTTATGTATTGTTGCTGGGCTTTTTTTACCTGAACTACTTCCTGCTTGTACCTCGTTTTTATCTCACAAAGAACTATCTTCTTTTCTTTGCTTTTGCCCTCGGTAGTTTTCTTTTTGTTGCTTTTGTTCCGGACCTGCTTTTTCACCAGGAAGGATTCAGGCCCGCTATGGAACATCAGTCCCGCTCTCAATTCTTTCGGCCGCCGCCTCACAAATTCCCTTTCCTTCGCCAGATCTATCACCAT
Organism: Bacteroidia bacterium; assembly: GCA_025451115.1. Lineage (GTDB taxonomy): Bacteria > Bacteroidota > Bacteroidia > B-17B0 > Aurantibacillaceae > PALSA-968. Next base: position 9,541 of record JANWKZ010000154.1, on the reverse strand, counting down.
CTTTTTCCCTTCCTGATCGTTCTTGCATTTTCACTTTTACTCAAGATCTTCGCCCGCTGGAAACAGGCCGAGCAGGAAAAGAGCAATGCCGAACTTTCTTACCTCAAAGCGCAGATCAATCCACATTTTCTTTTCAATACGCTCAATACCATTTATTCACTTTCCATCAAGAACTCACCCGATACACCGGAGGCGGTTCTTAAGTTATCGGGAATGATGCGTTATGTTTTAACGGAGGGAAACAATACCTTTGTATCACTGGAGAAAGAGATCAATTACATAACCAATTACGTAGATCTCCAGAAGATACGCGTGCGCAACTCGGTAAAATTAAATTACGAAGTAAAAGGCGATCTGGCCGGAAAAAAGATCGCTCCTATCCTGCTCATTCCTTTTATTGAGAACGCTTTTAAGTACGGAGTTAACTCAGAAGAGGAATCGATCATTGATATACAAATTACCGTGGCTGATGACGGCCTTCTGCTGATGCACATAAAGAACAAAAAAGTTTCTGTGAGCAACGCGCATGAGACCAAAAGCGGCCTGGGCATCGAGAATACGAAGTTTCGCCTGAAACTGCTCTATCCTGCTTCGCATAAACTGGAAATTAAAGATGCTGCTCAGGATTTCTCTGTAGATCTTTCCCTGCAACTCGCATGATTAATGCCATTGCCATAGATGATGAGTCGCCCGCACTGGATATCATCGAGAGTTTTTGTACCCGAACCGATCTTATCAAACTGCATAAGATGTTCACCGGCCCGCAGGAAGCCTTGAAGTATATCAACAAATTCCCGGTCGATCTTTTGTTCCTCGACATCAATATGCCTTCTCTCTCCGGTATTGAGTTGTACAAGAAAATAAAGCAAAACACGCCTGTTATCTTCACCACGGCTCATATGGAGTACGCGGTGGAAGGTTTTAACCTGAACGCGGTTGATTATTTATTGAAACCATTTTCCTTCGAACGTTTCAATACGGCTGTGAACAAAGCCCACGAATACATCCAGTACCAGCAATCAAAAGGACAGGCACAGCAGAACTACTTTTTCATAAGAGCGGATTACAGCCTGTTGAAAATAAATTTCGCCGATATACTGTATATAGAAAGCCTGGATGATTACCTGAAGATCCACATTCATAACCAAAAGACAGTGGTAGCGCGTATGACCATGAAGGCCATGCTTGAGAAACTCCCCGAGAAGGATTTTATACGGATCCACCGTTCCTGGATAATACCCTTCAGTAGAATAGAAAGCGTTAAACAAAAGATCGTTCATTTAGCGGGCAAAGAATTTTCGATAGGCGAAAGCTTTGAAAATGAGTTCTTTAGTCATTTCAAAGGGTAGCGGGATTTACCTCAAAAAGGTGGGGGTTTACCTCAATATTTTGTGCGACCTTTACAATTACATCACCTTTGGCTAAAATTAAATTAACATGAAATCAAAGACCACTATCATCGGCGTTATCTGTCTACTCTTGATCTGCAATCTGGGCCTTGCCCAGCAATGGGGAGATTACACGCTCTATGCTACTATGAACGGAACCAGCACGGTGCTGCTCGATACCAATGGCAACACATTTAAAACATGGACGCACTCCACGACGGCTAAAACCGGTTACACCGTTTATATGGAACCCGGCGGAACTATTGTTCGTACCGTAGCAAAAAGCGGGAACTCCTTTACCGGAGGTCCGATCTGCGGCGAAGTACAAAAAGTAGATTACAACGGGAACATTACCTGGGATTTCGTTTACTCAACTACCCAATACTGCACGCATCACGATATTTGCCCCATGCCAAACGGCAACGTGCTGATGATCGCTTATGAATTAAGAACAGCGGCCGAAGCTACTCAAGCCGGCTCTTCAACAAGCATCATCATGTGGCCCGATAAAATTGTGGAAGTGCAGCCTACAGGTCCAACCACCGGTACGGTAGTATGGGAATGGAAAGCATGGGATCACCTTTGCCAGAATTACGACAATACAAAAAGCAATTACGTAACATCTATCTCTGATAATCCGCAATTGTTGAACATCAATTACAAGACCGCAAAAGACTGGATGCACATGAACGGGTTGGATTATAATCCTTACCTCGATCAAATCGCTTTCAGCTCACACAACTTAAATGAGATCTATGTCATCGACCACAGTACAACCATGGCCGAAGCAGCTACGCACAGCGGCGGTAACTCGGGTAAAGGCGGTGATCTTTTGTACCGTTGGGGAAATCCACTCGCTTATAGTGCCGGCGGAACAGCGACTATAAACGTTTGTCACGACGCGCATTGGATAAAAGACGGAGTTCCGAACACGGGTCGTTTGGTATGCTTCAATAACAAAGGCGTTTCTTCTACCCAATCTTCAGTCGATCAGGTTGACACTCCGATCAGCGGATATAATTATACTATTACACCCGGCGCAGCATTTACTCCCGCATCTTATACTTCGCGTTTGGCAGCCAGCGGATATACCAGCAACATGGGCAACTCGAACCAATTACCGAATGGAAATCAACTCGTGTGCGTGGCTTTATCAGGTTTGATCTATGAAACAAACCCGGCAGGAACTACCATCTGGTCGAAGACCATCACCGGTTCTGTGCCGCAGGCACATCGTTACAGCGCCTGTTATACCAACAACGCGGCTCCCGCTATTCCTACCGTTACAGAGAATACCGGTGTGCTCACTTCTTCTTCGGCTGTTACCTATCAATGGTATATGAACGGCGTGCAAATTCCCGGTGCCAACCAGCAATCCTACACGCCTTCTCAAAGCGGTATCTACGTAGTACGTATTACCGACATCAATGGCTGCGTGTATGAATACTCACTGGGCTATAATTTCACATTCACTTCCGGAATTGCTTCTACCAGCCTTTTAGGAAATGTAAAAGTATACCCCAATCCTTCAACAGGCATCATCAATCTTGAGAATGCCAAAGACGAAGAGTTTGAAGTAACTGTATTTGACGCTTCAGGCAAACTGGTTTTAAAAACAAATACCAAAACGACTCTTGATCTTTCATTACTTGACAACGGAATGTATCTCTTAAAAATGACCAATTCTTCGAATGAGACCGGTTATTCTAAAGTATACCTTTCAAAATAAAATTTAAACCACAACAGATGAAAAGAATTCTAGCCTCCCTCCTTTTTTTAGGTCTTGTATCTACAGGATTCGCGAAGAAAGTAAAATTTGCTGTCGATATGGACACCAACACCATTATGGTTACAGGCGTACACATTGGCGGCGACTTCCAGGTGGCGGCAGGTTACGCCTTTGACTGGGATTCGGGACTTACGCTTATGACCCAGGAAGGTTCGAGTACCATTTACAGTGTAGTGGTGGATATTCCTGCATTCGCGAAATATGAATTCAAATTTATCAATGGAGATCAGTGGTATGAAGCCGAATTTGTTCCGATCGAATCGAGGGTTGGTTATAATTTTAATGATAATCGTTGGCTCTATGTTGATTCGCTGGCTAACGATACCACTTTTGCAGGGGCTATCATTTTCTCAGGAAATGCTCCAAAAGGCTTAACGCTGATGCGTTTTGTTGTTGATATGACCAACGAAGCATCCGTTGATCCTAACGGCGTGCATGTGGCGGGAAGTTTTCAGAACTGGAACCCTGCTTTGGTAAGACTTTACAGCTTTGGCTCAAATGTTTATGAGATCATTGCTTACGATACAGTAACAACCAACCAATATAAATTCTATAACGGAAATTCAAGCGGCACAACAGAGCTTGTACCCGGCGCCTGCGCGGTTACCGGCAACCGCGAATTGCAGTTTGCCAAGGACACGGTGCTTGGCACTGTTTGTTTCTCGGGTTGCAGTGCCTGTATTTTGAGTGGAATAGCAGAAACGGGCAGCTTACAGGTAAAACTGTTTCCGAACCCCGCCTCTGAAGCGACAGAATTACAGATCGGCAATTACCAGAACGAAACGCTCGACGTAAATGTGATCGACCTTACCGGCAAGACTGTTATGGCTTATTCAAACATACAAAGCAACATTCTACACATTGACAGCAAAGAACTAGTGGCGGGCATGTATTTTATTACTGCTACCGACCGCGTTAGGGCAAAAACATATACTTTCAAATTCATCAAAGAATAGTTTAGTAATGAAGGTAATTAAACGAATTCAGTTTTTGATCTTATGTGTTTTTATTGGGAGTACGGTTTTTGCCCAAACATCTTTTTACAATAAAGCCGTCATACAAAAAATAGAGATCTTTTTCGGACAATCTAACTGGGACTACCAACTAGATACAGCTAAACACGGTTCAGAGGGTTATATTCCCTGCGATTCGGTACGATTGAATGGAACGCTTTTCAAATTGGTTGGGGTAAAATATAAAGGGAACAGCTCCTACGATTCCACGTATTCCAAAAACCCTATACACATTGCGCTGGATGAATACATCAACCAGAATTACAACAGTTTTACCGACGTTAAGCTGGGTAACGCATATGCCGACCCTTCTATGATCCGCGAGGTGCTGGCTTACGATATTTTAGGTAATTACATGCATTGCCCGCGTTCTAATTTTGCCCAGGTCTATATCAATGGCGCTTACATCGGAGTTTACTCCAATGAAGAGAACATCAACAAGAAGTTCTGCGGCGATCATTTCTATTCCTCAAATAATATTTTCGTGAAGTGCAATCCTATCGTCACGCCGGGCCCAACCACAAAAAGCAATTTAAAGTACATTACGGGCGCCGACAGCAGCGGTTACAATAATTATTACGAGATAAAATCAAAATACGGCTGGAACCAATTGATGGCACTTTGCGATACAGTTACCAATTACCCAACTGCTCTGGGTCGCAATATTGATATGGACCGCGCTTTATGGATGCTTGCCTTTAATAATGTGTTGGTGAACCTCGATAGTTATAGCGGAGTTTTTTGTCAGAATTATTATATCTACAAAGACGCTACCCAACATTACAACCCGATCATCTGGGATCTAAACATGGCTTTTGGCGGATTTCCTTATGTTGGAAGTGGTTTCACAAGCATGGGAACGCTCACCATTGCCAATATGCAGCAGCTTACCCCTACCATTCACTCCGCTGATCCTTACTGGCCCCTTATCAAGACCGCGCTGGCAGATCCTGTGTACAAAAGAATGTACTCTGCCCATTTGAAAACGATCACCAATGAATTCTTTGCGAATAATTCTTATCAAACGCTCGCAGCTCAAATGCAAGCCATTATAGATACAGCCGTACAAAGCGACAACAATAAATTCTACAGTTACAACAATTTCCAGAATGGGATGACAACGAATGTTTCTGTTGGAAGTTATTCGGTGCCCGGCATCAGCAATTTGATGGGGCCACGCGTTACTTACCTGCAATCTACTCCGGAATTCACATTCACTGCTCCGGCCATCAGCAATATTGCGCCTTCTACTTTGAATCCGGCTTACAATAGCACAGTGAATTTTATTGCAACCGTTACCAATTTCAATACCGTTTACCTTGGCTACCGTTTCGACAAAACTTTGAAATTTACGCGCATTCTTATGTATGACGACGGGTTGCACAATGATGGCTTAGCACTCGATGGAATTTGCGGAACAAGTGTTGTTATGAGTGGCGGACAAATGCAGTATTACATTTATGCCGAGAACAGCAATGCGGGTATGTTCTCTCCCGAACGCGCCGAGCATGAATTTTATACTTTGAACGTACAGTCCTTCTCCCCTCTTGCCGGAGATCTTGTCATTAACGAAATACTGGCCGACAACGTAAACAAGGAAAAAGATGAATACAACGAGCGGGAGGATTGGATCGAGCTTTACAATAACTCTCCCAACCTGCTCGACATAAGCAACCTGTATATAACCGATGATGTTACGAAAATGCAGAAATGGAAAACACCGGATTCAACAACATTGATTCCCGGTGGTTACCTGATCGTTTGGGCAGATAATGATTCAATACAGAAAACCTATCACACCAATTTCAACCTGAGCAAAGTGGCCGACATCCTTGTATTGAGCAATGCCGGCGGAACGGTTCTCGACAGCATTTCGTTTTTCAATCAAACAACCGATATTTCTTTCGGCAGATATCCCAATGGAACGGGCCCCTTCGTTAGCATGCAAACTACTTTCAACGGGCAAAACTCAACCGGAATTGGAATACACGAAATGATGAGCACGAACCAATTCTACGTTTACCCAAATCCTGCTTCCGATGAGATCCATATCGGCGGGCTTGTTGCCGGCAAAACAGAAGTAAGGAATTCATTGGGGCAGCTTATTTACAAAACAGACCTGGAGGGAATTAACAGCATATCAACAAGCGGATGGCCCAACGGACTTTATTTCGTGCAGGTGAACGGTACTAACTGCAGGATCCTTGTACAACATTGATATTTCAGCTACTAAAGTTCCCTTTTAGACACAATTTAGGATCAAAGCCCGGTGGATGATCTATCTTTAAGCCGATAATAAGTTTATTGGCTTAAGATTAAACTCAGAGCAGGAGAATGAGTCATAATAAAGCCAAAAAACCAGTGAAATTGACCGTTAATACCGTTGTAAATTAACTGTTAACTTATTATTATATTTGTATATGATTAAATGCGTTAAACCCTTCTGTATAACAGTTTTAGCCTCTATGTTAGTCCTTTCCAACAGTGCTTGTAAAAAACCTGCCGGACCCGGGGGGAAGGCTGCCATCAAAGGTAAGATACATGTAAAAGATTACAACACCGCCGTAACAACCCTGTTGGCCGAGTATGATGGTGCCGGTGAGTCGGTCTACATTTCCTACGGCGACAACGTAGCGGCCAATGATAATGTAAAGTCTGGTGCCGACGGAACTTTCGAGTTCAGCTACCTGCGCCCCGGTAAGTACACCGTGTTTGTAATGACACGCGATACAAGCATTAAGTACAGTGGCGCCGATGCTGAACTACCTCTTAAGTACAACGTTGAGATCGGCGGCAAAAAAGATACTAAGGACCTTGGAACTATAAATATCTGCAAATAGAATTATGAGAAAAATAGTACTTATAGCTACAGTTTTCGTTTTTGGTAATTCGGCATTTGCGCAATGGTCGAACAACCCGGTATTCAACAACCCGCTTGCTGTGCAGGCTTACGACCAGCAGGATGTAAAAATTGCAAGCGATTCGAAAGGCGGCGCTATTACGACCTGGCTGGATTTTCGCAATGATGCCACGCAAACGCTGGGCGACATTTACGCGCAGCGTATTGACGTAAATGGAAATGTGAAATGGGCCCTCGACGGTATCGGCGTTTGTACGGAAGGATTACACCAGACCGCTCCGGTTATTTGCGAGGACGGCGTAGGCGGTGCTTTGATCGCGTGGGTTGACAATCGCGGGGGAACAAAAGATATTTACGCACAAAGAATAGATTCGGTAGGAAACATCGTTTGGTCTACAACCAACGGAATTGCTGTGGCGGCAAAGGCAGGTTCGCAGGACAATCCGCGGGTGCTGAGTGATGGAAGCGGCGGCGCACTTTTTATATGGGAAGATGATTCTACCGGGCTCGATGCCAATCTTTTTGTTCAGCACGTTTCATCAACCGGTACTGTTTTGTGGGGAGGCGGCGGCTACAAAGTGTGTAATTTAGGCGGCGCGCAGATCAACCCGAAAATGGTTTCCGACGGTGCCGGGGGTGCTGTGATCACCTGGCAGGATAAGCGCAATGGATCTGATTATGATGTTTACGCGCAAAAAATAAATTCATTAGGTGTATCGCAATGGACCAGTGGCGGCGTGGCTTTATGCCTCATTGCCGGCACGCAGTCCAATCCCAAGATCGTTTCTGATCTTTTAGGCGGCGCGGTGATCGCCTGGCAGGACAAACGTAGCGGAATAGATTATGATGTTTATGCTCAATACGTCAATAACAGCGGTGTTGCCATGTGGACCGCAGGAGGCAAATTGGTTTCAAATGCTACCGGCGCGCAATCGGCCATTGATATGTGCGGCGATGCCACAGGAGCGATCATTACATGGAAAGATTCTCGTAATGTGAACCTCGATATTTACGCGCAAAAAGTAGACCTGCTGGGAAATTTACTCTGGACACCAAATGGTTTGGGCATTTGCACCTCGGCCAATGACCAGATCAATCCGAATACGGTGACTGACGGAGCAGGAGGCGCCATTGTGGTATGGCAGGATTCTTTGTTAGGCAATTGGGATATACGCACGCAGCGCGTGAGCGCGGCCGGAGGCCTGTTATGGACCCTTGGCGGTGTTGACGCGGGTACCGCGGCAGCCAATCAAACCAGCCCGAAGAACATAAGCGACGGATCGGGCGGAAGCATTTTTACGTGGCAGGATAAACGTAGTGGCAATTTTGATATATACGCTTTTAAGATCGATGCGAGTGGAACACCGGTGGGTATCTCTAAAACCAATGAAGGTGCCGAAGGAGTTCTGGTCTACCCTAACCCATCGAACGGCGATGTTACATTCTCTGTTCCGGCCAACAGCACTTGCACACTTTGCATTTATGACGCAACCGGCAAAAAAATTGCCACCGAAAGCATTAACGTCACGTATACACTGAAAGAGATACATGCGTCCGGCATTTATTTTTATACGCTGCAAACGAAAGATAAAATGATGAATGGAAAATTTATAATTGAGAGATAAGATGAAGAACCTGGTACTGATAGCCTTTTTATGCCTTGCCTCCCTCGGGATCGCGCAAAACAAAAAGGATGTGAAAAAGAATGGCATTAAGTCGTGCGCCGAAGCCGACATCGAGAACGGAAAAACCACCCCTAACCGCAAGACGGTGTTCGACAAGAACGGAGAGACAGTTGAACTGACCGAATTCAGCAAAGAAGGTGCGTTGAGAATGATACATAAATACAAATACAACAAGGATGGCGACGAGATCGAAGAAGAAGAATACGACAACCACAACACGCTGACGGAGAAGAAACTTACGATTTATAATTCATTAGCTGAAAAAACCGAGGAGCAGTTCTACGATAGCAAAGGCGCACTCACCAAAAAGAATCTTTACACTTACGATAAAAAAGGACTGAAGACCGAACGTAAGACCGTTGACGCAAGCGGAAAAGTATTGACCGTGCGTAAATACGTATACGAATACAAATAATGCCCGGATCGCTCCAAATACTTAATGAATTTGAGCCCATTTCCTTGAAAGAGATGGACAGCGTAAAGCTTATGAACCGCACCGATACCAAGTATAGCTTTAACAGGAGCCAGTTCAACGATATTCTGAAAGAAATTCTGAAAGATTACCGTATACTTGAAGTGGAGGGGAAACGTGTGAGCAGGTATAAGACACTATATTACGATACAGCCAATCTGAACCTGTATACGAAGCATCATAATGGTGAATTGAACCGCTATAAGATCCGTCACCGTTCCTACCTTGAGAGCAATATAGGTTTCCTGGAAGTGAAGTTCAAAAGCAACAAAGGCCGTACCGTGAAGGATCGTATCAAAAAGAAAGAGGTTCCCTTTAGCTGGGAAACGGATGC
>JANWKZ010000153.1 GCA_025451115.1 Bacteroidia bacterium | reverse complement strand
GTTGCGAACTCGTACTACCTACCGATCTCACCATCCAATTCAAAGAAGCCCTGATCTTCGCCTTCCTCGGCGTTCTCCGCGAAAGGGGAGAAGTGAACTGCCTCAAAGCCGTTACCGGCGCGAGGAGTGATAGTGCAGGCGGAGCAATTTATTTGTAAACTTCAATTTTGATTAATCAGGAGGAGGGACGGTATTACAATTTCCTCAACTCCTCGTAAACCTTGTGCACCGGCAATCCCATCACGTTAAAGTAGCTGCCTTCTATTTTTTCAACGCCGATGAGGCCGAGCCAATCCTGGGCGCCGTAGCTGCCGGCTTTGTCAAAGGGTTTGTAGTTTTTGATGTAGAAATCAATTTCGGCCTCGCTTAGGTTCTTGAACCACACTTTGGTCTCGTCGGTAAAGCTGATCTTCTTTCCTGCGCTTGTAATACAAACGCCGGTAAATACCTGGTGCATTTTGCCGGAGAGGAGTTGAAGCATTTGCTTGGCTTCAAACTCGCCGGAAGGTTTATTTAAAACGATGTCGTTTATCCAAACTATGGTGTCGGCTGTAATTAAAAGTTCGTCTTCTTTAAGGTTTTCAGTATAGGCTTCCGCTTTCTTTTCACAGAGATATAACGCGATCTGTTCGGCCTTTAAATTACCGGGAAAGCTTTCGTCAGCGTTAAGTGATTGCACCTTGAAATCATAACCCGCGTCTTTCAGCAATTGCTGGCGCCGCGGAGAGCCCGAGCCCAAAATGATCTTATACTTAAATACTGACATTGTAGCCATGACAATAGAGATAGATAACGCCGGTTGACAATACACCTGTTATCATAATGAATTTAACAAAGAGACTCAACGAAGTGTATTCCGGTTTAGCATGTGCGCGATAAAGTCTGAACAAAAGCCAGGTGCCTGGTAAAAATACACTCACAAAAAGATAAATAGCGAGTAAGAGAAAATCTTTGTTGTAAAGCTTAAAGAAAATAAAAACCAACAAGAGCAGCGCATTACTGATGAAGACGGTGGCAACGGCCTTGGACGCTTTGATACCCCAAACCACGGGCATGGTTTTGCAACCCGTTTCAAAGTCACCTTTAAAATCTTCCATGTCCTTGATGATCTCGCGGGTCATGGTAAGTAAAAAGGCAAAGATCGCGTAGCAGATCACGGTAGCGTAAAGGAAAGTAAGGTTCTCAATGTTCTCAATCAGCGGTTTCTCAAATAAAAGAACCTGCAGCGGGATCATAGCGGAAAGAACCGCTACCACGACGTTGCCCACAAGCAATTGCTTTTTAAAATGCGTAGAGTAGAACCAGAGCAGGGTAGAAGAGGCAAAAGGGATCAGGGCCAGGAAAACATTTCCCGCTCTCCAGGCCACATAAGCGCCCAGCATCACACCAATAAGATTGAACTGCATGTGGGCCAGCATGGCAACACGACGTTTAACTCCGTGATCAATATAAAGTTTTTCGGGTTTATTGATCTTGTCGGTCTTTACATCAAAATAATCGTTGATGATATAACCCGCCGCCGCGATGAGCACGGTACTCAAAACAAGCAGACTGAAATTCAAAAGCGATAGCTGCAATTGCACCGAAGGTGTATGCGAAAAAAGAATAGCCTCCACCATGCCATAGCGCACGGCAAACATCGTTAACACAATAACCAAAAGATTATCGAGGCGTATTAACTTTATGAAGGGTTTTATTTCCAGGGGTGCTTTGTGTTATGGAACGCTGATGGCGCTGATCTCTATGATTAAATATGATTTTTTATTGCAACTACATTATCTGTTTTCATCTGTATTATCTGCGCTGATCTTACTAAATCAGCGTTATCTGCGTTCTATTGTATTACCAGTGGGCTATTTCCCAGTCGCCGCGCACACGCATTACCTGCTCAATTACATCACGCGCGCAACCTTCTCCGCCTTTTTTATCCGAAACATAAACACAAAGCTCCCTGATCTCGGTGGCCGAGTCGTTCGGACAAGCGGCTACGCCAACTCTTTGCATCACTTCGTAGTCAGGAAGGTCGTCGCCCATGTAAAGGATATTTTCATCCTTTAAACCGTGTTCGGCGATATAATCTTTATAGCAACTCAGCTTATCATGCTGCTTCAGAAAAACATCATGAAAGCCAATGCGCAACAAAGCATCTTTAATGATCTGCGAGCTTCCGCCTGTAATAACAACCAGTTTATATCCTTTTTTAGCGGCTAACTGAATAGCATAACCGTCTTTATTATTAAGATTCCGCACAGGCACACCGCTATCGAGAAAGTAAACTTTCCCGTCGGTAAGCACGCCATCCACATCAAACATGAGGGTAGTTATCTTTTTGAGCTTCTCCTTGAAATTCTCAGCCATGGTATTGTTTTTTGATCAGCGCGGTAAGCAATTTGTATACCTGCTTTTGATCGGGGTATTTTTCCAGCAGTTCCATGTGTTTTTTGAGGGTCACGGTATCATTACGTCTTGCAGGCCCGGTTTGTACCTGCGAAGGAGGCTGGGTCTTTATCTTTTTAACGGTTTGCTTAATGAGCGGCTGCAGCAAATGAAAATGGTTCTGTTTTTCCTTTTTCAAATAGTCGTAAGCCTGCGCGTACAGAAAATTGCTGAAGTTGTTTACGAATACAGCCGAAAGATGGATCTTTTGTCGCTCGGTAGAATTTACCGGAGTCACATTCTTCCCCATGCTTGTGGCAAATTGTGTAACCACCTGCAAAGTTTGTTTGTTGCTTCCTTCCACCAGGAAAGGAACGGAAGAAAAAGAAACCTTTACCTGTTTAGAAAAACTGTAAAGCGGATAAAGCACACCTGCGTTGTTGGAAATGGTTTTAAGAACATCCATTCCAATACTACCCGAAGTATGCAGCACTAATTTGTTGGGTAACTTGAGGGAAGCTGCAATGCGCTCGATCTCGGCATCCGGAACGCATAAAATGTACATATCGGCCCCGGTGTTTATCTTTTTAAGATCGGAAGCAAAGGGAATATTGAAAAGAAGTGAAAGCTCACGACCCGATTTATCAGTTTTACTGATGACCTGTAGGATCTCGTGGCCTTTTTTTTGCAGGCGCTTGCCCAAATGAGTGGCTACGTTACCCGCGCCTATGAGGACTATTTTGTAGGAGGTTTCCGGAGCTTGCATATCGATGCTAAGATAAGGGTTTTTGGCCTCGTATTTCTTACCGGCACACTTCTAAACCCCGACCTCACCCGTCTCGGCGAGCCGAGACGGTCCTCCCCTGAGAGGGGAGGACAGCTACGTATATCTTCGGGAGGCAGATCAATTGTGGATTACCCAATGTGCGTCAGAAACGATGCAAATGCCGCCATAGCGGGAGATGACACCGCGCACGGCTTCTACCACTTTGCGGGCTTCTATTTCATCGCAGCATACCATGATATAGCAATTCTTGAAGCCACCCGCAATGCCGTGTCCGTCTTTACTGCCGCGAAGGCCTTTGCCGGCCACATCCTTCAAAATGGTATAGCCCGAAACACCGGTGTCATCTATCAATTTCACCAGCCGGTTAAGGAAAGCGTAATCGGTGATGATCTCTATTTTTTTAATATCGTTCTCCATGTTGTTTGTTTTAACCGTGAATTCTTTCTAATACATAATAATACAGCGGCAGGCCCACCATGATATTGAATGGGAAAGTGATGGCAAGCGCCACCGGGACGTATATGCCCGGGTTTGCCTCAGGCACCGCGATGCGCATAGCGGCCGGCACAGCGATGTAGGAAGCGCTGGCGCAAAGTACGGTGAACATAAAAGCATTTCCCTGGTTAAGGCCGATCAGCGAGCTGATAGCGATACCTAAGCAGGCGTTAAAAAGCGGAAGTAAAATGCCAAATCCAATTAAGAAAAGTCCCGCTTGTTTAATGGCGCCTAACCTGCGGCCGGCCACAACACCCATGTCGAGCAGGAAGAAGGATAACATCCCTTTAAAGATATCGCCCGTAAAAGGCTTCATGATCTGCATGCCCTTATCGTGGGAAACAAGTCCAACGATCAAACTGCCAAGAAGTACAACGATAGAACCATTAAGGAAGGCTTCACGAACGAGTTCTTTGAAGTCCATGTGTTGTGCGTTCGTGCCATGATCGTGGTATTTGCGGTACAGCCAAACCCCGATGATGATGGAAGGAGATTCCATCAGCGCCATGGCGGCTATCATTTCTCCACCGTATTTAATATCGGCATCCTGCAGGATATTAGACGCGGTAATGAAAGTAACCGCGCTCACCGAACCGAAAGCCGCAGCGAGGGCTGCTGCGTTAGGAACATCGAGTCGTTTTTTCAAGATCCAGTAGGCGTAAAGCGGCGTGATAATGGCCATCAACATGGCAAAGAGCAAAACGAGCCCTACCTGTGTACTGAAACCGCTGTGATGCAGTTCAACCCCGCCTTTAAAGCCAATGGCCATCAAAAGATAAAGAGAAATGAACTTAGAGATCTGCTGCGGGATCTCGAGATCTGATTTGGCAAGCACCGCGATGAGCCCAAGGAAAAAGAAGGGAACAGGAGGGGCCAGGAAATTGCCGAGTAATTGTTCTATGTCCATAAAAAAGTGTTGGTTGGCAAATATTGAGAATAAAAGCCAAGGCTTTTTCGGGTGTGAAGAACTAATTACTAAAATATGTTAAATAGGGGTCATTTTTAACAATTGAAAAACCGGGGCTCTTATTTGGAGCGGCGCCTTTCTAAATCCGACCACCTCTGTCTCGGCAATACGTTATATGATATACATCTTTCTAAACCCCGACCCCTCCTGTCTGCTGCTTCACTTTGTGAAGGAAGCTTCGACTGTCCTCTCCTGAAAGGAGAGGACAACAGCCTACTTGATGCGATAAACTACTTTCATCTCCGCGCGCAGTTTTAGGTTGCGGGGCGATACGGCGGGTTCGCTTTTTGAAGCAGAAGCCATATCCACCGAGTTGGCCGATCTTTCTTCGGCAGGACCATATCCGTAGTAATATCCGTAAGGATAGTAGGAGTTGTTGCTATTTACCACTCCACCATCGGTAATACTGATCACTTCGCCCAATTCAGCGCCTACGGCCGCCAGTAATTTAGTTGCTTTTTCTTTTGTGATCTTCAAAGCTTTCTCGCGGAGCTCTTCATTGTATTTTTCCTTCTTACTGCAGGCAAAATTGCTGAGATAGGCGTAAGTAACGTTCAGTCCCTCGTTATTCTCCAGCAGCTTATCCATTTGCTCCGTGTCTTTTAATTTAACGCGATAGGTGCCGGTGGCCATCACATCGTCGCGTTTCCTGCTATAGCCGTAGCCATAGTAATAATAATTGTAGCTGTAAGCTGTGAGATTGTCGAGCTTCAGGTCTTCTTTCTTTATGTCCATCTTCAGCGCCCGGTCCAGCAGTATTTTCTCCATATCGGCAAGGTTGATCTTCTTCCCGTTCTTTTTGTATTCCTGTAAGGTGATGGTAAAATAAACTTCATCGGGCACAACCTCTTTCTCGGCGGTACCGCTTACTTCAATAGTGCGCTCTTTGGTTTGAACGGTGGTTTGACTTTGATTGCAACTTGTAAGAAAAGCGGCCGAGATACAGGCGGCTAAAATAAAATGGGTGGTTTTCATAATTTATGGGTTTTGGTATTGGGATGTTCCAGTACCTAAAATTCCATAAACTATACTTTGATACCGATCACAAGTACATCGTCCACTTGTTCGAGGCTCCCTTTCCAATCACTAAAGACCTTATCCAGCAGTTCTTCCTGCTTTTTCATAGATTGATCCTGGATACCAAGCAGTACCTCCTGCAGTTGTTTGTACTTGAACTTCTTTCCCTTCTCGCCACCAAACTGGTCGGCAAACCCATCGGTGAAGATGTATAGAGAGTCGCCTCTCTGCAGTTCGATGGTATGGTTGGTAAAGGCAACGGCGTTGCCGCGTGAGTAACTGATGGGACGTTTATCAGGATTGTAAACGATGCATTCGCCCTTGCGGATGATCCAGAGCGGGTTGTTGGCGCCGGCCCATTCTACTTTAATGGTTCCGTCGGTATGGTCTTCGCGGAAGCTTAGTAAGGAAATATCCATCCCGTCGTTGGCGCCGCTTTCTGCGTCACTTTGTTTAAGTGAGCGGATCACCATGCTGCGAAGTTTGTCGAGTACAAGCCCCGGGCGTGTTAAAAGCCGTTCGTTTACGATCTCTCCGAGGAAAGAGTTACCGATCATGCTCATAAAAGCGCCGGGAACACCGTGACCGGTACAATCTATGGCCGCGATCAATCGTTTTCCGTTCTTCTCGGCAAACCAATAGAAATCGCCGCTCACGATGTCGCGCGGCCTGAATAAAATAAAGGATTCGGGGAAAAGTTTTTGTTTGAGCTCAACCGAAGGAAGAAGCGCTTCCTGGATGCGTTTGGCGTAATTGATACTGTCGGTAATGTCCTTATTCTTTTCTTCGAGTTGTTCTTTTTGTTTTACAACCTCAGCAGTGCGTTCTATTACTTTTTGCTCGATCTCCTCGTAATGCAAAGCGTTCTCAAGGGCGATGTTCACAAATACAGCGAGGTTCTTAATGATATTTAGGTGATAGGAGGTGTAGGCGTTCCGGGCAAAACTCTGTATCGTTATAACACCTACTTTCTTGTTGTTCTTGTCGATAAGCGGAAGGTAGATCAACGACATGGGCAACTCGCCCACTACGGCGCCTAAAGAGGAAATATACTTATTGTATTCCTGCGGAAGATCGTTAATGAAAATATCTATGCCACGATTAAAACAAACCGAAGCAAGGCGCGAATTATCTTTCAGGTCGATATGAAAGGCCGGGAGATTCTCGTTCTTCTCAATAGCACCCGGAAACTCCAGTCTATTGTCTTTTGCGTTGAACATTCCAATGAAGAACACCGAAGCATCCATCAGTTTATTGATGTTCTCGTAAGTGGTCTCAATTATCTTTTCTACAGAAAGACAGGAAGTGATCTGCTGGCCGATCTCGCTCAGTAATTTTAAGTTCTCATAAGTTTGCTCGATCTCTTCTTTCTGTTTCACTACTTCGGCGGTGCGCTCTTTTACTTTCTGTTCTACTGATTGGTAGATAAGCGCGTTCTCCAGGGCGATAGAAGTAAATACGGCTAAGTTCCTTACAATGCTCAGGTGATAACCGGTGTATTTGTTCTTCTCAAAGCTTTGTATCGTTAATACGCCCATCGCTTTCCCGTCCTTGTACATGAGCGGGTACCAAATAGAAGATTCGGGCATATCGCCTGCAATGGGTCTTGGAGGAATTCCGCCTGGAATGTAATTGTAATATTCTTTCAGGTAATCGTTCACAAACACCTGTTCCCTGTTCTTAAAGCACCAAACGGGCAGGCGCTCATCTTCGGTAAGATCGTAATGGGCAAAACCAATGGTTTTGCCTTTCTCTTTCCCCATGGGATATTCCAGTCGCTTGGTTACCGGATTATGAATGCCGATCCAGAACGAAGAAGCGTCCATCAGTTTATTGATGTTCTCGTAGGTTGTCTCGATGATCTTTTCTACGGTAAGGCAGGAAGTAATTTGCTTCCCGATATCGCTGAGCAGCTTTACGTTCTGATAGCTGTGTTCGATCTGTTCTTTCTGGCGGATCACTTCGGCCGTACGGATCTTCACTTCGGTCTCCATGTTCTGGTAGAGCTGGGCCCTTTCCAAAGCGCCGGCTATAGAAGCTTCGAGCCCGCGCAGAAGATCTAAATGAACCCCGGTATAAGCATTCTTGTTAAAGCTTTGCACCGTGATCACTCCCACGGCGTGTCCTTTTATGATCAGGGGCAAATAAAGTACCGACTCGGGCATCTCGCCAGCTATGGGTTTAGGAACTTCGCGGCCCGGAAAATATTTCGGGTAATCACGCGCCATATCGTTTATCACAAGCTCCTTGCGGTTCGTAAAGCACCATACCGACAGGCGGCCGGTATCGTTCATTGAATAGAAATTATAAGGCAGTTTTTCACCTTTTTCCATATCACCCGGAAAAACGAGTTGATTTTCTTCAGGTTTATACAAACCGATGGCGAACACGGAGGCATCCATTAGTTCATTCACGCTCACGTATACCTTTTCAATGATCTCTTCCACGCTTAGCATAGAAGATATCTCGCGGATGATCTCGCTTAAAAGCTTGGTGGTATGAACAGAGGTTTCCTGCTGCATAGGAAAGCCCTAATGTAAGGAAAAATATAAGGAAAGCCAAAGGCCTTATTTGGCCCTTAAACGCTGAAAAACAGCCAGTCCGGTACCCAAAACCATCACCACGCAGCCCAGCCAGAGGATGTTGATGTAAGGGAACATGTAGGCTTCCAGCACAATGAAATCCTTTTGGTTGCCCTTGCGCTCGCTCATCATGATCTCGATGGAGCCTTCGTTGGGGTTGATCTTCCAGAAAGTGAAATGCAGGCCAAGGGCCGGGATAGAATCGGAGATAGGATCTACACTGTTCTTCTTAAGATGGTATTTGGGATGGGCCCAATG
>JANWKZ010000152.1 GCA_025451115.1 Bacteroidia bacterium | reverse complement strand
TGGAAGCATCAGAAATTTTACGCCGGCTTATCGGCTCCGGATCTTTTCAGGTTGAAAAAGATCAATGGGATCTCATACAGACCTGTACTGTTTACGGATGGATATTTGATATCAGTATCCGAAGAACTTAAAATAAAACCTTCTTTTGTTTTGAAGCACCTTAAGAACTCGCCTATGGAACTTGATCTGAATGCCAACGTTTATTTTAAGGCTTTCGGGATGGGAGTTTCCTACCGTACCAAAGACGCGATGGTGTTTATGCTGGAGTACAATATAAACCAACAATTGAGTGCCGGTTACGCGTATGATCTTACCATCAGTAAACTGGGTACATATGTAAGAAGTTCGCACGAGATCATGTTAAAGTATGAGTTCGGTTACAAGGTCCACCCCCAAAGCACAAGGTATTTTTAATGTATGAACAATAAAGGAATAATTGTTTTCTTGTTTCTGTTCTTAGGTTGTTCCTTTTCGGGCATTTCGCAGAATGTACCTGCCGATACATCTTCTTACCTCGTTAAGCGATTAAGCATAAACTCAAACCGAGGAGATTTCAGTCCCTATCTTTTAGATAAGAAGCTGTATTTCTCTACCGGACGGGTCCACCGCTATGGGCTTGTTTATTTTAATGAAGACACCCTCCATGAACTCGAGGATGTTTTTTATGCGGAAGAGATCGATTCGGTTGATTTTAAAAGTCCGCATTATTTCTCTGAAAAGGTAAATACCAGGTTCAACGATGGTCCGCTTTGTTTCAATAGGGCGGGCGATGTGTTGTATATCACGGGTAACGATATCAAGCGTATCACCAAGCACATTGAGCCGCTTGACATTTTTGTGGTGCATAAAGTGCATGGACATTGGGAGGCCCCTGTTTCATTACCATTTTGTACAGGAACAAATTCATATTGTCACCCGGCCCTGATGCCGGATGAGAAGACCCTGATCTTTTCTTCGGATATTCCCGGAGGTTTTGGCGGTATGGACCTTTACTATTCGAAATTTGAGAATGGGACCTGGTCGCAACCCAAGAACCTGGGACCGAAAATAAACGGATCAAAGAATGAGTTGTTCTCTTTTGTGAATGCAGCCGGCGTACTTTATTTCTCCAGCAACCGCGATGGGAACCTGGACGTATTTAGTGTAGATGTAAGCGGCGGCTTTACCGGCGACATAAAGAAAGAAGGTTGGCCCTTAAATACAAATAAGGATGACTTTGGCGTGTGGATCGATCCTTCGGGTAACTCCGGTTATTTTTCTTCCGACCGTGGTGGAAACGATGACATCTATTACTTTGCCAGTAAATATCCGCGGTTTGATAATTGCGTCACTCAGAAAAAGCCAACCTATTGCTACACTTTTTTCGAAGAGTCAACCATGCAGTCCGAGGATACATTGGGAATGGTTTATGAGTGGGACCTGGGTGATGGCAGGCGTCAGCGCGGATTGAGTGTAAAGCATTGCTATAAATTGCCCGGAAATTATTCCGTGCAATTGAACATAGTGGATAAAGCTTCAGGCGCGCTTTTTTATAACGAATTGAGCTATGATTTTACGGTAGAGGAAGCGAAACTACTGTACATCGAATCGCGCGATACATTCGCTGTTGGGGCTGCTTCAGATCTTTTTTCAATCAACTCGCAGATCCCGGGTTGTACTATCGGTGATAGGTATTGGTTCTTTGGCGATGGAAAGTATGAAAAAGGGAAAAATGTAAAACACGTTTACACAAAAGAAGGAGACTATTGGATTCAATTGGGAGTGATCGCCCGAAATGATTCAACCGGGAAGAGTGAGAAGTTCTGTACACAGAAAAAAGTTCTTGTGAGGGACAGTGCCTGGATAAAAGCACACAAGCCTGTTATTACAAAAGTGGTTTGGCCTCCCCCTCACAATGTAGACTCGCTGTTTCATGCAAAGGAAGGCGGAGATGTTAACTTCAGGGTCCACCTGGGCTCGTCGAAGGAAGATATACCCGTGAATGCGAAGGTCTTTTCTGACCTTGGTGATGTGAAGAAAACGAAGGAGAAAGGCATCTTTCATTATACTTCAGGCAAGGTTAAAAAATTGACCGAAGCGATTCCTTATTACAGGAAGGCGCGGGCCAAAGGTTTTACCAGTGCGGTGGTGATCAGTTTTTACAAAGACAGCATATTGCCACGGCAAGAGGGTTCGATGAAGGGTGAGATCGTGAATGTGCCAATGATAAGCCTTGCGATAGATACGAGCAAAGTACTTTGGACCGTTAATGTATTCTTTGAATTCAATGAATCAAAGATATCACATGAATACGAGGGTCGGCTTGATTCTGTATGTAACAGGCTGAAAGACGATAAAAAACTGGAACTGATCATCCTGGCCATTAGTGATACGGTAGGCCCGGCCGAATACAATTACAAATTATCGAAGCGTCGGGCCGGCTCGGTGCAGAAACATCTAAAAGCCAGGGGAATTGGGCAAAAACGACTCGATGTGATCTCTTTGGGCGAAAATTTGCCTGTTGAGTATAGCACTCGAAAAAATGTTGTACTTTCAAATCGGAGAGTTGAGATCCTCCTTGTAAAGAGCGGCAAATGAGTACGAAATTAATTATACTGATGGGCAGTATTCTTTCCTGCAGTGGTTTTGCCCAGCAGGTTCCTTCCAATGATGAGAAGATACCTTTCCTGTGCACTTTTGGCAAAAGTTCGGATCCTAACTGGGGCGACGACGATTTTGTGCAGACCTTTTTCTTTGTGATCCCGCAAACAGAGAAGAACCCGGTGTATATACGTGTTTTTGACCCGGAAGTAGGAGGGAAGAACGACGAGATACACGGATCTTATAATAGTAAAACACGTTTTTCGGTCTATGGAGGTAAGGGAGCGATCTCTAACCCCGACGCCAAAAAAAATACGCCCACCGGGAATTATAAGAGCGGAATAGAACTTAGTTCTAAAGTATTCACCGGTGATACTGCCAATGATAATAAGTGGTACACTTTTGGACCTTTCAATCCTGTGGAAGGTGAACTGCAGCCCGAATTCAATGGGTACATCTTTAAACTCGTTATCGAAGGAATGGAGGGTGATGATGGGAACCTGTATCGCCTTTTTCTTTCTTCACAACCCAATAACAACAAGGCTATAGAAGGAGCAAACGCCTTTGCGTATGAATATTCGCTTCGATTGTTTGATACCAAGGGATCTGTATCGCATCTTTATCCTTTTGTGGGTACGGGAGTTACCGCTGTGCAGATCAAGGTATTTGATTTTGATGATGACGGGATCCTTCGAATCGTTTCTGTCGCGAAAAAGGGAGAATTGGCTAAATCATCCGGCAATGGCAACTGGCTTACCACTGAGCATAAAGTGGTGAACGAAGAGATCAATACATCCCTGGATATTCAATTTATCAAACAAAAAGACTCGAAGAACAATAACGTGGTGGTGAATGTTACCAACCAGTATGGGGAATTGATGCCATTCTTTACGGCGCCGATCGGTGGAGTGCCGAAATTCAAATTCAAGATCGGGGTAAAGGCTGAAAAATGATATGCTGAAAAAATACCGGCACATAGCTTTTCTTATCCTGTTCTTTTACGCCGGAACTTATTTTGCACAAACCTATAATTTTAAAACCTACACGGAAGACGATGGTCTTCCGCAATCGTATATCTATTGTATTTCCCAAACAGATAAAGGATTTCTTTATCTCGCTACGGGAGATGGTTTTTGTGAATTTGGGGGCACCCGTTTCACGAATTACACTACGCGCGATAGTTTACAGGAAAATTTTATCAATACGCATTTTACCGATTCTCGGGGCATTACCTGGATCGGTCACTTCCAGAATGGTGTATCCTACAGGCAGGGTAAACAGTTCTTTAAATTAAAGGGAACTGCGGGGATCGATACCAAGATACTTTCTTTCTCGGAAGATAATCGCCATAATGTATGGTATGTTGCCCAGCAAAAAGGGGTTTTTCGTGTTGACAGCACTTTTAAAACGGATACGGTCATCACCGGCCTTGATGCGGATGTGAACGCCATCAGTTTTGATGCTGAAGGAAATTTGCTGGCCGCAACCAACGCCGGTCTTTTCATATTCCGTACCGATGACCCGAAGAAACCGGTGAAGGTATGTCCTGTTAGCGGTTTGGCAGATAAGAATATTAAATATATCATTCCGGCTGATTCGGCTAAAACGATCTTCTGGGCCGCTGTGGCCGGAGAAGGGGTTTTTAAGGTGCAAAAGACGGGTAGTTGTTACCAGGTCGTTTCCAAAATATCATCCGCGTTGGGTTCTTCCACTTATGGGATCTCCGCGCTGTTCACCGATAATTCGCAGAACTTGTGGGTGGCTTTGTATGGAGAAGGATTAAGGAAAATATCTTTTAGCGATAAGAATGTGAACGGTTCTTTTTTTATCACGCAGATCAACCGTTCGAATGGGTTAGGTAATGAGTATATACAGTCCATCTTCCAGGACTTTGAGGGCAATATGTGGTTTGGTACCCTTGGCGGCGGGCTGATCGAAATGCCGATGAACAAGTTCAATTACTATAGTTCTAAGCATGGCGAGGAGTACGACAATATAAAATCCATTCTCATTGATAATTCAACACGCATCATTTGGTTGGGTCATGATAAGGGTATGAGTGAGTTCAACCTGCAAAACTCAAGTGAGAACGCGCGGTATGATGGGAAAAACGGATTTGTGAATGACGAAGTGAATTGCCTGATGCAGGACAGCGCGGGACTGATCTGGATAGGAACTACAAATAACGGGATCTTTATTTTTGACCCCAAATTGAAAAAGTTTGATAATTTTTCTAAGAAGAATAAACTTGCTGCTAAGAGTGTGAATTCCATTATCCGTACAAGCAAAGGATCGATCATTATAGGGACCACCGATGGGGCTTATATGTACTCGCCTTCTACTGGTAAAATAAATCTTGTGACTACCATTGAAGGCCTTTTGCATAATAATGTACAGCATGTATTTGAGGATAAGCAAAAGCGTACCTGGTTCTCTTCTCACGGGGCTGTGCCTTATTACCTGAAGCACGATGAGTTCACTTACCTGAAGAATATCCCTGATATGCGTTTTTATAATATCAATAGTGTTACCCAGGATAAGGAAGGGATGCTCTGGATCGCTTCAGAAGGGGATGGTGTGTAT
>JANWKZ010000151.1 GCA_025451115.1 Bacteroidia bacterium | reverse complement strand
TTTTCGCTGAACCAGTAATGATCGCTGTTTTGGGCCTTTCCCCGGGGTTTTACCTGGGTTACATAGCGCTTTTCATCATTGATCTTTTTCAGCTTTTCAAACTGGAGTTTGAACTCGGTGGCATTTACCACAGTTATGCCCTCATCCCCGGTACCCAGTAGGTCTAGGTTAAGCAGGAATTTGACCTTAGTAAGATCAACTGTATTCTGTTCCACAAAATACTGAGAGCCCAACAACCCTGCCTCTTCGCCCGCGAAAAAGACGAACAGGGTCTTGTATTTGGGTGGTTTCCTGGAGTAATGCTTAACAAGGTTCAGCAGCATGCTGCAGCCACTGGCATTGTCGTTAGCGCCTGGAAAATAAGTGGCCTTACCCATTCCGCCAAGATGATCGTAGTGCGCGGTGAAGATCACCATCGTATCGTTATTGACCTTGCCCGGAAAAAATGCGCAGATATTCTTGTTGATATACTTAGTGAGTACTTTATTCTCAATATTTACATCTGCCGTTTTTATCTCCGGGAGCTTTCCGTTATTCAACAACTCTATCGCGCAATAAGGCTGCGCTTCGTGCGCTACCGACCAGGTGAGTTTACGTTGCAGGCTAATGGCTACTACTGCGTCTTTCACGCCGTCCATCACATACGTAACACTGTCAGCCTTCTTCATCTTCATACTTCCCTTAAATCCCCTGCTTTCGGGACTAACAATAAAATCTATCCCGGGTTTTAATTTTTTTCCATTGATCTTCACCTCCATCTTTCCGGGAAAGGTGTTCACATTAAAATCAAACCACTGAAAATAACCGGTACCAAAAAGCGGTTCCGCTTTCCAGCGTCTCAGTTCACCGGCAATGTATTTCGCGGCCTTATCGAGCCCGTTATTCAAATACCCACGACCGAAGAATTCCTTAGAAGTAAGTTTTTTGATGACCTGTTTGGCATACAGCGAATCCTGCGCGGCCAGCGGGTACTGAACAATGAACAATGAAAAGAGAAGGAATGTTCTAAACGAACCGTTTCTGCACAAGCGCATAGAAATTCTTTACAAGTGGATTTTCATCCTTCCATTTATAGACCTGCCTGAGGGATTCCATGTAACGCATAGCTTCCTCAAGTGTATTAATAGAATTGAGCTGCTGGAAAGCGGCATTGAACTCTAACTGGTTCTGATTGAATAATTCGTTGGATATACGGAACCTATTATTGATGCTGAGCTCGATCTTGCGAAGGATCACGCTTTCTTCCAGCGGCTTTTCTTTTACTTCCTGCTTCACTTCCTTAACCGGTTCCACCACTTTTTCGGCCGCCACGTTATTCTCCGCAGAAACGGTCTGCATAATTTTCATATGTACCTGCAGATCGGCGTTCAGCTCATGACTTTTGAGTGAATGGGCATAAACACAGAGGTTGCGGTAGATCTTTTCGATGTGCCCCAACAATTCGTTCGCTTCCTCTGCCGTAAGATGCTGATCGCTCTCCAGCTGGCTAAGGTATTTTTTAGCCTTTTCTGATTCTTCTTTTATGTGTGCAAGCACAGCCCCTTTGTGCATAAAATACTTTTATTTCTACTGTTTAAAAATAACGTATTTTTGCTTTGTTTAGTATAATTGTTCGAAAATTTTCAGGTCCCGAATGTTTTTAGAGAATCACCGCCACGGAACAAATAAAAAAGGCAGCATAGAGGTCATTTGCGGCAGTATGTTCTCCGGGAAAACAGAGGAACTCATCAGGCGACTGAAACGCGCCCAATTCGCCAAACAAAAGGTAGAGATCTTTAAACCCAAAATAGATACAAGGTACCACGAGCAGGATGTAGTGTCACACGATTCTAATGCCATTCGCAGCACCCCGGTTCCTAATAGCTCAAACATACTTATCCTGGCCAACGACGTGGATGTAGTTGCCGTAGATGAAGCGCAGTTCTTCGACATGGAACTGATAAACGTATGCAATAAACTGGCCAATAACGGCACCCGGGTGATCGTTGCGGGCCTCGATATGGACTTTGCCGGAAACCCTTTTGGCCCCGTTCCGGGGCTGATGGCCATTGCCGAACATGTCACCAAAGTACACGCCATCTGCGTGGAGTGCGGCGCCATTGCAAACTACAGTTACCGCAGAACGGCTGAAAAGTCGCTGGTGATGTTGGGAGAGACTGATTCTTACAAGCCACTTTGCCGCGAATGCTATAACCTGAATTTCCTGAAAGGTGAGTAATATGGAATTCACCGCGGGCCAGATAGCTAAGATCCTTAAAGCCAAAATTGCCGGCTCCTTAAAGAACTCCTTCTCCGAACTTATAACAGATAGCCGCACTACAGGCTTTGCCAATAACGCGCTTTTTGTTTGCATCAAGGGTGAAAGACATAACGGGCACATTTACATTCGCGAATTATATAACCAGGGCTGCCGTGTTTTTTTGGTGAGCGAGGAACATGCCTATTACAGTGAATTAAGTGAAGCTTCCTTTGTTAAAGTTCCGGACACCTTAGCAGCCGCACAACAGTTAGCCGCATATAAACGGGACCTGTTTAAGTTGCCGGTTGCCGGTATAACAGGGAGCAACGGAAAGACCATTGTAAAGGAATGGCTTTGGCAATTGCTGGAACCCGATCATATCGTTTGTAAAAATCCGAAAAGCTATAATTCTCAAATAGGCGTGCCGCTCTCTGTTTGGCAGCTGAACTCGCAGCACAATTTTGCATTGTTCGAGGCAGGCATTTCCTTGCCGGGCGAGATGGAAAAACTGGAGGCTCTAATAAAACCTACCATTGGCATCATCACCAATATCGGCAGCGCGCACAATGAGAATTTTAAAAATTCGCAGGAAAAGACCAACGAGAAATTACTTCTTTTCAGGAATTGCAAGACCATTTTGTATTGCAGCGATTATAAGACCATCGAAAAAGGACTAAGTGCGAAGATCTTCGGTAAAAAGAAAAAAATTAGCTGGTCCTACAAGAACAAAGCCGATCTCAGGATCACTTCTTCGAAAGAAAAAGGAGGTGCCACAACTTTAAAAGCTAAATACGGTAAAAAGGAAGTTGTGCTGCAAGTGCCGTTCTCTGACAAAGCTTCGGTAGAGAATTGCATTCATTGCTGGTTGTTCCTTCTTCATTTGGGTTATAAAAATGAGGTGATACAACACCGCATCTCCGAACTTGCTTCACTGGGCATGCGCCTCGAGATGAAACAGGGAGTGAACAACTGTACAGTTATCAATGATTCATATAGCAACGATATCCATTCGCTTTCCATCGCGCTGGACTTCCTGAAGCAACAAAAGCAGCACGAAAACAAGGTCGTTATTCTAAGTGATATTTTACAATCCGGAAAAGATAGTGCGGCGCTTTACAAAGAAGTGAATCGCTTGTTGAAAAGCAAGAAAGTTACCGAGTTCATTGGCATCGGAAAAGAGCTTTCAGCGCATCAGCATTTGATAGAAGGGAAAAAATATTTCTTTTTCAGCACGGAAAAATTCCTCGACGCGCTTAAACAGAACAAGATCTCTTTTTCAGATTCGGATATCCTCATTAAAGGTGCGCGTAGTTTTGAATTTGAGCGGATACAGAAATTACTCCAGCAAAAGAGCCACGATACAGTATTAGAGATCAACCTCAATAACCTGGTGCATAACCTCAATTACTACCGCGGAAAACTAAAACCCGGAACGGGCATTATGCCAATGGTGAAAGCTTTTTCTTATGGAAGCGGAAGTTTTGAGATAGCAAATGCCTTACAGCATAACCGGGTGAATTATTTCGCGGTGGCTTACGCGGATGAAGGAGTAGAACTGAGAAGGAACGGCATCGCCACCCCGGTGATGGTGATGAACCCTGAATTACAGAGCCTCGACCAATTAGTGCAGTATCAATTAGAGCCCGAGATCTTCTCTTTCGCTATCCTCGAACAATTTGCCAAACATATTTCGGCCAACAAAGCGCAACTGAAGGACGGCGAATTTCCCATCCATATAAAGATCGATACAGGCATGCACCGGCTGGGGTTTGAGGAAAAGGACATGCATAAGCTGGCTGAAAAATTGAATCAGTATCCATTCCTGAAAGTAAAAAGCATTTTTTCTCATTTAGTGGCCAGCGACGATCCGAACTTTGATGAATTTACACGTGGACAGGTGTTTTTATTCGGAAGATTGAGCGAGCACCTTATTTCTTCACTGGGATATCCCGTACTCCGCCATATTTGCAATTCAGGTGGTATTTCGCGCTTCCCGGAAGCGCATTTTGATCTTGTGAGATTGGGAATTGGCTTGTACGGCGTAGGCGCACACACCGAAGAGCAAAAACATTTGCTGAATGTAAGTTCCCTTAAAACAACCATCTCGCAAATAAAACACTTACAGGAAGGCGACACCGTGGGTTATTCCCGCCGCGGAAAGATCACCAAACCAACAACCATTGCAACTGTTCCCATCGGTTACGCCGATGGACTGAACCGCAAATTGGGCCTGGGAGCCGGCAATCTGTATGTTCACGGAAAAGCAGCGCCTATCGTTGGCAGCGTTTGTATGGACATGTGCATGATAGACATCACCGGAATAGATTGCAAAGAAGGAGATGAAGTGGTTGTTTTTGATTCCTTCGAAACACTCAAAAAACTCGCGGATACTTTAGGAACGATCACCTATGAGGTGCTTACTTCAGTTTCGGCAAGAGTGAAACGCGTGTACCTACAGGAGTAATTAATAAAGCAGGCTATTGTACGGATAGCGTTTGATATGCATTTCCTTCACCTTATCGTAAAGCATTTTCTTCAGCTCATCGATATTATTCTTCTGCGTGGCGGAAATAAAAATACAAAGACCGTTGGTCTTGTTCATCCAGGTCTTTTTTAATTCTTCCAGCGTGATATTTTCCTTACCCGACGGAGTCAGATCATCCTCTTCCTTCGGAACAAAAGTGTAAGCATCAATTTTATTGAAAACGGTAATGATCAGCTTATCCCCTGCCCCTATCTCATGCAAAGTATTCGTAACCGTTTGCATATGATCTTCGAACTGCGGGTGTGAAATATCAACCACATGGACCAATACATCCGATTCACGCACCTCATCCAGGGTGGATTTAAAAGATTCAACCAGCTGTGTGGGAAGCTTGCGAATGAACCCCACTGTATCGCTTAAAAGAAAAGGCAGATTATCAATAACAACTTTACGAACTGTAGTATCAAGCGTAGCAAACAGTTTATTCTCGGCAAAGACATCACTTTTACTCAACAGATTCATAATTGTCGACTTTCCCACGTTAGTATAACCCACCAACGCAGCCCGTATCATTTCACCACGGTTCTTACGCTGGGTGGCCATCTGCCGGTCTATCTGCTCCAGGTCTTTTTTCAGCAAAGAGATTCGGTCGCGGATATTACGCCTGTCTGTCTCGATCTCCTTCTCACCCGATCCACCGCGCGTGCCGGTGCCACCGCGCTGTCGCTCTAAGTGCGTCCACATACCCGTTAAACGCGGCAGCAAATACTGGTAACGCGCCAGCTCTACCTGCGTGCGGGCATGGGCTGTTCTCGCTCTTCCGGCAAATATTTCCAATATCAGAACTGTACGGTCAACTATCTTTCTTTGTAATTCCTTTTCTAAATTCCTTTGCTGCGATGGACTCAACTCATCATCAAACACCAACACATCAATATCATTGTCCTTCACAAACGTTTTCAGCTCCTGCACCTTTCCCCTACCAACAAATGTCGATTTATCGGGCTTCTCCAAACGCTGGGTGAATTGCTTTACCGGAATAAGCCCATCGGTCTCCACCAAAAAAGCAAGCTCATCCAGGTATTCCTGCGCCTTTTCGGCTTCCTGGCCTTTGGTAATTAATCCTATTAAAATGGCACGCTTGGGCTTGGGAGCCGTGCTCTCGGGTTTCTTGCTCATCTAATACAAAGATACGGTGGAAAAGAAGAATTACTTCCCCTTGATATTTTCATTCACATATTGAGCAACCGCACTGGCCTGCTCAGGAGTAATACCGCTGATCTTAGTCATGGTGTTGCGACCATTTATAACAATAGAAGCAATACTGTCGTTCGACAATTGCGTAGCCGTAAGATCGGATGCACCTGCCAAGCCTCTTTTTCCGTCGTCGCCATGACAGGCCACGCAGTTAGAGGTATATATTTCCCTGGCATTTATGCTGCCGTCTGCGTTTGTGGCCTTATCAGATATTACAGCTTTTTTGTTTTTGTTCATTTCGCCCAGTGCGAAAGCGGCCAGGATCAATAAAAATGAAAGAGCGGCCAGGCCTTTATTTCCTTTTTTAAACCCAACAATAGCAAGAGGGATCGAAAGGAAAACAATAGAGATCTTAATAATGAGCATAGGCGTTATCTGCGAGTCGAACATCAGGTAGATACCCGTGCCCAGGAACAAAAAGCTCACGATCATCTCCAGCACTTTGATCTTTTTGCTGAAAGACAGCAAATTCTCTTTTTTATTGGCCAGGAGCAAAATGGTCTTGATCAGATAAATAAGAAAGAAAATGGTTACCACTACAAAGTGGGTCTTTTTCATGATTTCGAAGGTTGTCATTTGCAATAAGTTTGCCCAAAAGTACGAATTAAATGAAAACCAGGTCATACAGAGCTGCTTCTGGCAACCGGGCAACGGGTCGGGCTTTATTCCTTATCTTTGGCATCCTAAAAGCTGACTCCGTAGCTCAACTGGATAGAGTATTGGCCTCCGGAGCCAAAGGTTGCGCGTTCGACTCGCGCCGGGGTCACTTTTCTGTATCGCTCCTTTCTTTATGAGCTTTTGTATAAAGAATAAAAACAATAAGCTTGCGAAACCCAAAAGAACGGCCACCAGACCTAAAAAAGCCTTAATTATCAGTCGTTTCAGCGGAAATCAATTTCGAAGTGTTTAAGGGCATTTAGAGGTTTTTAGGTAAGTTTTGTTACCCATTTGTT
>JANWKZ010000150.1 GCA_025451115.1 Bacteroidia bacterium | reverse complement strand
TCGAACTCTGAGAAATCCTTGTACAGGATCTCTTTTAATTTGGGGTGCTGCACTCCACACGATTTCCGCGCTATTACCAATACCTGTTCAACCTCTTTACTATTCAAGCATTCGTGCATTACGCCCTCGCCTACCATGCCGGTAACACCGGTTATAACTGCTTTTACTTTCATATTTCTAAGGTAAAAATAAACAAAATTCATGTCATGTCGAGCGTAGTCGAGACACTAGTACAAACCTCCGGGAAAAGTGGCGTACAAGGACCTCGACTCCGCTCGGTCTGACAGATTGGATTAATGGTGAAAATGTATATTTTTGATGGCAAATGAAGAAAGTCTATTATCTGTCCACCTGCAGCACCTGCGACCGTATCCTCAAAGAGCTTAACCTAAAAAAGAAAGGTTATATCATCCAGGATATAAAGACCGAACCGATCACAAACTCCCAGCTCGAAGAAATGAAAGAAATGGCCGGTTCCTACGAAGCACTTTTCAGTCGCATTGCACTAAAATTCAGAGCCTGGAAACTGAACGAGAAAGAACTTACGGAAAAAGATTACAAAAAATACATCCTGGAGGAATACACTTTTCTAAAAAGACCCGTCATTATTGTAAAAGACAAGATATTCGTTGGCAATTCCAAGTCGAACATAGCCGCTGCTAAAGAAGTTGTCTAAAATATTCGTCGGCCCGCCGATTGTTTCGTAAATTTAGGGTCCTGTTATAAATGAGCTCCGATTCCCCACTTAATAAAGATCCCAAGCACAACATTATCATTAAAGGTGCGCGCCAGCACAATTTAAAGAATGTGGATGTGGCCATACCCCGAAATAAATTCGTGGTGGTGACGGGTGTTTCGGGTTCGGGAAAATCTTCACTCGCCTTTGATACACTTTACGCGGAGGGACAAAGGCGTTATGTAGAAAGTCTTTCTGCTTACGCGCGCCAGTTCTTAGGTCGCCTGGAAAAACCACAGGTAGATTATATCAAAGGAATTTCCCCGGCGATTGCTATAGAGCAAAAAGTTATTTCCAGGAATCCGCGTTCAACAGTTGGAACTGTTACGGAGATCTATGATTACCTGAAATTGCTTTACGCGCGTGCGGGAAAAACCTTTTCACCGGTAACAGGAAAAGAAGTAAAACGCGATACGATCAGTGATGTGGTTGATTTTGTTACTACGCAAAAAGGTGATAAGCAATTTCTCATACTTTCGAAATTATTCGTGCCGGAAGGTCGGGATGTGAACAAGCATCTTGAGATCCTGAACCAACAAGGTTTTTCGCGCGTTATGCTGGATGGCGAGCTGGTGAAGATCGAAGAGCTTCCGAAGAAAATTAAAAATACGGCCAACCTCTTTCTTATTATCGATCGCATTGTGATCGATTCCTTTTCTGATAAAGAAGAAACTTCTTCCCGCGTGGCCGATTCGGTGCAAACAGGTTTCTACGAAGGTCATGGCGAATGTGTAGTTTACGACGCTAATACAAAAAAACAAACCGTTTTCTCTAACCGCTTTGAGGCCGACGG
This sequence comes from Bacteroidia bacterium, assembly GCA_025451115.1. Classification (GTDB taxonomy): domain Bacteria; phylum Bacteroidota; class Bacteroidia; order B-17B0; family Aurantibacillaceae; genus PALSA-968. The sequence goes on along the minus strand of JANWKZ010000150.1, from coordinate 4,529 downwards.
GATGGAGTTCGAGCAACCGGATGTAAACTTCTTCTCCTTCAACAACCCGGTGGGCGCCTGTAAGACCTGCGAAGGATTTGGCAGCATTATAGGAATTGACCCGGACCTTGTTATTCCGAACAAGAATAGATCCGTGTACGATAACGCCATCGCCAGTTGGGTGGGTGAAAGCATGAGTTGGTACAAGAACCAATTGGTAAAGAATGCGCACAAGTTCAATTTCCCTGTTCATAAACCGATAGCCGACCTCACCAAAGCGCAATACAAACTTTTATGGGAAGGAAACAGTCATTTTGAAGGGCTCAACGCTTTCTTTAAAGCACTTGAAAAAGAAACTTATAAGATACAATACCGTGTAATGCTGGCCCGTTACAGGGGAAAAACGCTTTGCCCGGATTGCCAGGGCACCCGCATTCGAAAAGACACACACTATGTTAAGATAGCCGACAGGCATATTTCTGAATTGATGCTTGAGCCGGTGGCCGAGTTGTATGAATTCTTCAAGAAGATAAAACTCAACGAGCACGATACAAAAATTGCAAAACGCCTCCTGATCGAGATCACAAACCGATTACAGTATTTATGCGATGTGGGTTTAGGTTATTTAACACTGAACCGCGGCGCGAACACACTGAGCGGCGGCGAATCGCAACGTATCAACCTGGCCACTTCCCTGGGAAGCACGCTGGTGGGAAGCATGTATATTTTGGATGAACCAAGTATCGGTCTGCACTCCCGCGACACAGAGAGGCTGATCAGCGTTTTAAAAATGCTGCAGGAACACGGCAATACGGTGATTGTTGTTGAGCATGACGAAGAAGTAATGAGAACCGCCGATGAGATCATCGATATGGGACCATTGGCAGGATCCTTAGGTGGAGAAGTTGTTTTCCAGGGGAATCATAAACAATTACTAAGCGCTAAAAAAAGTCTAACCACCCAGTACTTAACCGGCGTAAAAGAAATTGAAGTTCCCAAAACGCGCCGCAAGTGGAAGGATTTCATCCAGGTAAAAGGTGCGAATGATAATAACCTGAAAAATGTTAGTGTGAAATTCCCGCTCGGCATTTTCTGCACGGTAACGGGCGTTTCCGGTTCCGGGAAATCTACTCTGGTAAAAAAAGTAATGGTACCAAATCTTCAGCGAGTGTTGGATGGCGCAAGTGCAGAAGGAGATGAGAAAATATCAGGGAACATAAAGAAAGTAGCGCAGATAGAATTCATTGATCAAAACCCGATCGGAAAATCCTCGCGCTCTAACCCTGTTACCTATATTAAAGCTTACGATGAGATCCGTAATTTGTTCTCAGAGCAACAGCTCTCAAAGCAAAAAGGGTTCAAACCCTCCTTCTTTTCTTTTAACGTAGAAGGCGGGCGTTGCGAGCACTGCCAGGGCGAAGGAGAAATTACTGTAGAGATGCAATTCATGGCCGACGTAAAACTGCTTTGCGAGGATTGCGGCGGAAAACGCTTTAAGGCCGAAACACTGGAAGTAACATTCCAGGGAAAGAACATCTCGGACGTTTTAAATATGACCGTTGACGACGCGGCTGCCTTTTTCGGTCAGTCGGACAGCAGGATCTGCACGAAGATCAATGATAAATTAGGCTTGCTGCGGGATGTTGGTTTGGGTTATGTGCAGTTAGGGCAATCTTCGAGTACGCTGAGCGGTGGCGAAGCGCAGCGTATCAAACTTGCCTCTTTTCTCGGAGCCGGGGCAAGCTCAAATAATACACTTTTTATTTTTGATGAGCCTACAACAGGTTTACATTTTCATGATATAGAGAAATTACTGAAATCGCTGCAGATGCTGATCGATAAAGGAAATTCTGTGATAGTGATCGAACACAATCTCGATGTGATCAAGTGTGCCGACTGGCTTATCGATATGGGTCCCGAAGGCGGCGAAGAAGGCGGCACTGTTGTATTTGAAGGCACGCCGGATGATCTACCAAAATGTAAAGAGTCTTATACCGGGAAATATTTAAAAAAGAAACTAGCAAAGACATAAGTTTACTTCACCCTTTAGGGTGAGTTTTATTACTCCAAGATCTTTTTCCGGGGAATAAATGAGGAAATAAGGTTCTATCTCACTTTTTCTGTATACCTTTCAAAAAAAGCTAATGAAAAAACCCCTGTTTGCAGTACTTGGTTTAAGCACAACCCTTTGCCTGATCATTGCCAGTTGTGAAAAGACTACAACCACTACGTCAGTACACAGTTCAACTACAACCACGGGATCAACTACAGGTAGCACGGGCTCTACTACTGGTTCAACAACAGGATCCACAACCGGTTCAACCACCGGTAATCCACCCGGCCTTTATAATGGCCACCTGGTAAAATATTTAATTGACTTTAATGGTACACAGAGCAATCAGGCCCAGGCAGAATTCTGGAACAGTCCGCAATCTATCTCCATAACCAATAATACTAATGCAGCAACCCCGGATGCTTACGCCGGCACGGTATCTTTAAATGGTACGCCATTAAATTTCTTCTCCGGTTCTATGTCATACTCCGACACTTCTAATTCTTTGTTCTTTCCTCCGGGTTCCTGGAATATTACCGGTTCGGGAGGAATACCCGCTTTTTCTTATACGGATAACACTGCTATACCTTCCTTTGGCGGGTTTTCTTCTTTTCCAACAACTTTTAATCGTTCTCAGAACCTGGTGATCCCGCTTACAGGCATAGTTGGCGCGGATCAAATAGGAATAGATCTACAGGATGGTAGTTCTAAAGTGCTCCACATGTCGGTTGCGGGCAATTCCAGCTCAGTAACATTCGTAAAAGATTCATTACTCAAACTAACCCCCTCGATAAACGGATCATATGTTGTTTATCCGGTGAAGTACAATCCGCAAATACTGGGATCAAAGAACTTCCTGTTCTCCACCTTCCGCGTAGCCTTTAAAGACAGTATTAACATACAGTAAGGATCGGAAAAGGAAATTACTCCGTATTGTTGATCCCTTTACTTGCCAGCAGACCGTAGTGGGCTGAATCGAGGTATTCTCCCTCCCAAAAACAATCTTCCTTAAAATGCGCTTCTTTCACAAAATTATTCCTTAACAGGACTTTTTCAGAGGCAGTGTTTCGCGGATCAATAACGGCTTCTATAGAATGTAAACGCATCACTTCAAAACCGTACTTGATGGCAACTTCCATTGCTTCCTGCACGATGCCCTTTCCCTGCTGATCTTTACGAAGCATGTACCCGATCTCCGCCCGGTGATTTTCGGGTTTCATGCGGTAGTAGCCAATGCTTCCGATCAATTTCTCAGTTCCGTGGAATTTAATTCCCCAGTTGATCAGGTGATTCTTGGTTATCGCCTCATCTGTTGTTTGGATCAGTTTCAAAACATCCTCATGCGTCTTTGCCAGCGGCCTGGGGATATACCTCATAATTTCGGGATCGGAGCGCAACTCGAAAAAGTCAGGCACATCTGACTCTGTCATGCGCTTTAAATGCAGGCGCTCTGTATTTAACTCGGGGAAAGGGTTGAAATTTACAGTGAGCATCCGTCAAATGTAAGAAAAAGGCTGAATCACAGTGTATTGCACATTGCGAAAATTAGTTTAATTTGGCTCTACCATTCATGCTCGACGAATCGATCAATCTCCTGGAGGAGCTCGACAACGTGTCAAGGATCCACGTCCTCGACCGGGAGGATATTGATGGCCTGATGATAGAGTTTGCGCGCCGGATCATTAGCACGCTTAAGATAGAGCGCGTGAACGTGTGGTTGTTTAACCAAGAGAAGGATGCCATTATTTCGATCGGGGAATATGACCTCCGTACCCAGAAATTCAGCAAAGACTCCGTATTAAAGACACCTGATTTTCCAAAGTATTTTGAGTCAATAAAGACCAATAAGATCGTTCTGGCGCCCAATATTTATAAGTGTGCTCACACCACCGAGTTTTCAGAGGTCTACTCCAAACCAAACAACATCATCTCGTTAATGGATGTCCCACTTCGGATGGAAGGGCAGTTAATTGGGGTAATTTGCTTTGAGAAGACAGGTGAAGTGGAGCGACATTTTTCGGAGAAAGAACAAACCTTCGCGTTAAGTATTGCCACCGTGCTTGCTTCTAATCTGGAAGCTCGGCATCGCCGCGCGGCACAACACAAACTGGAAACGGCCATTAAAGAAAAGGAATTGCTGATCCAGGAAATCAACCACCGGGTAAAGAACAACTTCTCAATACTCATCAGTCTTTTACGTCTCAGCAGGCAGCAGGGCAAGGCAAATTCGGAGACCATCCTGGAGGAATACGAGCAACGTATTTTCTCCATGCTTAAGATCCAGGAACTACTTTATCAAACCAAAAACTACACGCAGGTGAACCTGGCTGATTACGTGAACGAGCTGGTAAATGAATTCAAGAGATCACATCCCGAAATTGCCTCTTCCATAAAAACCCAACTGGCTACTCATGCCGAATTCATTCCGTCTAAATCCGCCATCAATCTCGGCCTGGTAATAACCGAGATATTCCTTAATTCCATTAAACACGCTTTC
>JANWKZ010000149.1 GCA_025451115.1 Bacteroidia bacterium | reverse complement strand
TACAGGGGCACCCGACTTTTTAACAAAAAAAGGGGGTTGTTAAAAAGAAACAACAAATCATTTCATTTCATAATAAATTATTATTTTTAAGACGTTAAAAGCCTATGCATACAGGATCGGTCAAATTTTTTAACTTCAAGAACAAATTTGGTTTTGTTATTGACGACGCCACTAAAAAAGAGTATTATGTGCATATAAAGGACGTTGAAGGCGAGATACAGGAAGGTGATAAAGTGAGTTTTGAGCTGATGGAAGCCGCAAAAGGCCCGCAATGCGCAAAAGTGAAAAAAATTGAGTAACACATCCCCGATGTTGGCCGGTTTACAGCGACCGCGAACGGTACTGGTTATCCTACTTCTGTTGACCTGCGGGTCTTTTTATTATTCCGGGAGGCTTAAGTTCGACTACGATTTCGAGAAGTTCTTTCCGGATAACGATCCGGCGCTTCCTTTTTTTCATCAGCACCGCAATACTTTTGGATTTGATAATGAATTCATACTGGTGGCCGTTGAGAATAAGAAGGGGATCTTTCAAAAACCTTTTCTTGACAAGGTGCAGCGGGTTTCTGAAAAGCTGAAAGAGCTGCGCTATGTTGAGCAGGTTGTTTCTCCAACCACACTTAAAAAGGTCTCGCTGCAGGGACTGGGCTTTCTTCAAACACCTTTATTGCATTACCAGGACCCTTCGTTATACGCGGAAGATTCGTCTTATATTTATAACTCTTCCCAATGGAAGAATACATTTTTCGCTGAAAATGCCGCGTCACTTTGTATCTATGTAAAATCGCAGGATGGTATCTCAAAGGTGAAGAGTGACTCTCTTGCCGTGGCTGTTGAGGATTGTTTCAAAGCGGAGGGATTTGATAATGTACATTATGCCGGACGGATCTTTGCCCAGGCGGTCTATCTCACAAAACTAAAGGAGCAATTCGTCCTTTTCCTGGTCACCTCATTCGTGCTCATCAGTTTGCTTTTGTGGTTCACCTTTAAACGGATCGGCGCAGTGATATTGCCTTTGTCGCTTGTGTTCCTCTCGCTGGTATTCACCTTCGGTATCATGGGACTTTTAGGAAATACCATAGATATCATGGCTGTGATGATCCCCTCGATGGTGTTTGTGGCGGGAATGAGCGATGTGGTGCATTTTTATACGAAGTATTCAGATGAAATAAGCAAGAAGAGATCGCAACCCGAAATATTTAAATTGATCTTTAAAGAAGTGGCCGGGCCAACTTTTCTTACGCTGATCTCCACGGTGGCGGGTTTCCTTTCCTTGTGTTATTCGGGCGTGAAGCCTATCCGCGACTTCGGCATTTTTACTTCGGTAGGCATTACCATAGCTTTTATTTTAACCTATACTTATTTGCCCGCTATGCTCTCTATTTTCCCTGCTAAACCGCAGGCCGACAGAGGTTATTCGAAGAGTGACAGGAGGATGCAGCGATTGTTTGGGAGGGTAATACGGAATGGAAAACTGATCTCGCTTGTTACGGTAGTGGTGATGTTGCTTTCTGTGTGGGGAATGACCAGATTGGAGACGAACCAGGCCATCCTGGAAGATCTGCCCAATGGAGAAAGGGTAAAGCAGGATATGTTCTTCTTTGAGAAGTATTATGGCGGAGTGCGGCCCCTGGAAATAGCGGTGGAGATAAAAGATGATAAGAAAACCATTTGGGACCCGGATATTATCAAACAGCTCGACGAAGTTGAGCGTTTTGTTTCCAAAACGTATTCGCCCGGTTTTTTATTGGGGCCGGCGGGTTTAGTGCGATCGGTTAACCAGGCTTATGACGACACTTATATTATTCCGGAAGATACAGCGGACCTGAATCGTGATATAAAAGTGCTGAGAAAGAATAAGAACAGCAGGCAATTGAAGGCGATCATAAGCGCGGATGGAAAAAAAGCAAGGTTTACTGCAAAAATGCGCGATGCCGGAAGCAGGGAACTTGATAGATACAATACCGCTTTCTTCGATTTTGTGAAGACACACACCGATACAAGCGCACTGAAGTTTACCATGACGGGCACCGCAAACCTGATCGACATCAACAACAAAAACCTGATCACGAATACACTGCAGGGGCTTTTAACCGGCGTTGGAATTCTTGGATTATTGACATTGATCCTGCATCGATCGCTCAAGATGATGTTTGTCTTTTTAATTCCGAACCTGGTGCCGTTGGTGATCATGGCCGGGCTGATGGGGTTATGCGGAATAGAATTGAAATCGAGTACAGCCATCTTTTTCTCCATTGCCTTTGGAATTGCAACAGATGATACGATTCACTTTATTTCAAGGTTCAGGCTCGAATTGAGGGCAGGGCACAGGCCTTTCCGTGCCTTCAGGCAAACGTATTTTGAAACCGGCAAGGCAGTATTGCTCACAACCCTGATCTTATTGGGAGGTTTTGTGAGTTTGATCACTTCTGATTTCGAGAGTATCTATCTTTTTGGTTTGCTTACGGCCATTACTTTGTTTGTGGCCCTTCTTTCGGAGATATTCCTGCTTCCCGTCCTGCTGACCTTCCTGTTCCGTACCGATGCTAAAAAGCACCCAAAAAGCTTGTAAAGAGCACATTTGGGCAAGGGATGCGGGTGCCCGGGTGCATAGCTGATCAAGCCCGATTTTTGCGTGAAATATACCACCTAAAGGCTTAGTTTTGTGATAGAAAGAAAAAAAATATCTAACTTGGCATGAATTATGTAATTTCTGTTAAAACCTATTATATGAAACGACTAATACTCCCGCTTTTATTGTTAGTAATTGCCTGCTCTGTAAAAGCACAGAATACTTATGTGGAAACGACGGGCCGCTGGCGTTTGGGCTTCAACATGGGAGCCGTTTGGATGAATTCTGACGTTAAGACCATACCCAGCATTGGTGGTGGATTTAACATTGAAAAAATATTGAACAAACGGCCCGCTACCGCTATAGGGATGTCCTTAGGATTCCGTTACCTGAGCGGTCGCACCTATGGTTTAAGTACCGATGCCAGCTGGGATATCAAGAACAATAAATTGCTTAACGGATCCTATGATTCAACGCTGCGTTATGATTCCGTGCCCGGTTATTTTTACGGTAACCATAAGACCTATGTGCAGGAAGGCGCCCTCGAGTTCAAGGTGAACTTTCCTCGCCTCGAGCAGCAATCACATCTTATCCTGCATCTGTGGGGTGGTGTAGGTATTGCTAAATATAAAACATGGATCGATGCCAGGGATAACGCAACCGGTAAAATGTATGATTTCACTCCCTTAAAAGGTCAGACATCCGCCGAAAGCGATATTAACCGGATCCTGGATGGTAAATACGAATCACTGGCGCAAGGTTCGGATCCTTCCGGAACCTACCGCTTTGTTCCTTCCTGCGGAGTGGGTATAGGTGTTCGTTTTAGCAAGAATGTGGCACTGGTATTTGAGCATAAAATGTCTTTTCCGCTCACTGATTATATGGATGGTTACGCGTATGATAACAGCGCTTGTCCGAACGACCGCTATCATTATACCGGCGCCAACCTTATCTTTACTATGTATGGTAAAACCAAGGGCAAAGGAACTACTACGCAAACCAACAATAACGTATATACCAATAATACAAATACTGTTACAACTACCAATACGAATACTACGGTTGTAACAACCAACAATACGAATACGGTTACAACAAACTCTACCGGAACTGCAACTGTCAGCGTTCCTAAGGTAACTCCTCCGGCTGTTGTGATCACTTATCCTCCCAATAATTTCAATAGTCAGTACGATAATGTATCCGTAACAACCAAGCTCACCAACATCAAAAGTTCCCAGCAGATCGGTATTACATTGAACGGCCATCCGCTGCAGCATTTCTCATTTAATCCATCCAACGGGAACCTGAATTTCCAATCGTTCCTGGCCCTGGGCAGCAACTATTTTGTAGTAACAGCCACTAACGAAGGAGGCACGGCCTCCGACGCGGTGAACGTTAACTACAATCCAACCAGTTCGCTCGGAAATATTCCTACGAATACTGTCACTGTAAATACAAATACAGTTGTCATCACCAATACCGTGGTTCCTACCAATACAGTAGCCACAACTACAACTGTAACGCCGGTGTATACCAACACTACAGTTACCACCAATACCGTGATAACAAGTACCGGTTCCGGAACTGTTGCTACAACTAATACAGTGACTCCTACCAATACAACTGTTATAACAAGTACGGGTACAGGCACAGTTGCCACAACGAATACAGTAGTAAGTGTTGGAACAGGTACTGTAGGCATTAATCCAACAGGAACAGTAGTTACGACAAACCCAACCGGCACAGTAGTGGGTACAAATCCAACAACAACGGTAGCCATTACAGGAAAACCACCGGTTGTTCAGATCATTAATCCTTCTGTGAACCCTCACAACGAAAGCAAGAACTCTTATAATGTATCGGGCTCTGTGCTGAATATCGACAACTCAAACCAGCTTAAGATCACGGTGAACGGTGCCGCCATCACGCAATTCACTTTTGGTCAGCACAACAAGATGCTAAACTTCTGGGTTTCTTTGCAACCCGTTCAAAATACGGTTACGATCAAAGCCACGAATAATTTTGGAAGCGACAATAAATCAACGGTGATCAATTATAAACCCGTAAAACCTCCCAAAGTAGTAATCTCAACGCCGGCTTCAAGTCCTTATACTTCGTTGAGCGCAAATTCTTCGGTTACCGGTTTTGTTTATGGAGTGCAATCTTCGTCTAATATTTCGGTTACGGCGAATGGTTCGAACACGAACTTTAATTATAATCCTTCGAACAATTCGATCACAGTTCCTTTAACGTTGGTTAAGGATGTGAACACGCAGGTTACCATTACCGGAACGAACGAATCAGGTAGTGATGCCGGTTCTGCCACCCTGGTTTATAGGGTAACGTCTTCAGGTGTTGGTATTGATTCAGGGAAAACATCTACGGTTACAACCACCACCACTTCAACAGGTATGGGTGGTTTACCAAGACCTCCGGCAATTACTATGGTCACACCCTCTTCTGATCCGTATAATACAAGTAATGCCAGCGAGAATGTGGTTGCATCGATCACTTTCATCACTAATCCGGCTAATGTAACTGTACAAACCGGCGGAGGCGCAACTGTTCCTTCTTCTTATAATACAACTACGAAGCAGCTTACTTTCACTGCGCAATTGGCGAGTGGGGCGAATACCTATGTGATCAACGCAAGCAATAATTTTGGAAATGCGAATAAGACCATTACTATAAATTATACTCCGCAAAATAACAATGGCGGTAATGGTAATAATGGTAATGGAAATGGTGGAGGGAATCAGCAAATAACAATTTGCCATATTCCTCCCGGAAATCCAAATAACCCGCAACAGATCACCATTCCTGCCTCTGCATGGCCGGCGCACCAGGCGCATGGCGATACGCAAGGTCCTTGTCAGAATACTAACAATGGTAATAACGGAAATGGCAACGGCGGTAAACCTGGCAACGGTAACCAGGGCGGAAATAATGGCGGCGGCATCCTGCCTAAGCTGGGAGGTGCAGGTGGAATTGTGATCCCGGGCAAAGGTAATACGCCAAAGACCGAGCCTAAGAAAGAAGAGCCTAAAAAGGAAGAACCCAAGAAAGAAGAGCCTAAGAATGAAGGAAGGCCGGGTAATGTGCAGCCCGGCAATACAAATCCCGGAGCTCCGCGTACCATCACC
>JANWKZ010000148.1 GCA_025451115.1 Bacteroidia bacterium | reverse complement strand
TGGATCATCGATCCGTTGGATGGGACGACAAATTTCATTCATAATATGCCAACCTACGCGATCAGTGTCGCGCTTGCTAAAGGAAATGAGATCTTGTTGGGAGTGGTGTTCAATATTCCGCAAAACGAAATGTTCTATGCGCATAAAGAAGGGAAGGCTTACCTTAATGAGAAAGAAATTCAGGTAACTAAAACTGCAAGAATGCAGGATTGTTTGGTGGCGACCGGATTTCCTGTTAAGAATTTCGATAGGATAGATGGCTTTCAAAAATGTACAGAGTATTTTATGAGAAACACCCGTGGCATCCGCAGGATAGGTGCGGCGGCGGTTGATCTATGTTATGTGGCTTGTGGGAGATTTGACGGATTTTTTGAATACAATCTAAATGCCTGGGACGTGGCTGCCGGAGCGCTCATTGTGGAGAGGGCAGGAGGTAAGGTGAGTGATTTTACCGGGGATGGCAATTACCTGTTTGGAAAGGAGATCGTTGCTTCCGGACAAAACATCTATAAGGAATTCAAAAGTGCTGTAGGAAGCAATTTCAATTCCTAAAATTCCTTAATTCACAATAAATCCGGCTATTTTTCGTACCTTTAGGGTACAGATTTCCATTGAAAAAGATCGTTTTTATAAGCCTCCTCTTTATTGTTTCCGTAAGCGGTTTTGCCTCGCACATTTTGATCCCCATGGATAATACCCAGAAGAATCACTTAAAGGCGTACGGTATTGCTTATTGGGTGCTCAAACATGATGTGGAACTTTACTGGCTCCTGAACTACCGCGGAGGCAGTTTTATGTTTAAAAGCGATAAAGTCTTTACAGATGAATGTAATATTCGCGGAATCACGTACGAAGTAATTCCCGATGCAAAAAGCACGGCCATTCTCCAGGAAATATCAAACCCCGAACTTAACCAGGACGCTGTTAAATTAGAGAAAGCCCCACGCATTGCGGTGTATTCTCCAAAAGGAAAACAGCCCTGGGACGATGCTGTAACACTTGTTTTGAACTACGCGGAGATTCCTTACGATATTGTTTATGACGAAGAAGTAATGAACGGTAAACTGGCCGAGTATGATTGGATGCACCTGCACCACGAGGATTTTACAGGACAGTACGGAAGATTCTGGTCGCAATCGCGTAACGCGGCCTGGTACCAGAATGAAGTGAAGGAGAACGAGGCCATGGCAAAGAAATTGGGCTTCAGTAAAGTTTCGTTAATGAAATTGGCGGTAGCTAAAAAAGTGCGTGATTTCGTTTCGGGCGGCGGATTTATGTTTGCCATGTGTTCTGCTACCGACAGTTACGACATTGCTCTTGCCGTAGAAGGAATGGATATCTGTGATTATATGTTTGATGGCGACCCTGCGGATAAGGAAATGAACAAGAAGATCGATTACAGCAAAAGCTTCGCGTTCGATAATTATACGCTGAGTACAAATCCTTATGAATATGAGTTCTCTACGATAGATACCTACAACACCCGAACGCAGAAACACGGCGTAAATAAAGAGAACGATTATTTTTCGCTGTTCGATTTTTCAGCCAAGTGGGACCCCGTTCCAACCATGCTTTGCCAAAGTCATGAACAGCTGATCAAAGGTTTCTGGGGACAAACCGTTGCTTTCGAAAAAAGCTATGTGAAGAAAAATGTTTTGATAATGGGCGAGAACAAAGCGGCCAATGAGGCTCGTTATATTCATGGAGAATTCGGAAAAGGTACCTGGACCTTTTACGGTGGCCACGACCCTGAAGATTACCAGCACAGGGTTGAAGATCCTCCAACAGATCTGAGCCTGCATCCCAATTCGGCAGGTTATCGCCTGATACTTAACAACGTTTTGTTTCCAGCTGCTAAAAAGAAGAAGCAGAAGACCTAATGGCCTTCGTTCAATTTAAAAATAAGGGAGCTTTAGTTTTCATTTATATCGCCTTGGCGCTTATCGTTGCAGGTGTACTTTGTTATTTTGTTTCCGGATATTTTCCTGAGAAATTCACTACAGATGTTTTTATGGTTTGCGCGGGAGTGACAATTTTAATAGCAGGTTATTTGGTGCAAAGAGCGGAAGATGATCATTTTATTGATGAACAGGGAGAGAAGCACTATATGCATTACGACAACCAGTTCATGTTCATTCCAATGAAAGTATGGACCTGGATATTATACGCTGTGGGGATCTTTCTTTTCCTCGCTGTCCTGGCAGATTACTTCGATCTATAAGTATTTTTCATCCAGCGCTTTTATTTTCTCGACAAGATCAGCTTTGAATTTTTTGTGCGCCTGTGTGTCTTCCTGGAAAGGACGATGTTGTAAACCTTTAAGAAGGGGTTCGTACTCTTCAATAAATTTTTTGGTTTTATCGTCGCAGAAAGATTCCACAAACTTTTCCCACACGTAATTTACACCGGCTTCGTTCGGATGAACCATATCTTCGGTATAGAAACGGTAATCGCGCAGTACGTCGATGACCAATTCGTAAGCCGGGAAATAGAAACAGTTGTCATGTTGCTCAACCAGGGTATGGGCTGCGTCAATAAGAATTCCTTTGCTGCGGTTATTTTCAATTAATCCATCTCGAACATACCGCACAGGGCTTACGGTGAAAATAATATTCAAAGCGGGATTGAGCTTCTGCAAAGCTGCAATTTGCTTTTTCCACTCGGCAGCTATCTCTTCTTTACTTAAAAGTTCTTTATCAAACTCGGCAGATGGGATCTTGTGGCAATTACCCACCCACTGATCGGTCTTTTTATGTCTGTAAATAAATGCGCTTCCAAAAGTAATTACGAGCCATCCGCCTTTCTTTATCTGCCCATGTGCTTTTTCAATAAGTGGATTAATATTGTTGATGCATGCATCGGCACTTGTTCCTGAGAATTTTCCATGATGCTTATAGCTGCGCCAGGTTTCGTTGAACTGAAAGATATCTTTTGGACCATATTTTTTATTTTCCCTGTAATCAGTAAGCGCCTCGCTCAAACTAATGGGATTGTACAGGATCCCATGCGGGTTGATCAAGGCATCAAAACGTCTTTCAGCCAGTTTGGCTCCCACCGCCTCAGTAAAACAGGAGCCCATCAATAATAAAGGCTGTCTTAATCCAACGCGACACAACGGCTTTTTAACCGAAAAAGGTAAAATAAAGTCCATAATTACGCTGCTAAAATAAGCCATAAAGGTATTCCTTGTGTATCTTTGTCGCTGAATTTCCGTGATCAAGAATAACCCCCATAAGCAATTCATTTACTGGTTACTTACAGGCTGTTTTCTCATTTATGTAATGGTGGTGGTGGGTTGTATCACGCGATTAACACATTCGGGATTGTCTATTACCGACTGGAGCGTAATGGGAACAATGCCTCCTTTAAGTACTGAAAGCTGGAACGAGCACTTCTCTAAATATCAGGAGAGCCCCGAATTCAGGATCATCAACAGCACCATGACGTTGGATGAGTTCAAGAACATTTTCTGGTGGGAATGGTCGCACCGCATGATTGGAAGGATGATCGGACTGATATTCTTTGCCGGATTTCTTTATTTCCTCGCACGCAAAAAACTTACCAAACCTTTACTCATAAAATGTATTATCCTTCTTTGCGTGGGAGCATTACAAGGTGCTGTGGGTTGGTGGATGGTGGCAAGCGGCCTTGTGAAGGATCCGCACGTGAGCCATTTTAGATTAGCCACCCATTTAATGACCGCATTCACCGCTTTTGCTTTTTCATTTTGGTTTGCACTTGAACATATCTTTGAAAACGATCTTCATTATAAAACGCCGAATGAAGGACATAAACTTTATAAGGTAAGTGTTGTAGCTTTTTGCGCCGTAATTTTCCAGGTCATTTATGGGGCCTTTGTGGCTGGATTAAAGGCAGGCACGTATTGTCCTACCTGGCCAAAAATGTGCGATGAGTGGTATCCAGGCGAGATCATTCACAAAACAGATTCTTTCATTCAGAACTTTACCGCAGAGGGAGCCGGCGTGCAATTTGTGCATCGAACTTTTGCCTGGGTGGTGGTTATTTTTATTGTTTACATCTGGGTAAGATCTAACAAACTGAAAATATCAACCTGGCAACATAAGGGCATTACATGGCTCGTTTATTTAACCACGACGCAGATCATGTTGGGCATTTTCACTTTGCTATATAAAGTACCGGTGATCCTTGGCGTATTGCATCAAAGTGTAGCTTTTTTCCTCTTCGCTGTGTTTTTATATGTTTTGTTCCATTTCCGCGTTAAAAGAACTGCACAAACCAATTAGTATGAGAAGCATTAGAAATATATTGATCCTTTTAGCAAGCCTGTCTTTATGCTCGTGTGTAACCGAGTTCAAGGAACTTTCAGTTTCAAGCATTGATGATTTTAAGGTAACCAAACTTACGGCCGACGGAATTGAGGGCGAGATAAAAGTGAGCATCAAGAATCCGAATAACATGTCGTTCAAGGTTTTTCGTTCAAAGGCTGATATCATGTATGGTGGAATGAAGTTGGGTAAAGCCAAAATTGTTAAGAAGGTGAAGATCCCGGCCAATTCAAGCGCCACGCATACCTTTTTACTGAAGGGCAACACAAAGGATATTACCATTGCCGAATTACCCGGGCTTTTAATGGGTAAGAACAAGCAAATGGAGATCAAGGGCTATATAAAGGCCGGTAAGCTCTTTATCCGGAAGAAATTCCCTATAGACCAGAAACAAAAGCTTAAAGGCTTGGATTTCAAGGGTGGAATACCCGGTTTTTAGCCCTCAAACACCTTAAAATTGCCATTTTTCATAGTGGTAAACCCACGAATTCTGATATCTTTGCAACTCTTTTTTCAAGGAGCTATATGTCTAAGAAAGTAGCAGTTATAGGAGCAGGACCTGCCGGCATCACAGCCGCTTATGAGTTGGCAAAACAAGGTATTGCAGTAGATGTGTATGAAGCTTCTGATTCGGTTGGCGGGATGTCGAAATCCATCCAATTATGGAACCAAACGGTTGATATTGGCCCCCATCGTTTTTTCAGTAACGATACCCGAATCAATAAAATATGGCTCGAAGTGGCAGGTCGTGATTACCGTATGGTAAACCGCCTTACCCGTGTTTATTACAAACGCAAATTCTTTTTTTACCCAGTTAAGTTATTCAATGCGCTAAAGAACCTGGGTATATCGGAGGCTTTTGTGAGCGCTTTCAGTTTCTTAAAAGAAAAAATTGTTCCGACAAAAGATAAAGGCACATTTGAAAGTTGGGTTACTCAACGTTTCGGAAAGCGTCTTTACGAGATCTTTTTTAAAGAATACACGGAAAAACTCTGGGGTATAAAATGTACCGATCTCGATTCTGACTTTGCCGCCCAGCGTATCAAAAAGCTTTCGTTGTGGGAAGCTTTTAAAGGAGCGATCTTTAAAGGAGCTTCTAAAAAACACAAAACACTTGTAGATGTGTTTGCTTATCCTACCGGCGGAACCGGGATGATCTATGTGCGCATGGCCGAATTCGTAAAACAAAAAGGCGGCAACGTATTTCTCAAAACACCTATCGAAAAGATCATTACTGACAACAAGGTGGCGAAAGGGATTACTCTTACCGACGGAACGTCGAAGGAGTATGACGTGGTTATTTCTTCCATGCCTTTAACACTGATGGTAAGTCGCCTGGCCGAAACGCCGCAGAACATCATTGACAATTGTAAAAGTTTAAAATACCGTAATACGATCATCGTATACCTGCATGTTGACGGAAAAGATCTTTTCCCCGACAATTGGCTTTACATCAATTCGAACGACGTAAAGACGGGCCGCATCACCAATTTCCGTAACTGGGTTCCGCAGTTGTATGGCAATGAGAACTCAAGTATCCTGGCGCTGGAATATTGGTGCTACGATGAAGATGAAATATGGAAAGAGGACAACGATAAACTTGTTGAGCTCGCTAAAAAGGAAATTGAAGTTACAGGTTTAACAAAAGGAACAAAGATCTTAGGCGGACATGTGTATCGTATTCCCCGTTGCTATCCTGTGTATTCTACCGGCTATAAAGAGCAATTGCAACCCGTTGAAGATTTCCTGAAGACCTATAAGAACCTGATCCCTATCGGCCGCTATGGCGCTTTTAAGTATAATAACCAGGATCACTCTATTCTCATGGGTTTCCTCGCCGCAGAGAACGTAGCGAAGAATGCGGGCCATGATCTGTGGGTGATCAATACGGATTACGAAAGTTACCAGGAACAATCTTTAATTACCGAAACAGGATTAGAGGAAAAGAAAACTACCGCTTAATCGCGTAGCTCTCCGTTTTGGTATTTCTCGGCCTTAGTGATCTTGCCGGTCTCATCGTAAGCTTTCCACTCACCTTCTTTTACGTAGTCTATCTTATCGGCACTCCAGCGAAGAGCGCCCTCTTCTTTGAGCTTACCGGTCTCGAAGTATTCCTTGTGCGAATACATTCTCTTTCTTTTGTCGGTAAGCTCGAAAAGTACTTCTGCGAAACCATTCTCAAAGAAAGAGTTACGCTTGATAAGGTAATCGTTGTCGCCATGACTTTCTTCATACAGGTCAACGTTCCCGTTCGGATAATAATCGATCTGCTTATTGGGCACGCGGCTGTAATAATGCACCTCTGATTTTATTTTTCCATCCGGGTAATAGATGAACACCTCGCAATGCTTGGAATCCTGCACGCGGTAAACGCGTTCCATCTGCCCGTTCTCGTAGTAATTCTTGTAAGCACGTAACTCTCCGTCTACGTAAAAACCTTTATGCAGGAGTTTCCCGCTTTTATAATAATCTTCCCACCAGCCCTGGATATTGTACCCTTTTTTGTCGTAGCGGATGGAGTCGCCGCCCATGAGCGGCGTAAGTTTTTCGTACATAGTAATTCCGTAGGTGGAATCAACAACTTCCTTAGGATCGAAACGGCGCAGCTGCGGCACCTGGTCGGTATAATCCTGGGCCATTTGTGAAAAGGTACAGAGAAAGAAGAAAGAGAAAAAGGCAAGGAGAATGTTTTTCATTCGGTATTTGGTATTAATGTATTCCGGCTTCGGCCAAATAGCGTTCGGCATCCAGCGCCCCCATGCAGCCGCTCCCGGCCGCTGTTACGGCCTGCCTGTACACTTTGTCCTGCGCGTCGCCCACGGCGAACACGCCTTTTATTTTTGTTTTGCTGGTGCCCGGAATGGTTTTAATATAACCACTTTCGTCCATCTCGAGCCAGTCTTTGAAAATATCGGTATTGGGTTTGTGGCCAATGGCCACGAAGAAGCCGGTAACATCCAGTTTGCGGTCCTGCTTTGTTTTGTGGTTAACAACCAGGGCGCCATTCACCGTTTTTTCACCTAAGATCTCTTTTGTTTCGCTGTCCCAAAGGATCTCGATGTTTGGTGTATTGATGACGCGTTGTTGCATAGCCTTGGAGGCACGCATCTCACTGCGACGAACGATCATGTAAACCTTTTTGCAAAGCTTGGCTAAGTAAGTGGCTTCTTCGGCGGCGGTATCGCCTGCGCCTACAATGGCCACATCCTGCCCTTTAAAAAAGAAGCCATCGCAAACCGCGCAGGCCGAAACGCCAAAGCCATTCAGTTTTTCTTCACTGGGCAAACCAAGCCATTTGGCAGAAGCGCCCGTGGCAATAATGACAGTATTGGCATGTATCTCGGTCGTTTCGTCAATCCATACTTTATGCACGGGCCCACTGAAATCAACCTTGCTGGCGTAGCCAAAACGGACGTCGGTGCCAAAGCGCTCGGCCTGGGCTTTAAAATCCTCCATCATTTCGGGGCCTTGTATTCCTTTGGGATAACCGGGGTAGTTCTCTACTTCGGTGGTTATGGTCAATTGGCCTCCGGGCTGTAATCCTGTGTACATTAGGGGTTTCAGGGCGGCGCGGGCGGCGTAAATGGCAGCGGTATAGCCTGCAGGGCCCGAACCGATGATCAAGCAGTTCACTTTTTCTATAGCGGTACTCATAGTTTCTCTCTCAAATAGTATACAAAATTACCTAAAAAGCCATCTTTAATCGCTTAATGTGGATTACTTTTGAACATTAAAATTAACATGAATTAGCTTTCAAAAAGCGTGCAAAACGCTATCCGGCCTTTTTTCCCTAAATCAGTGTAGATCAGGGGCTGCCGGCAGCATTTTTGCTATAAGAACAAGGATCTTGGAGATACCGGCCCACATAGAAACCCTGCTGAAAACACTGCCTGAAAAACCGGGGGTTTACCGTTATTTTGACATGGATGAAAACATCCTGTATGTGGGTAAGGCCAAGAACCTAAAAAAGCGGGTCTCCTCTTATTTTACAAAGGAACACGACAACTCCCGCTTGCGGTTATTGGTGAAGAAGATCGCCGATATCAAAACCCTGGTGGTAGATACGGAGTACGATGCACTCTTGCTTGAGAACAACCTGATCAAACAATTGCAGCCTCGCTACAACGTGAGTTTGAAGGATGACAAGACCTATCCCTGGATCTGCCTCAAGAAGGAACCTTTTCCGCGACTCTTTTATACGCGCAAAAAAATAAAGGACGGATCTGAATATTTCGGCCCCTATGCGTCAGTTACTTCTGTAAAAACACTTTTAGCATTCATCAAAGAGAACTTTCCACTGCGCACCTGCACGCTTGATCTTTCGGAAAAAAAGATCGCTGAAAAAAAATACCGCGCCTGCCTGGATTATCACATCGGAACGTGCAAAGCTCCATGCATCTCTTTGCAGACCAGGGATGAATACGATGGGAATATCAGTCGTATAAAAAGCATCATCCGTGGAAATATTGGCTCTGTGATCCGCGAGTTGAAACAGCAGATGAACGGCTACTCAGAAAAAATGGAGTTCGAGCACGCACAGGAAATAAAAGAGAAGATAGAGTCGCTTGAGAAATACCAGGCCAAATCTATGGTGGTGAGCAATACGATCGAAGAGCTTGATGTGGCAGGCATGGTGAAGGAGAACGATACCTATTTCATTACGTATTTTAGAGTGGTGAAGGGCGCCATCGTGGCTTCTCAATCGGTTGAAGTGAAGAAGAAGCTGGATGAGACCGACAGCGATATTTTGCTTTACGCAGTGTACGATATGCGAACTGAATTGCAAAGCACTTCCAAAGAGATAGTAGCATCATTCTATCCGGAAAGCGAATTCCCCGATGTGAAGTTCTTTGTGCCTAAAGCGGGCGACAAAAAAATACTGCTCGATCTTAGTATTCGCAACGCTGAACAGCATCGTATTGATAAGAACAGGCAATTGGCATTGACCAACCCGGAAGAACATACGGGTCGCATCCTGCAGCAAATGAAAAAAGACCTGCGTATGAAAGAGGAGCCTGTACGCATTGATTGTTTTGATAACTCGAATATACAAGGGCACCATGCGGTAAGCGCGATGACAGTTTTCATTAACGCTAAGCCCGCGAAAAAAGAATACCGTCATTTTAATGTGAAAACCGTAGAAGGCCCGGATGATTTTGCCACTATGGAAGAAGTGATCTATCGACGATACAGCCGTGTGCTGGAAGAACAAACCGGTATGCCGCAACTGATCGTGATAGATGGCGGCAAAGGACAACTGAGCGCAGCATGCAACAGTTTACAGAAACTTGGATTACTTGGAAAGATAACCATCATTGGTATTGCTAAACGTCTTGAGGAAATATTTTATCCGGGAGACCCTATTCCACTTTACCTTGATAAAAGATCAGAGACCTTACGCATCATTCAGCACATACGTGATGAGGCACATCGTTTTGGTATTACGCATCACCGAAAGAAAAGAAGCAAGAGCACGATCACTACAGAATTGAATGAAATAAAGGGGATCAGCGATGCCACTGCGCAAAAATTGCTGTCTGAATTTAAATCCGTGAAGAGAATAAAAGAAACCTCGTTAGAGGAATTGGAAAAAATTGCCGGGAAGGCAAAAGCAAAACTGGTCTACGATCACTTTAAAGGAGGATTAAGCTCCAACTAAAGCCTTGTAAGCGGCAACATCAAGTAACGCACTTACATCAGCTGCATTGTCTACAGTACACTTGATCATCCAGCCATCGCCGTACGGATCGTTGTTCACCAGCTCAGGGTTTGCGTCGATCTTGGAATTCACTTCCAGTACTTTCCCGGTCAAAGGCATGAAAAGATCAGAAACGGTCTTTACCGCTTCTACGGTACCGAATACAGCTTCTTTAGCAACTGTTTCGCCAACCGTGCTCACATCCACATACACGATATCGCCCAATTCTTTTTGCGCGAAATCAGTGATGCCGATATAAGCTTCTTTGCCTTCTACACGTACCCACTCGTGGTCTTTGGTGTATTTTAAATTGTCGGGAAAGTTCATGTGTCTTGTTTTAGAGGAGCAAATGTAATAATTATGTTGAAAATAGCCCCCGGTACTCAAAAATTTGTATTAAAGTCCCTCTCCCATTGGGGAGGGATTTAGGGAGGGGCTACTGTATCACAAATCGGAGGCTCACCCCGGCATTGGTGGTTTGGGTAGGGAAGGAGGTAGATATCACCGGCTTATTGATGGTGCGGTCATAGAAGATGCGAATATTGATGTTTTGACTCAGTGTATAGGTGAACGATGTTTTGATGGCGATCACGTTCTGGCCATTGGTAGGCTGGCTATACTGGTATTCGCCCTTGGTAATGGGGTCTACGTTGATCTTGTGCAGGGCCGTCTCGTTCTTACGTATCGATAAGGTAACATTCATCTGGAGGTCGCTCTTCAGTGGTTTGCCCTGTATCTTGATACGCTTGATCTCGAGGTTAGGGAAAGTATACGAACTTCCTACGTTCAGCTCGTTCCCTTTCATTTCCATTACCTGTGGCACGTTGGATGACAAGGTAATGCTGCGGTCGCGTTTGATCTCTACGTTCGCGCCAAGACCCTTGAGCTTTCCTTTATCCACAAAGTTCATGTTGAACTTGATCAGTGGGGAGAACGACTCAGTTATGGTAACGGTATTCAGTACATATTTAGAAACGAAATCACCGTTCGGGTTACGCGCTGATGCGAAAAAGTTGTTATCATCGAAACCTCCGTTGAAGGCCTGGTTATTTACAAAGTTACCCATGCTCATGGTAGAACGATAACCGTGTGACAGGATAATGCTCTTGAAAACCGGTTTCAGTGCTTCCAGTTTACCAAGCCCGTCATAATTGATCGTCCAGTTTGGCATCGGAATACGAGGGAACAGCGAAGCTTTGTTGAGGTTATTGGTTCCCTTACCGGTATACGCGTCGAGGAAAGAAAGCACTACCACATCCTGTTGGTTCAGGCTGTACCCGTCGTGCGAACTCGCCGTGCTTGAACTTGCGTTCTGTTTAGCCAGTTTCGGGGCGTAATCACCGCGTTTAGCAATGAAGAGATCGAACAGCGCGCTGTTGTGCGTGAACTTATCGTCTTTTGAGAAGGCCGATTTGATAGTGATCACAGAAATGCTGAACTGACCCGTGCGTGTTTGCGTAAGTGGTTTGTATTCGGTTCCGTCCCATCCAATAAAGAAACCATCGTTAGCGCCTTCTGTTCGCGTTCCGGTGAGGTCGATCTTGAAATTCTTGATGGGCTCTAACTTAGCCTGGAAACTTATCGTTCGTAGTAATGTATGCGCGTATGGTGTCGAGAAGTTCTGCCGCTGTACGAGCAGATTGTTCCTTTCGTCAAATACGTCGTCTAGTATCTTGCCCTGTTGCCCAAACACAAAACCAAGGCCCGGAGCGAAATTGTTAGAAGGATTGGTTCCCAGGATAAATGTTGAATCCCTATAACCCGGCAATGTAGTGCCTTGTGTTTCGTTGAAGGTGATAGAAGCCTGCTTTAAGGTCATCACAAGACGAGCGAGGTATTCAAAGATCTCGGGCGGATCTTTTTTGGTGGTATCCTTTTGCGCAGGGTTCTTGCCCGCGCCGGTAGCACCGGCTTTTCCACCTCCCGTAGTTTTGGGCTGGTCTTTTTTCAGCTGACCTGTATTGATGCGCTTGAAATATGGGATCTTATTGTACAGACTCATCATGTTAAAGGTCATATTGATGTTCTGCTGCCTGTTGTTGTTGATCGTATTTCCGATCGAGTCATTGGCAAAAGGTCTACGTTGCCATTGGTAACTTGCCGTGTATTTATAGGTAGTAGAAGAAATAAAATCCAGGATCGGTATCTTGTTCAGCGGAATATTTACGTTCACATTCACACTTTGTTTATAGGCCGTAGTGAGCCCGCCTTTCAATAAACGCTCGCGTACATCTTCTTTTTTGTTGCCGGGTTTCGAATAATCGTTGTCAAAGGGCTCAAGCACACGGCCATCATTGGTTGCAGCGATATCGGCCTTGATGTTCTTTGTGAGGTCCCAGCGCATCGCGTAGACCCTGTTTATATTGAAGGTCTTGTTGTATAGTGTAGTTGTGAAATCATAGCCCGGTGCCGCCGTGATATCACGGTTACGCACCTCAATGTAATTTCGCGAGACGTTCGTACTGAAGCTGAACGAATTCGGGAATGGAGTAAAATTAATGTCTTTCACCAATGCGAGCCAGGGGCTTTGTAATATTTTGGCTTTGGAACTCTTGAAAGGCTCAATACTCTTCACCTGTTTTTGGTAATTATAATTCAGAGCCCCGTTGTATTGCTTGTTAAAGCTCCATGCAGTGCTGATGTTGTGTTTATACTGTTCGTTAAAAGCATAAGTAGCCGAGAAATTCTCTATGTCCCAGAAATGCGTGTTTTTGCTGTTCTTTCCCCGTTGCTTACTTACGTTTGCAAAGTTCATACCTCGCCTTCGCGTATAATCTATCGCACGGTTTCGTATCGAGTCGATC
This sequence comes from Bacteroidia bacterium, assembly GCA_025451115.1. GTDB lineage: Bacteria > Bacteroidota > Bacteroidia > B-17B0 > Aurantibacillaceae > PALSA-968. Next base: position 130 of record JANWKZ010000148.1, on the reverse strand, counting down.
TGCGATTGCCTGAAATTGTTTTTAGTATTGATCTCGCTCATCAATACATCCGGGTTGCTTGGATCGAATTGCGGAATGATGAATTGCTCGGCGTAATTTAAATACATCGGGATGTTTACCTTCCAATCCT